>NZ_CP109485.1:9415000-9754448 GCF_035918235.1 Streptomyces sp. NBC_01445 | reverse complement strand
GGGTTGCGAGGGGCGGTCACCGAGTTCGCCACGAACACCGACCTCGCCACCTCACCGAACCGTGCAGTGACTTTACGTGAAGACGTATCGCCGGACAGTGCATGCACACTCATGACGATCCTGGGTCGATCCTGTGCATCTTTGCAGGCCGCGACAGAGATATCGGACGAGGCCACCCATCTCCCCGCCCACCCCCTCCCCACACCGTGATAACACGGAGTAACCAAAATCGAGGAGGGCTACGACCGCATGGGTATCTTCAGCCGTCGCCAGAGCACGACCATCGAGCCGACGCCTGCCGCCGGCCCCCGTACGCCCTTCCCCGACGACACCGCCGGCGCCACGCTCGACCCCGCCCTTCGCGCACTCACCGGGCAATGGACCATCGACCGCCCCCACAGCCGCATCGGCTTCTCCGTACGCCACGCCATGGTCACCACCGTCCGCGGCGCCTTCGCCGACTACGACAGCACCCTGTACTTCGACGGAGCCCGCCCCTCCCAGTCCCGGGCCGAGATCACCATCCGGGTCGCCAGCGTCGACACCGGCGTCGAACAACGCGACGCCCACCTCATCGGCACCGACTTCTTCGACGCCCGCCGCCACCCGGAGATGACCTTCCGCAGCACCTCCACCACCCACGAAGGCAAAGAGACCTTCCGCATGACGGGCGACCTGACCATCCGCGGCGTCACCCGGCCCGTCGAACTCCAACTCGACTACCTCGGCTCCGTCCTCGACCCCTTCGGCTACGAGCGGGCCGGCTTCGACGCCACCACCACCATCGACCGCACCCAATGGGGCCTCGTCTACAACCAACGCCTCGAAGCAGGCGGCACCATGGTCAGCGAAAAAGTCCGCCTGCAGTTCGACATCTCCGCCATCCGCTCCACACCCATCGCCTAGCCGCACCACCCCGCACAAAAGCCCCCACTCCCCCACCACGACAGGTGGGAGGGCTACGAGGTCTGGGGATTGTAGGCCCCACCGACGGCGAGGCGGCTTCGGCGCTGTCCCGGCAGGCGCCGCAGTCAACAGCTCCGGCAGTCATCGGCGCCCTGGCGGCCCCGGCCACCCGGCGCCAGACGCCGGCCCCGGCCCCGGCCCCGGCCCGAAGCCGAGCCGTCCGCCCCGCCGACCCACCTGAACCGACCCGCCCGCCCGATGTCCGTATCTGTGGCATACCGGGCCGTACAGCCATGGCGCGCGCCGCCTACGCGACGGATGCTGAACAGGTCGGCAGACACGTCGGCAGTGAATCGGCAGGACGAGGCCATCGCGTACGGAAGGTCCGGGTGAGCAGGATGAACAACGACGGTGCTGCAGTGGCGGGTGTGCCCGTGCCCGACACGAAGCTCGCGCGCGAGGCGGAGCAGCTTGTACGGGACACGACGAGCGAACTGATCTACCACCACTCGAGGCGGGTGTTCTTCTTCGGGGCGCTCCAGGGCCGCAAGCGCGACCTCTCCTACGATCCCGAACTCGTCTACATCGGCGCCCTGTTCCACGATCTGGGGCTGTCCGAACGCTTCCACGGCAGCGGCCGCCGCTTCGAAGTCGACAGCGCCGACGAAGCCCAGCGCTTCCTGACCGCGCGCGACGTTCCGCCGGAGAGTGTGCGCCGCGTATGGACGGCGATCGCCCTGCACACCACGCCGGGAGTGCCCCAGTACATGGAGCCGGAGGTCGCGCTGGTGACCGCAGGCGTCGAGTACGACGTGCTCGGCATCGGCTACGACGACCTGTCCGCGGCCGACCGCGCGGACATCGTCGCCCTGCATCCGCGGCCCGACTTCAAACACCGCATCCTCGCGGCCTTCACCGACGGTGTCGCCCCGAAGCCGGACACCACCTTCGGCAACGTGAAGGCCGACGTTCTCGCCCACTACGTGCCCGGCTTCGAGCGCGGCGACTTCGTGCGGACGATCCTCGACTCGAAGTGGGAGCAGTGAGCCCAAGAAGGCCGGCGGCGCCGACGATCGTGATCGTCGCCTTCGACCAGGTACAACTCCTCGACGTGACGGGGCCGACGGAAGTATTCACCACGGCGACCGCCACCACCGGCGGCGCCGCCTACGACGTGCGGATCGTCTCCCCCGACGGCGCCGACGTCCGCACCTCGTCAGGCGTGCGGATCGGCGTCGACATCGACCCGGACGCGCTGCCACGCCGCATCGACACCGTCCTGGTCCCCGGACGCAGCGACTGGCGCGCCGCCGTACACGACACGGAACTCGTCGCCTTCACGGCCCAACTCGCCCGCCGCGCACGGCGGGTGGCGTCCGTCTGCGCAGGCGCCTTCCTCCTTGCCGAGACAGGCATCCTGGACGGCCGGCGAGCCGCCACCCACTGGCGGCTCGCCGCCGACCTCGCCACTGCCTACCCGGCCGTAACCGTCGCCCACGACCCCATCTACGTACGCGACGGTCCCGTCGTCACGTCGGCCGGGGTGAGCGCGGGGATCGATCTGGCGCTCGCCCTGGTCGAGGAGGACCACGGCGCCGACACCGCCCGCGATGTGGCCCGTGAGCTGGTGGTGTTCATGGCCCGCCCCGGCGGCCAGTCACAATTCAGCGCCCGCCTCAACCCCGCCACCGGGCAGCATCCCGCAGTACGCGCCGCCATGGACGCCGCCGGAGCCGACCCGCGGGTGGCGTCCGACCTCACGGTCCTGGCCGAGGTGGCCGGCGTGAGCCCCCGCCACCTCACGCGGCTGTTCCGGGCCGACACCGGAATGACCCCCGGCCAATACATGGAATCCGTACGCCTGGAGGCGGCCCGCGCCCTGCTCGAGGGTGGCGGCGACCCGGTCGAACACATCGCGCAGGCAGCAGGGTTCGGCTCATCGGAGAGCATGCGCCGGGCGTTCCAGCAGACGCTGGGGGTAGCGCCCACCGAATACCGTGCACGATTCCGCACCACCCACACCACCAAGCCCACGGTCACCCCAGCCTGAACCAGCAACACCGCAAACCGAGCACGCGGAGCACGCCGAGCACGCCGATGCGGGCGCCCGAGGTGCCATCACTCTGCCGGCCGGCCGACGCCACGACCTGCCGTGGCCCGCGGATCGCCAACAGCAGTTGGGCATACGTTGGTCAGGCGGAGGGAGCGCCTTGGGGCCTGCCGAAGATGACGACGCGCCCCTCCGTCAATCCACTGCGACAGCGCGCCGGACACAATCGTGTAGAAGGGCACGGCGCTGTTCGTGCAGGTCGGGTGACTCCTGGGCGGTCGCCGCGTAGACGTTGCTCACCGGCGACCAGGCCATGGACATGGCGATGACCATGGCCATCACATCGAAAGGGTCGCCCTGACGCACCCGCCCGGCGGCTTGGGCTTCAGCGACGGCGCGCAGCTTGCGGTCGTCGTAATGGTCGTGGTTCTCGACGAGGTGGCCGACCGGCCGGCGTTCCAGGCGTGCCCAGGTGGCCAGCCGGATGAGGTCCGGGCGCCGGAGGTACTCGTCGTAGAGGCGCACGGCCCAGTCCGCAAGGTCGTCCGCGTCGATCGGAACGACGTTGGTAATGCGCTCCAGGGAAGCGAAGAAGATCGCGTCGAAGAGCTTTTCCTTGTTGCCGAAGTAGGTGTAGAGCTGAGCCTTGTTGGTGCGGGCAGCGGACACGATCCGCTCGATGCGGGCTCCGGCGATGCCGTGCTGGGCGAATTCCTGGGTCGCCACATCAAGAATGCGCTGGTAAGTCGCGGCTCCGCGCGAGGTCAGGGGCTGGTCCGCCATGCCCGCGACGCTACCAGACAGAACAGTTGGTTTGCCTGACGACCGCATCGCGCCTACGATCCAATAGACCGAACAGTCTGTTTACGGGAGGCATGCCGTGCGCGCAACGACCGGATGGCTGGCGGACGGCCCGTCCGCGAGGCTGCGACGAACGCCCCTGGAGCGTCGCGATCTCCGCCCCGATGATCTTGCGGTTCGGATCGACTACTGCGGCGTCTGCCACACCGACCTGCACGCGCTCCGCGCCCACGACAGCAAAGCGGAGCAACCCCTGGTCCCGGGGCACGAGTTCACGGGAGTGGTGACCGAGATCGGACCCGCGGTCACCCGCTTCTCGGCCGGCGACGGAGTCGCGGTCGGCAACATCGTCGACTCATGCGGCGAGTGCTCCATGTGCCAGGCCGGACAGGAGAACTTCTGTCACGCCTTCCCGACCCTGACCTACGGCGGCACCGACCGGCACGACGGATCGACCACCCTGGGCGGATACTCCCGCGAGTACGTCGTCCGGGAGCAGTTCGCCTACCCCCTTCCCCCAGGTCTGGACCCGGCCGCCGTCGCTCCCCTGCTCTGCGCCGGTGTCACCGTCTGGGAGCCCCTACAGGCTCTGGGCGTAGGCCCGAGCAGCCGCGTCGCCGTCGCCGGATTGGGAGGCCTGGGGCATCTCGCGGTCAAGATGGCCGTGGCCCTCGGCGCCACGACTTCGGTCGTCAGCCGCTCCCCGGACAAGGCCGAGGACGCCCGCCGTCTCGGCGCGCACGGGCTCATCGTCTCCACGGATCCGGAACAGATGGCCAAGGCCCGGGACAGGTTCGACGTCGTCATCGACACCATCTCCGCCCCGCACGACCTCGGCCCCTACCTGAAGCTGGTCGCGCTGGACGGCACCCTCAGCCACCTCGGGCACCTCGGACCGGTCACCGTGGAGACCATGGACCTCCTCGTGGGGCGCAAGAAACTCAGCTCCGCAGGCAGCGGCGGGCGTCCTGCGACCGCCGCCATGCTGGACTTCTGTGCGGAGAACGGCATCGGCGCCGACATCGAACTGCTCCCCTCGGCACAGGTGAACGAGGCCCTCGACCGCCTCCGCCGAAACGACGTCCGCTACCGCTTCGTACTCGACATGTCCGACCTGAGCTGAGCGGACAGGACTCAGCGCCTCATCCGGTGCGCTGCATGCCTTGGAAGTCGCCCACACACGAAACCCCCACCCCAGCTACGACGTTTGCGGAATTCGGTAGACGGAGACATGAGAGGGCGACTCTGCAGTGAAGGCGCCGCCCGCCCAGTCCGCATGCCTGCTTTCCAGTTCGAATCCAGCCAGCTGGGCCATGAGGTCGAGTTCCCCCGGCCAGATGTAGCGGTGAGGGCTGCGGAACAAATGAGCCTGCGTGGTCTCGTCGAACCGGAAGTGGTGTGACACGACGTGCTGACGCAGCACGTCATAGGTGTCCAGACCGATGTAGCCGACATCGGCCTGGCAGACCATAGCTGTCTGGCCCGGCGGGAGCTTGCGCAGCTCAGGTACCCAGAGCTCGATCACGAACCGACCACCGGGCTCGAGGTGTCGGGCCGCATTGCGGAAGCACTCGACCTGCTCAGCCTGGGTGAGCAGGTTGGAGATCGTGTTGTAGACGAGATAGACCACGGTGTACTTCCCCGGGACGACGGTGGTCGCCATGTCACCCGTGATCACCGGGATCGTTGCTTCGTCCGCCTTGGTGCGCAGTTGCTCCACCATCGGCAATGACAATTCGATGCCGGTGACAGGAATCCCTCGCTCGGCGAGCGGGACGGCTACGCGGCCGGTCCCGATGGCGAACTCAAGCGCGGCTCCCTCCCCTGCGAGCTCGGCGAGGCGGCTCACGGTCGGACCCAGGACCTCAGGCGCGAACATGCCCGATCCCGGTGTGTCGTAGCGCTTGGCAACATCCGCGTCCCAGATTTTCGCCTTCTCCATCCCGCTAACGCTCGCCGCTGACCTACGCGATGTCCAGCGAATAACTCCCTCGTTCCGCAAGGGGATTGGGAACAGCCTCTGGCTGAGCACGGCGCGAGCGAGAGATCTCGGCCACTGGTGGGCCTGGGCCAACGAGCCGTGTGCAACCTGGCCGGCCCGGGCTGCCACGGCCTACACCGGCTCCTGGAACACACCCACCGCACACCCCATTCTCGTCATCAATCCCACCTACGACCCCGCCACCCCATACCAGGGAGGCAAAGCCATGGCACTAGAACTCGCCGACGCCCGCCTGCTCGCCCCCAACGGCTACGGTCACACCGCCCTGGACAACCCCAGCACCTGCATCGGCAGGCATGCTGTCCGCTATTTCCTCAGTGGCGTGCGCCCCCTGTCGGCACATCCTGCGAACAGGACCTCCCGCCCTTCACCGCAACCACGCCGACAGCTCAGCCTCAGCCTCAGCCTCAGCCTCAGCCTCAGCCGGCGAGTAGCCCGGGACCAAGGCCAGCAATGCACGCCGCGGCGACAGTGTTCCCGGAGATCGCGTACCGTCGCCGTCCGACGAGAACCCCTGGCTGAGCCGGCTGCTGATCGGCTGGTTCGGCCGGTAGGGAAATCCATCAGGTCTCTGACCAAGCCCGGATCGCAACGCCCGCCAAACTCTGACTCGTCCTCCAGAGGGCGAGTTGCAAGTGCGGGTGCCGAGGGCCTGGGCGGCGAACTGAATGGGGAGTCCGGCCTGGTTGAGCATCTGCCCGGTCGGCGCCGACGCCCGAGGCCGAGCCGGGGGAGAAATGCGTTGCCGTGCCGTCGCAGAGGTAGGCATGCTCCAAGGCGTGGCTACCGAAGACGACTTCACCGACGCAACCGTCATCTTGCCTGTCAGTGTGCGCGATCTGCTGCCACGGGATCTGCCGAGGTGCACTTGGTCCGGCTCGGGCAGCCACCTGCGCAGCGTAGAACGAGAGCTGGCTCGCGCTGCGTCGGGCGAGGTGGACTACCTGGCTGTATGCACTCCCGAGGACCTGCCGGTGGCGATCGGCGGCATCGACTTCCAGGTCTCCGAGGAGTCCGGATTCGTGTGGCAGCTCGCCGTGCACCCGGCGCTGCAGTCCCGCGGCCTGGGAACGCTGCTCGTCCGCGCTGCCGAACAGCGGATCCGGGACCGCGGGCTGCGCAGGGCCGAACTCGCAGTGGAGGAAAACAACCCCCGGGCCCGCGCCCTGTACGAACGCCTGGGCTACGTCGCGTACGGCCGCAAACCGGACGCCTGGGACGAGGAAGGGCCCGACGGGTCTATCCGTAGCCACGAGACGATGTGCGTTCTCATGCGAAGGGGCCTTTGAGCCACGGTCAGGGGCACAGGTCCAACGGGCGTGGCGGCGCGGTTGGTCCTGTCATCGCGTAATGGTGCGACGGCGCATCTCTCAGGCGGCGAACGCGTCCACGCCCGTCAGTTCGGCGGACAGTGCCCACAGGCGGGCCGCTTGCTCCGGGTCCGTGGCCCACTCCTTGACGCCGACCCGGGAGCCGTCCGCCGGGGCGGGCTCGGCGATGTCGCAGTCCTCAAGGTAGACGCCGCCCATGCCGTCCAGCTGGGGGGAGGTCGCCGCCCAGACCTGCGTGGCCGCGCCCTGCTGCGGCGTCTTGAACGCGTCGGGGTGGAGCAGGTTGCCGTCTTCGTCGATCCAGCCCCGCTCGACCATCTCCTGCCTCGGCAGATGCCGCTGAAGGGGCGTCAAGATGCCACCGGGGTGCAGCGAGAAGGCCCGCACGCCCCGACGCTGGCCGCGGCGGTCGAGTTCCACGGCGAACAGCGCGTTCGCCGTCTTGGCCTGGCCGTACGCCTCCCACTTGTCGTAGCCGTGGCGCCAGTGCACGTCGTCCCAGCGGATACCCGAGGCGTGGTGGCCGGTCGACGAGACCGAGACAACGCGGGCGCCGCCCGGCTCGAGTGCCGGCCAAAGGCGGTTGATGAGGGCGAAGTGGCCCAGGTGGTTGGTGGCGAACTGGGCCTCCCAGCCCGGCCCGACTCGGGTCTCGGGGCAGGCCATGATCCCCGCGCTGTCGATGACGATGTCCAGGGGCCGGCCCGTGGCAAGGAAACGCTCGGCGAAGGCGCGCACGCTGTCCAGGTCACCGAGGTCCATTTCTTCCACCTCGACACCGTCGATCCCGGCCAGGTTCTCCTGTGCCGCGCCGACCCGGCGGGCCGGGACCACGACCCGTGCGCCGGCCTTCGCCAGTGCGCGTGTGGTCTCGGCGCCGATGCCCGAGTATCCGCCCGTCACCAGGGCGAGCCGGCCCGTGAGATCGATGCCCGCGAGGACATCGTCGGCGGAGCTCCGGGCGCCGAAACCCGAACCGATCTTGTGCTGCGCTGTGCTGCTGTCGCTCATGAGGGCACGGTACGAATTCGAGTGCTCTCGAAGTCAAGCCCACCCCGCGGCCGCGGTCTGAACAGGCTCGAACGGGGAAGCAGCCCCGACCGGACGGGCGAATCATGCCTCCACACACGATGCCGCTGCGCCGAGTGGCCCTCCCCCGCCGAACGACCATCGCCCTGAGCGGCCAACTACAGCGGTCCGTCAGGTCACTACGGGGATCCGAAGGCCGGGATGGTCAGGGAGCCGTCTTCGGCCAGCGGGAAGCCCGGGTTGTGGGCGATCTCCCACAGGTGTCCGTCAGGGTCGGCGAAGCACCCCGCGTAGCCGCCGTAGGGCGTTGCCCGGGCCGGCTTGGTGATGGTGCCTCCGGCTTGCTGTGCTGCGGTGAGGAGCGCGTCCACCTCCTTCGGGGAGCGCATGTTGTGCGCCAGGACGATGCCGCCGAAGCCTGTCCCGTCAGCGCTGTCGAGGCCACAGTCGAGTGCGAGCTTGTCGCGGCCGCACAGGACGAGCCCGAGGCCGCCTGCCTGGAAGAAGATGGTCTCTTCGACCTCTTGTCCCCGCCAGCCGAGGCTCTCGTAGAACGCCCGGGAGCGCCCGAGGTCGGCAACAGCCAGGGTGATCAGACTGACGCGTTGTTCCATGCGCGGAAGCTAGCACGTGCTTCAGCGCATGCCCGGGAGCCTCAATGGCCGTCTGACAATTTCCGGACGAGCGCCTCAACTGCGGTGGCAGCACAGTGCGTTGCCGGCAGGAGTGAGGGCGGCTGCAACGTGGGCGGGGTGCGACCGGGTACGGACGGAGGACGGGCTCCGGGCCGAGCCCGTCAGCCGACGCTGCCCGCGTCGAGGACCACGAACAGCCCGACGCTGACGGGGCGGACACGAGCGCAGACCCATCGGCTCAGCCCCCATGGGGCCGGGCCAGGCCGTGGTCGTAGGCGAAGATCACCGCCTGGATGCGGTCGCGGGCGCCGATCTTGGACAGGACGCGGCCGACATGGGTCTTGACCGTGGACTCCGACAGGACGAAGCGGGTGGCGATCTCGCCGTTGGTCCAGCCCTTGCCGATGGCTACGAGGATCTCGCGTTCGCGGTCGGTGAGGGAGCTCAGCTTCGAGTCCTCGGCGGATCCGTTCGCGCCGGCGGGCACGAGTTGGGCGAACTCGTACAGCAGGCGGCGCGTGAGTGCCGGAGCGATCACCGCGTCTCCGACGGCCACGGCGCGGATGCCGGACAGGAGTTCCTCGGGACGGGCGTCCTTGAGGAGGAAGCCGCTGGCTCCGGCGCGCAGGGCCGCGTAGACGTACTCGTCGAGGTCGAAGGTGGTCATGACGAGGACGCGGGAGCGGTCGCCCGTGGCGACGATGCGGCGCGTGGCCTCGATGCCGTCCATGCCCGGCATGCGTACGTCCATCAGGACGACGTCGGGGCGGAGTTCGGCGGCCTTGCGCACGGCGTCGGCTCCGTGCGCGGCCTCGCCGACCACCTCTGTCTCGGGCACGGAGTCGAGGAGCATGCGGAGGCCGTACCGCTGGAGGGGCTGATCGTCCACGACGAGCACGGTGGTCATCGGGCACCGCCCTGGGGAGCGAGGTTGAGTTCGGCCCGCACGGCCCATCCCGCGCCGGCGGGACCGGCGTTGATGTGTCCGCCGTAGAGAGCCGCTCGTTCGCGCATGCCCACCAGGCCGTGTCCTTCCTCGTTGGCCGGTCCCCGCCGGGCGGCCGGAGCGGGTGGGCCGGAGTCCTGGACGGTGATGGTCAGCCGCTTGTCCTCGACGAGGATCGCCAGGTTCGCACGGGCGTCGGCGCCCGCGTGCTTCAGGGCGTTCGTCAGGGCCTCCTGCACGATGCGGTAGACGGTCAGCTGCACGCCACTGTCGAGGGCGTCGATGTCACCGGCGGTACGGTAGATCACCTTCAGGCCGGCGGCACGCACCCCCTCGCACAGCGCGTCGACGTCCGCGAGTCCGGGCTGCGGGCTCAGCTCGGGTTCGGTGCGCGGGCCGTCCGCCTCGCGCAGCACGCCGAGCAGGCGCCGCAGTTCGCCGAGGGCCTGGCGACCCGTGTCGCCGATGAGGTGCAGGGCCTCCGTGCCCCGTTCCGGAGCGACGGCCGTGGCGTAGGCGCCCGCGTCTGCGAGTGTGATGATGACTGACAGGTTGTGTCCGACGATGTCGTGCATCTCGCGGGCCACCCGTGTCCGTTCGGCCGCGACGGCGAGCCTGCCGCGCTGGTCGCGTTCGATCTCGAGCCGGGCCGCACGGTCCCGCAGCCCGGCCAGCTGGGCCCGCCGGATCCGGATCATCAGGCCGAGCGCGAGGGCCGCGGTCGCCGTGCTGAGGAGAAAGAAGAGCGCGTCCCAGAGCGGCACCGCCGACGAGACCCGCGCCGCGACCAGGCCCAGCGCACCCGCCATGACCGCGCACGCCCACGGCAGTTGTCGCAGCCTCCCGTGCAGGGCCAGGCTGTACAGGGCTACGAAGAGGGCGACATCCGCGCGGAGTGCGGCACCGAGAGACCACTGCAGGACGAACACGGCCGTGACCCCGCCGAAGGCCGCCGCGGGCGATCGCCGCCGCCACAACAGCGGCAGCACCAATCCGGCCTGCAGGGCCAGCATGCCGACCGTGGGGAGCTGGGTGAACGCCAGGCGGAACCGGCGCGGGCCGTCGCTGTCCCCAACGCCCCTGTGCAGCAGGTCCGGCAGGCAGAACACCAGGAAGACCAGGACCACGACCGCGGTGTCGAGTACCCACGGACGGGCCTGGTCGGCGCGCCGTAGCCGCACGCCGGCCCGGCCGAACCGAGCGACGAGCGGGCCCATCGCGCCGAGGTCTTCGGTGATCACGGAGTTCACCACCCCATGGTGCGGGTCCGGCCCATGATGCGGGTCCGGCCCCTGATTCGAAGGCAATGGCTCAGACGTCACTGCGCAGCAGCCGGTACGCCGCCCCGGCCAGCGCCAGCGCCGTCCAGCCGAGGAAGACCAGGAGCCCCGCGGTCGGCGACAGGGTGGTGGAGTCGTGCGTCAGGGCGAACATCGCCTCGCCTGCGTTGCTCGGGAGGTACGGGTTGATGTCGCCCTGCCACGAACTGGGCAACAGGGAGATCAGCCCTGGCACGAGCATGAGGGTGGCGACCAGGACCGAGATGCCGCCCGCCACCGACCGCATCAGCGCGCCCAGGGCGGTGCCGATCACACCGACCAGACCGAGGTAGAGCCCGGCGCCCAGCAGGCTGCGTACGACGCCGGCGTGGCCGAGGCCCATGGCAGCGGGCGTGCCGGAGACGATCTGGCTTCCGACGAGGAAGGCGACGAACGCGCCGAACGTGGCGATCACGAGCGCGACCAGCCCGTACACCACCGCCTTGGACCACAGCACGGGGAGCCGGCGCGGCACGGCGGCCAGGGTCGAGCGGATCATGCCGGTGGAGTACTCGCCCGCCGTGACCAGCACGCCGAGTACGCCGAGGGCCAGTTGGGCGAAGTTCGTGCCGAAGAGGGACAGGCTCACGGCCGTCGCGGAGTCGAAGTCACGTTCCATCGGACGGCCGGAGCCGATCTCGGACCTGTAGTGGCTCGCGGCGATGACGCCGAAGGCGACGAGGAACAGCAGGCCCAGACCGAGAGTGATCCAGGTCGAGCGCACGGACCAGAGTTTGGCCCACTCCGAGGACAGCACACGCCGTCCGGTCACCCGGTAGACGGGCCCGCCCTGAGTGGCCTGGTCGGTCCCGGGGGTCTCGGGGATCTCGGGGGTTGCCGTGAGGGTGCTCATGTTGTGCTCCCGAAGGTGTCGGCACCGGTCGTGGAACCGTGGTACTCCACCGCGTCCCTGGTCAGTTCCATGAAGGCTTCCTCCAGCGACACCGCCTTCGCAGTCAGCTCGAACAGGGGGATTCCGTGCTCGGCCGCCATCAGCCCGATCTCGCGGGCGGTCATCCCGGTCACCTGCAGTTCCTCGGATCCGACGCTGCCGGTGACGTCCACACCAGGCCCGGACAGCACGTCCCGCAACGTGGCTGGGTCCTGCGTCGCGACCTTTACGGTGTCACCGCCCGCCTCGCGGACAAGGTCCCGTACGGTCGTGTCGGCCAGCAGCTGTCCCCTGCCGACGATGATCAGGTGGTCAGCCACCAGGGCGACCTCACTCATCAGGTGCGAGGAGACGAACACCGTCCGCCCCTCCGCCGCGAGCGATGTCAGCAGATTGCGGATCCAGAGCACTCCCTCGGGGTCCAGACCGTTGACGGGCTCGTCCAGCATCACCGTCTGCGGATCGCCCAGCAGCGCGGCGGCGATGCCGAGCCGCTGCCCCATGCCGAGAGAGAAGGCACCGGCCCGCTTCTTCGCGACCGTGCCGAGACCGGCGAGTTCGATGACCTCGTCGACGCGGCGGCGCGGAATGCCGTGGGTGAGCGCGAGCGCCCGGAGGTGGTTGGAGGCCGAGCGGCCCGGGTGGATCGACTTGGCCTCCAGAAGCGCTCCGACCTCCTGCAGGGGTGCCTGGTGGCGGGCGTAGCGGTGGCCGTTCACCGTCACGGACCCCCTCGTCGGCGCGTCGAGCCCGATGACCATGCGCATGGTCGTCGACTTGCCCGCTCCGTTGGGTCCCAGGAAGCCGGTCACCGTGCCCGGCTTCACGGTGAAGTCCAGACCGTCCACGGCTGTCTTCTCCCCGTACCGCTTGGTGAGCTGCTGTGCGTCGATCATTCGCTTCTCTCTCCTTCGGGCTGAGGCGTTGGACACGCCTGACGCCTCCTCCGCAACGCTAAGACCGCGATGTCCCCGATCCGGTGGTACCGGGGGCTGAAGGGGGCCAGGCGGGTGGTACCGGGGTACTACGCTGCGGCGCTGTGCGTGCCCGGCGACTCTGCGGTTGCTGTCCCGGCCGACCGTTGGTCAGGAGGTGTGGGCCATGGGGTGCGTGACGTTGGCGCGTAGCCGCTGTCTGCGGACGACCCGGCCGGCGGCCGTCTTCTGCAGCAGTCCGTAGGCCAGGACCGGCAGGAGCAGGTGCGGTTTGTCGGGAAGCGTGGTGGTGATCAGGACCGCGCTCGCGCTGCTGTTGTTCATGCCGCAGGCGAGCGTGAGTGACGATGCCGCGGGAGCGTCCAGTCCCAGCAGACGTGCGGCTCCGCGGCCGACCATGAACGACAGCAGGCAGACGCCGGCCGCCACGGCCAGCGCGGCGGCCAGCAGCAGCGGACGCGGATGGGCCAGGAACGAGCCGAGGGCGCCGCAGGCGTTGACGTAGGTGAGGAGGAGTGAGCCGACCAGGGCAATGGGTACGCCGATGCCGACCACCCGGCGCAGCCACGGCGCCGGTAGTGCCAGGCGGCACAGGATGCCTGCTGTACACGGCAGGACCACGCCGACCAGGGCAAATCCGCCGTCGCCGGCGTGCAGCGCCCTGGTGAGTCTGTCGGCGTAGCCGCCTCCGAGCAGCGGCACCAGGGCGCTGGTGACCAGAGGAATGGTGAGCGGGCTGAGAAGGGTGGACGCGAGGACGAGCCCGACCATGGTCGGCTGGTCGCCGCCTCCCTTCCCGGTCCACACTGTCGACCCGGCGGCGACGGGCATGGCCACGATCAGAATCATCGCGGTGACCAAGCCGCTGCCGCCGTCGGTGTCGGGCGTCCGGCTCAGCACGAACGCGACGGCGGGGATGGCCAGCAGCGGAATCGCCAAGTGGAGAACGAGCCCGGCCAGCAGCGCGATCGGACGGCGCAGCAGGGTGCCCAGCGTGCGTACCGGAACCTGGAGTCCGGCCGAGAAGAGCACCAGAGAGAGCAAGAGCGGTGCGGTGCTCAAGGACAGCCGGTCTGCCGCGCCGAGGGGCAGCGAGTGGGCTCGGCGCAGCCACAGTCCGGGGCCCGGCAGGAGCAGGGCAGCTGCGTAGGACAGGACGACCCCGCGGCCGAGTCGGCGTCGCAACCAGTCGGTCGCCCTGTCAGTCCGGGCAGCGCTTCGGGTGTTCAGGGCGGCATTCTTCCGTCGCGGGAGCAGGGGCAGGAGCGGGAAGGAACGCCGATATACGCCGGGCCGGGCAGCTGTTCATTCCGCCATGGTGCTCCCGCGAACCGAGTGGTGCGCGCTGCGCCGCACGGCAGTCAGGATGCGTTCAGGTGCCCTTTGCCGCGGGCGCTGCCAGGACCTCGGCCCGAACGACGGCGACGGCGGCTCCGCCGTCGCCGTGACCTGCTCAGGCGTTGAGGGTTCCGGTGCCCAGGAGGGCGAACAGGAGTACGCCGATGATGACCCGGTAGATGACGAAGGCGTTGAAGCTGTGCCGGGCCACGTACTTCAGCAGCCAGGCGATGGACGCGTACGCCACGACGAAGGAGACCACGGTCCCCACGACGAGGGGCGCGGTGTCCGCACCGGCTCCGACGGCGTCCTTGAGTTCGTACAGGCCGGCGCCGGTGAGTGCGGGAATGCCGAGGAAGAAGGAAAGGCGCGTGGCGGCGACGCGGTCCAGATCGAGGATGAGCCCGGTGGACATGGTGGCGCCGGACCGCGAGAAGCCGGGGAAGAGGAGGGCCAGGATCTGGGAGGAGCCGACGAGCATGGCGTCCTTCAGCGTGGTGTCGTCCTCGCCGCGCTTGTGCCGGCCCATCTGGTCGGCGGCCCACATCAGTCCACTGCCGACGATCAACGATCCGGCAACGACCCAGAGCGAGGCGAGCGGGCCCTCGATCAGCGGCTTTGCGGCCAGCCCGACGATGACGACGGGAATGGTGGCGTAGATGACCCACCAGGCGAATTTGTAGTCGTGATGGTAGCGCTGGTCGCGGTGGCGAAGGCCGCGTCCCCATGCGCCCAGGATCCGGACGATGTCCTTGAAGAAGTAGAGCAGTACTGCGGCGATGGCGCCGACCTGGATCACCGCGGTGAACGCGACGACGGACTTGTCGTCCACCGGGATGTTCATCAGCCCCTCAGTGATCTTCAGGTGGCCGGTGGAGGAGACGGGCAGAAACTCCGTCACTCCCTCCACCACGCCGAGGATCACGGCCTGTCCGATGCTGATGGCGCTCACGTGTGCTGCCTTTCCATCGAGAGTGCGTGGTCGGTCCGGCGCCGCCACAGAAGAACAAGGAGTGTTGCCGACGCGGCCCAGCAGCCGGCCAGCAGCCATCCCGCCGCGACATCGGTCGGCCAGTGCACGCCTAGGTAAATGCGAGTGAGGCCCACGGTAGTTGCCCAGATCCCGGGGACAGCGAGCAGGAACGGCCGCCCCCGGCCGTGCACCCTGCGGTGTACGGCGAGGGTGAACAAGAGGGCGACCACCATGGACGTCGTGGTGTGCCCGGAAGGCATGGACCATCCGCTGGCTTTCGCCGCCCAGTCCGCGGCCGGCGGTCTGGGCCTTGCCAGTGCCGAGGCCAATGCCATACGTGACACTTGCGCCGAGGCCAGAGCGAGTACCCCCGTGAGTGCGCCTCGCCAGTACGCGGTGCGCTGCGCGAGCGTTCCGGCCAGCGCCGCCAGCGCATAGGCCGGCGCTCCACTGCCCGTATCGGTCACGATGACGGCCAACTGCCGCGCCCAGGACGGACGGTGGTCCAGCATCCACGCGTGCAGGGCCGTATCCAGGGCGAAGGGCGACGCCCGCGTCGCGACCGCGGCAACCAGGGTCCCGAGCAGAACACCGCAGACCGCCAGGACGGACACGGCAGGCCAGAACGGCATGCTCTCGCGCCGAGGGCTGTGGGCAGGCAAAGGAGGCATCAGGCATCCTGTGAGCAGGGTCCACCGCACCTGGGACGTGACGGCGGGGCTGGGGACACATTATCTTCTATTCGCGAATAGAAGATACGGGTGACTGTAGACCACGAAGGCAGGAGGACGGCGTTGGGTGCTCAGGAACAGGCATCTGGGACCGGTGGCAGGCGCCGGGCCAACGGCGCGCTGGAGGCCGAGATCCTCACCTTGCTGCACTCGGCCGGACGCGCCCTGACGCCCGGAGACGTGGCTGAACTCCTGACGGCGTCCCCCGCGCACACCACCGTGGCCACCACGCTCGCCCGTCTGCACAGCCGTGGCGTACTCGAACGAACGCCGCTGGGCCGCAGCTACGCCTATGCACCCGTCTCCGACGAGTCGGGGCTGACGGCCAGGCACATGCACCAGGTGATGGAGGCAGGCGCCGACCGCGCCTCTGTTCTGACCCATTTCGTGGACGAGCTGTCCGACGACGACGAAGACCTGCTGCGCCGCCTGCTGGGCAGCGACGGGTAGCGGAGAAACGTAACGATGCACCTGGCCGTCTACTTGCCGCTGCTGCTGCCCGCGCTGGCCGGCTTGAGCGCGGGCCCACTGGCCCGCCGCCTCGAACCGCGGCTGGCGACATGGCTGCTGACAGCAGCCGGACTGATCCTGGCCGTGTCCAGCACCGTGGTCCTCGGCCTGTTGGCCGTAGCAGGACTGGTGCGTCTCCCGCTGATCGCGGCGCTCGAGGACTACTCACCTACAGTGATCGCCCGCGACGACCCGGCAGCCTGGCCCGCGGCCCTGGCAGGAGCCGTTCTGCTTACGCTCGCCGTTGCGGCCACCGTCCGCCTCACCGTGCGCCGGGCCGGGGCGCTGTGGTCAGCCGCTCTCGAAGCGGCCTGCCTCCCCGGGAGGGAGTCGGTCGTCGTCACCGACGACCTGCACGCCGACGCGTACACCATGCCAGGCCTGCCCGGCCGGATCGTGATCTCCCACGGCATGCTCGACGCTCTTGACCCCACCGGTCACGACATCATCCTGGCCCATGAGCGGGCACACCTGAACCACCATCACTACGCGTTCGTCACGCTCGCCCAGATCTCAGCCGCCGCCAACCCGCTGCTCCGCCCGCTGGCCACGTCCGTCGCCTACACCGTCGAGCGGTGGGCCGATGAGTACGCCGCACTCCACACCGGCGACCGGCGCGCAGTCGCCGAAACCGTGGCCAAGGCGGCCGTGGCCACCAAACGAACCCGCGCGCTACGCCTGCCCTCAGCGGCCCTGGGGGTCCTCGGCCGCAGCCCGGCCCCGGGCATCATCCCCCGCCGAGTCGCAGCCCTGCTCGAACCTCCCCCGCGCAGACCGGCACACCTCCTCGCCGCGGCCGGAGCGCTGGTAGGAGTTAGCAGCGTCTGCGTGCTGGAAGCCGCTCATGACCTGCACGAGTTTCTGGAACTCGCGCACCTACGTTGACGACCGCGCTCCGACGTGGGCGAGCACACCCTGCATGCCCGCGCCCTCACCGCCAGCCCTGACTTAGAGGTCCTAACAAAGGCGCTGGACGTGGCGGTGGGTGATGAGGCAGGTGGCAAGTCCGAGGAAGGCCTCGTGGATGTCGTCGCGGCGTTCCCAGCGGATGCGTAGGCGGCGGAAGCCGTGCAGCCAGGAGATGGTGCGTTCGACGACCCAGCGGAAGACGCCCAGGCCGGTGCCGTGCGGGTAGCCCCGCTCGGCGATAACCGGGCGGATACCGCGCTGCCAGAGGAGCCGCCGGTACTTGTCGTGGTCGTAGCCGCGGTCGGCGAAGAGCATGTCTGGTCGCCGTCGCGGTCGGCCGACAACACCAGCGACGGGTGGGATCTTGTCGAGCAGGGGCAGCAGTTGAGTGACGTCGTTGCGGTTTCCGCCGGTCAGCGACACCGCGAGTGGGATGCCCTGGCCGTCGGTGATGACGTGATGCTTGCTGCCTGGTCGCGCGCGGTCGACCGGGCTGGGTCCGCTTTTGGGCCGCGCCGAGCTGCCCTGACGTGGGAGGAGTCGATCACCGCCCGCGACCAGTCCAACTTGTTCGAGGCCCGCAGTTTCCTCAGCAGCACGACATGCAGCTGGCCCCACACGCCGGCCTCGTTCCAGGCGGCCAGGCGTCGCCAGCAGGTCATGCCCGAGCCGAAGCCCAACTCCTGGGGCAGGTACTCCCATTGGATGCCCGTATGCAGCACGAACAAGATCCCGCACAACGCCTGCCGGTCCGGCACCCGCGGCCGGCCCGCCACCAGCTTCGGGCCCGGCTCGGGCAGTAACGGCTCGATCAGCGACCACAGTTCATCCGACACGACCCACGGCCGCGCTTGACGCTTTCCCACACCGAGACCAACGACCGAACAAGCCGAAAGTCACATGATCAACGACTTCTGTTAGTGCTTCTTATCGCCGTCATGGAACTCCTGCAACGCCTGCGCGCCGAGCGCAACACGCCCCTCACCATCGTGAGCCACGAGACCCAGGTTCCTGAAGTCGCGGAATTTCAGAGGCTCTTCATGTCAGGGCGGAACAGGCGCCGTCGAGCGATGAGTTCGACGGTTACGGCGACCGCGATGGCCTGCACGGCCATGAGGGCGATCAGGACAAACAGCTGCACCGCCCCGGCCATCACCGGACTCGCACCGCCCAACAGCATGCCCACGAATGCCCCGGGAAGCGTGACCAGGCCGACCGTGCGCGTCTGGTCCAGGCCCGGAAGCAGGGCGTCCGATGCCGCGGGCCGGGCGATCTCCATGCGCGCATCCCGGTCGAGGAAGCCCAGCGCCATCGCCGCCTCGACCTCGCCTCGGCGCTGTTCCAGCTCGTCCAGGGAGCGGCGCCCGGAGAGCACCGTCACCGTCAGGGCGCCGCCGATGAGGATGCCGGCGATCGGAACAAGGGCGAGGCCCTTGAGGGGAACCAGTCCCGTGAGCAGCAGTGCGGCCACCGTGGGGACGACACCGGCGGCGATGGGCGCGGCGGTCAGCCACCAGGTGCGGTTGGTGGTCAGCCTTCGGCCTGCCGTGCGTACGGCGACGGTGAACATCACGACCAGGAACGCGACCAGGCCGGCCACCGTGGTGACTGCCCAGGTGATGACCACGGACACCGCGGCGAGCTGAGCCGCCGCACGCACCCCCGCGACCAGGATCTCCCTCGGCCTGCCGGCCGATGAGTCGGGAGACAGACGAAACCAGTAGGCAACCCCCGCCGCCACCGCGAGAAGCACGATCAGCAGCACGCCGAGCGTGATGTTGACCGGGAGAAGAGACCTTGCACTCAGCGTCACATGTCTCACCGTAGATGCCGCGTACTGCAGGTACGACAGTCAGCCCGGCGCGCTGGTTTTGGGAACGATCCCCACCTCGCTATCGTCTACATGACTGTAGACGATACGATTCGCGTCCGCACAGGAGGCGTCGCGTGAAGGCAGGTGAGGGAGAGGCATGAGGCATCGAATCCTGGTCGTCGAGGACGATCACGCACTGCGTGATGTGCTGCTACGGAGTCTGCGGGACGAGGATTTCGACGCCGTGCCCGCGCAGGACGGCGCGACCGCCCTGCGGCTGGCGGGGGACGCCGTCGACGCTGCCGTGCTCGACGTCGGGCTGCCCGACGCGGACGGCCGGGACGTCTGCCAGGCGATCAGAGCCAATGGCTTCGTCTTTCCCGTCATCTTCCTGACCGCCCATCATCGGCTCACCGACCGCCTGGCAGGCTTCTCGGCAGGCGGCGACGACTACCTGCCCAAGCCGTTCCACACGATGGAGCTGGCCGCGCGACTGAGGGCGGCCCTCAAACGCAACGGTTCGTCGCAGTCCGCGACCTGCGGAGATGTGCTCCTGGACCCGGTCGGGCACAGCCTGACGGTGCGGGGGACGCGTGTCGCCCTCACTCCCACCGAGTTCCGGCTGCTGGCAGCTCTCATGGCCGCGTCCGGCGCCATCGTCCGCAGGCGGGAGCTCATCCGGGCCGGCTGGCCCGAGGGGGCCCACGTCAGTGACAACACGCTGGACCAGTATCTGACCCGGCTACGACGCAAGCTCCGCGACGGCGGCAGCGCGCTGACCGTCACCACCGCGCGCGGCGTCGGACACCGCCTGTCATGAGGCCGTACGCCTCATGGTTCTGGCCGCGAACCCTGCGCGGGCGCCTGGCCCTGGTGGCGCTGACCACCGCCACGCTCCTGATGGTGATCCTCACCGCGGTGTTCAACACCGTCGTCCGCAACCGCCTCCAGCACCAGGCCGACGACGAGCTCCGCACGCGGGCCGCCGCCGTTGCCGCCACCGTCGACACCAGCGGACCCAGGGTGCGCGTCCTGGAGACGCCGGGTGAGGAACTGCTGGACACGAACGTGTGGATCTACGACGGAGGAAGGCTGCTCGAAAAGCCGCCGTCCGCCGCTGCCGGGCCACTGACACGCGCCGCCGACCAGTTGGCCGCACGCAGCGGCCGGCGCTGCGTCACCGTGCAGGCCCATGGGCCGGTCCGTCTGTGCTCGCTGCCGGTGCCCGACGGGAAAAGTGACGCCTCGGTGGTCACCGCGCTGGACCTTTCCCCCTACAGCAGTTCTGCCGATGACATGCTCTACGCCTCGCTCGCGCTCGACGCCGTCATGCTGGCCTGCACCTACGCGCTGACCCGGTTGGCGGTGGGGCGTGCGCTACGACCGGTGCGCAGCATGACCGAGCATGCCGCGCAGTGGAGCGCAATAGCCTCCGAGGAACGCTTCGGGAGCGTGGAGCGCCCCACCGAACTCACGCAGCTGGGTGGGTCGTTGGACGCGCTGCTCGACCGTATTCGCGCACTGCTGCGACACGAGCAACAGCTCACGCGGGAGCTGTCGCACGAGCTGCGCAACCCGCTCGCCCGGATCATCGCCGAGCTGGACTGGTGGCAGGCCCGCCCCCGCTCCGCCGCCGACACCCGGACCACACACGACGCCATCGCGGACGCCGCGCGGTCCATGCGCATGATCTGCGACACCCTCCTCGACGACGCCCGCGACAGCGCGGCCACCACACGGGGCGTCAGTGATGTGCCCATGGTGCTGCGCGGCCTCGCCGATCGCGCCGATTCCGCCGGGAACGTGGAGGTCGTCGTCACGGTCCGGGATCCCGGCCTGTCGGCCGGGGTCCCGGGCACACTCCTGGAACGCATTGCGAGCCCGCTGCTCGACAACGCGCTGCGACACGCACGCTCCCGGGTGGAGATCCGGGCGTGCGCCCGTGCGGGCGACGTCCGCGTCGATGTCACGGACGACGGCCCGGGCGTGCCGGAGTCGTTCGCGCCGCAGCTCTTCCAGCCGGGGCGCCGCGCCCGGCCCGGGGACGGACACGACGGAGCGGGCCTGGGGCTGCCGCTGTCGCGACGCCTGGCCCGCTCAGTCGGCGGCGAGGTGCACCACGACGAGAGGCACACCCCGGGCGCGAGCTTCGTGATCAGCCTTCCTGCGGGGTGAGCGGCGCGGACTCTTCGACGTCCCGCCGGGTCACCGACAGGTGGATGACCAGTCCGAGGATGACCGCGAGGAAGATCACGCTGGTGATCACGGTGCCCATGCCCAGGCCGCCGTCACCGGTCGGCTGCGACAGATAGTCGCCGATCGAGGCACCGAGGGGACGGGTGAGGATGTAGGCGATCCAGAAGCTGAACACGGCGTTCAGGCCGAGCGCGAAGTGCGCGACGGCAACGGCGGCGATGGCCAGGGCGAACAGGACGGCGGAGACCCAGTAGCCGAGGGCCATCTTTTCGGCGACGAGGTCGCCGGCCGCGGTGCCGAGCGCGAAGGTGAACAGCACTGCCAGCCAGTAGTAGACCTCGCGGGGCGTCGTGTCGATGCTGTGGATGGACAGGGTCCGCTCGCGCCGATGCCAGACGACGAAGACCACGGCGAGGGCCACGGCGAACGTCGCGGTACTGGCCTCCAGCGGCACACCCAGGTTGTCGGTGAGGTTGTCGCTGATCAAGGTGCCGACCACGCTGATCAGTGCCACGGCGAGCCAGTAGACGCCGGGTCGATAGGCCTTCGTGCGGAACTGGACGACCAGGACGACCGCCAGAAGCGCGCTCATCAGCAGCGACACGCCGGTCAGGCCCAGGCCCAACTTCTCGTTCAGCAGGTCCGCCGCGGTCTCGCCGACCGTCGTGCACAGCACCTTGATGATCCAGAAGTACGCGGTGACTTCCGGAACCTTGTTCCAGCGCAGCCGGCGGCCCGGGGCCGCCTCAGAGGGCGCGTACGCCCCAGAAGTCTCAGAGGTATCGGTCATGAGGCCCGACCTTGTCAGCCGGAGTCTGAACACATCCTGACCGTCGCGTCGGCGCCCCCTCAGTTCCGGACCGAGCCGTTCAACCCTGCTCCGGCCATGGCGACTTGGCGACGGTTGTCCTGATGCGGCGAGACAGGACAGACAGATCGACATAGGTGAGGACCACCTCATGGATGCCGGTGAGTGACAACCGCCGCGTGGCCACCCACGCCCGTCCGCTCTGTCGGCGGTCCGCCGAGCCGCTGCGGCTTCCGGGCCGCCTCGGATGAGCAGATCAGCGCCGCACTACGCTAAGGCAGACTTATAAGTTAGCCTTAATATCATGCCTGAGGATCCGACCCCCGATGAAGTTGGCGCAGCCCTGCTGGCGAGCGTCGGCCTGCTGGTTCGCCGGGTGCGCCAGGTGCGCGTCGAAGGCGGCGAACTGTCCGAACCCGAGCGCTCGGCGCTGAAGCAACTGGACCGCACGGGCCCGGCAACCTCCTCGGAACTGGCCCGTCAGGCGCACATCACCCCGCAGGCCATGGGGGCGACACTCAGTGCACTGCAGGCTGCCGGCCTGATCCAGCGGCGTCCGGACCCCCAGGACGGCAGGCGCAAGGTCTTGTCCCTGACCGACGCCGGAGCTCGTGACCTTCAAGAGAAGCGCAGCGCCCGGACCGACCTACTGGCACGAGCCCTCGCGGAAGCCTTCACGCAGGACGAACTGACACACCTAGCAGCGGCCGCTCCGCTGATCAGACGGCTCGCCGAGAACATCTGACCGCAGCAGCGTCGAGGACGTCCTCCCCGAACCCGGCGAAACAGCCACCAACCACCAACACGGAGATTCTCCACATGCCCAAGGCCACCCGATGAACCTTCTCGGACGACTTCTCAGCAACCGCCGGGCAGGCGAGGCCCACATAGCCTGGAACCTGCCGAACCTCCAGGGTCCCGACCTCCTGAGAATGACCAGCGAGCACTTCACCGACAGCGGGGCGATCCCGCTGGAGCACGCCGGCAAACGTATCGGCGGCAGCGACCTGTCGCCCCACCTGTCCTGGAGCCCTCCGCCTCCCGACACCGCGCAGCTCCTCCTGGTCATGGAGGACACCGACGTCCCCATGCCCAAGCCCGCCGTGCACTGCGTCGCCCTCATCGACCCGGCGCAGCTCGACACACCTCACCAGCTTCCCGCCGGCGCCCTGTCCGCCCGGCAGCCCGCGGCCGGGGTCCAGGTGCTGCGCTCAACCATCGGACGCGGGTACCTGGGCCCCGCTCCGATCAAGGGACACGGCCCGCACCACTACACCTTCCAGCTGTTCGCCCTGGACGCCGACGTCCGCGACACTGCAGCCGAAATCGCACCGGAGCGCGCCCGACCCCGCTCCCTGCTCTCCTCCGTCCGCCCAGCGGTCCTGGCCCGAGGTCGACTCACCGGCACCTTCGAACGCTAAGCAGGTGTTGCCAGGGGACGACGATGGTCTTGCGGCCCTGGCCGGCCCGCAAGCGCGTCAGCGCGGTCGCGTACTGGTCCAGGGGGAACCGGTCACTGATGAAGGCCTGCGGATCGAGGACGGCGCCGGCGACGGCGACGAGTCCCGCGGCGCGCTTGCAGTTGGCCGACCGCGGCGCGAACGCGCCCTGCGAGATGTCCAATCGTTTCCGTACAGGCCGCACGCGCCGACCTCGACGACCTCGTCACGGGCCGGGGTGGGATCGCGGTCGGACTCGATGCCCACCGCTCCCGGCGATCAGCTGGCTCAACCAGTCAGCAACCTGATCGCGGTGTGCCCGTCTCAAAGTCACTCCTCGCCGACCGACGGCTGTCGGGCCAGGAAGTCTGCGAATGCCGCTGACTGCTCCGGGTCCCTGGGCTCAGACATGCAGGGCGGGCCGGTAGATGAGTTCTTGGATGCCGCCGTCGAGGGTCCGGTGCTCGATCAGCTCGAGGTCGAAGTCGGCCGCACCCTGGAAGATCGGGTCCAATCCGGTCTGACCTGTGATCACGGGGAAGAGCGTCACCTGGACGCGGTCGACCAGGCCGGCGGCCATCAGCGCCCGGTTCATCGACAGACTGCCGTGCGAACGCAACGGCACGTTGGACTCCTTCTTGAGCCGAGCGACGACATCGACGGCATCGCCGGCGGCGACGCTCGCATCCGGCCAGTCGAGGGGCCCTTCCAGCGTGGTCGACACCACCGTCGCCGGCAGGTTCCTCATCCGGGTGACCCATGGGTCACGCACCTCGGAGTCCTCGGTGCTCGAGGCCAGCATCTGCGCGAACGCCCGATACGTGTTGGCCCCGAAGACCATCCGCTGCTCGTCGTCGTACAGGGCGAGACGGCGCTCGAGGAGCTCGGGGCCTTGCTTGCCCCAGTAGCCGGTCCAGTTTCCGCTGGCTGCGCCGAAGCCGTCGAGGCTGGAGAAGACGTCGAATGTGTAGGTGGCGGTCATGATGCTCTCCTCGAGTACGGTTGATCGCGTGTCGGGTATACAGACCGGGAACCGCGACGAGACTCATCGCCCTTGCACTCCCGGAGTCCGGCCGCCCCCGATCCGCGCCGGCCGATCCACGCGGCTCAACTATTCCTCCGCGCGTGCGGCCACGCCTGACAGGGGAATTTGCTAGGAGTTCGAAGCGTCACAGGGGCCGCTCAGGCGTCTGCGCGCAGATGGTCGCGCGCCCAGGTTTCGAAGGTGGTCGGTCAGGTCGCAGCTGGCGTCCCACAGCCCGGCCGCGACGGCAGTGTCGGCGAGATGACTCCATGCCGCTTCTTGTCGGGGTGCGCCGCGCAGGCTGAACAGGCGTGGCCCCCACAGCTGTCCTCCGCACGCGGCCGGGTCGAGCACCGCTCGGACCGCCGGCCAGGCGCCGGCGTGCTTGCCTTGGACGAGTAGAGCGGCGGGTGCCGCGCGCAGCCGCGCGCCGAGGCTTCGCACATGGACCGGCGGCCGTGACGGAGTGAGGGCGTCCAGGGCACCGCCGGGATGGACCACTGCACTCTCCACCGAACTGCCGAGGGTGCGCAGGCGGCGGTCGAGTTCGAGCCCGAAGTACATCTGGGCCAGCTTGCTTCGTCCGTAGGTACGTTTGGCCTGGTAGTCCCGCCGGGACTGGAGGTCGTCCAGGTCCAGCCGTTCCGATTTCGCCGCGAAACTACCGACGGTCACGACACGCGCCGCAGGTGCGGCCGACAGCAGCGGCATCAGCAGACCGGTCAGCGCGAAATGCCCGAGGTGATTCGTGCCGAACATGAGTTCATGGCCATCCCCTGTCTCGCGACGCGGCGGGTCGTCGAGCGCGACGCCGGCATTGTGGACCACCGCATGCAGAGCACTCACCTCCAGGGATTCCACTGCTGCGCTGAGCGACGACAGGTCAGCGAGGTCCAGCCGGATTGCCCGTACCTGCGCGCCGGGCACGCGAGAGCGGATCGACGTCAGGGCGACTTCGGCTCTCGCCGGGTCCCGACAGCCCAGCACGACCGTGGCTCCGGTCGCTGAAAGCTGCTCCGCGATGAAGTACCCGATACCGGTGTTGCCGCCGGTGACCAAGAAGACGCTGCCCTCTGCGCGCGGCAGCCGGTGAACATCCCAGGGCGGAGCGGAGGAAGTGGACGACATGACGGGAGGCTCCCTGGATTCTGAGAGGCGAGACGGTTGCGGCCGCTCCCGAGGGAGCAGCTTGCCATCCACAGTTCCAGCGCTGACCGACACATCGCCTACGGATCACCGACCGCCGCGACGGATGCCGACACCCCGCCGACAGACGGCCAGTCCACCGACCGACGGTTGCCCACTGCCGCCTCGGATTCAGATGCGGACTCGGACCTCCCAGCCGTGAAGACGCAGTTGTGTCGTGGCACGGTCGTTGTCACCGGCGAGCATCGTGACTTCGAAATCGGCTGGCCCAATTACCCATCGGCGAGCCAGAATCATCCCGTGATGCGCCAGACCTACGCGGACGCCGAACTCCACCAGTTCGTAACCGAGTTGGCGGCCGAGACCGGCGAGATGCGGCGGCTCTCCGCGAAGGACCTGCCGCCGTGGTGCCGCAAGTCGCCGCAGGTGTCCAAGGTACTGCCATGAATCACCACGACGCCGGGCAGGAGGAGGAACCCGCGGAGCACCTGCGTTTCTGGACCTACCTGCGGGAGTTTGAGCAGGTCACGGAGGCCGACGAGGTCGACCTGGTCAGCGAAGTACTCACCGACCCGGACGAGACGATGGCCCAGTCCGCCGTCCTGCGGCATGTGGACCGCCGAGCCGCCGATCTGCACTCCGGACCCGCCTACGAGTCCTGGGCCGCGAAGATGACCCAGGCCACGACGCGCTACCCGTTCCTGACCCGGCGCCTTCACGAATGGTCTCTCTTCCGGGCCGTCATGCTCAGGCAGCCGTGGCGTCCGGATGCTCTGCTCGAGTCATCTGACTGGCTCCAGCGCAAAACGGCCGAAGCGCCGAACGCGGCCGCCCTGGAAATCCTCGCCGCCCGGGGCCGCACCAAGCGGATCCGCAACGCCGCCCGCATCAATCTGAAGCAGCAGGGTCAAGGCTGATCGCAGTCCCCCGGGGTGTGACGCACCCAAGGTCTGGAACATTGCCCGCCGTCCGATGCCGGCAGCGGTCCGCAAGAACTTGACACGGCGCGGGTCTGCCGAGGGAGGCGTGTTCCTGATCTACGGTGCTGCCATGGTGCGTGCCGGTGGTCCCCAGACCCATGGACCGGACAGGTCTGCGGCTTCGGGCCGCTCCCTGGCCCCGCTGCTCGCTGTCTGCGCGGGCTACTTCATGGTCATCCTGGACGTGACCGTCATCAACGTCGCCGTTCCGGTGATGGGGCGGGAACTGTCGGCCTCGCTGACAGGGATTCAGTGGATCACCAACAGCTACACACTGATCTTCGCCGGCCTCCTGCTCACCGGCGGCGCTCTGGGAGACCGCTTGGGCAATCGCCGGATCTTCTGCACCGGAGTGGTGGTGTTCACCGCTGCCTCGGCCGGCTGCGGACTGGCCCAGAGCACCGGTACTCTGATCGCCGCCCGGCTGCTGGAAGGCGCCGGCGCGGCACTGATCGTGCCCGCCTCCCTCGCTCTCCTCCAACAGGCGTATCCCTCCCCCGCCGAGCGCTCCCGGGCGTTCGGCCTGTGGGGCTCCATGGCCGGCATCGCCGCCTCGGCCGGGCCCCTCCTGGGCGGCCTCCTCGTCACGACCGTGGGCTGGCGCTGGGTGTTCTTCATCAACCTGCCCGTCGGATGCGTCTGCCTGCTGCTCACACTGCGCCGCGTGCCCCCTTCGGCCCGGCGCACGGACCGCCCCGTGGACTGGCCGGCCCAGTGCGCGATCGTCGCGATGGTGGCCCTGCTGACCGCCGTACTGAACGAGGCCGGACGACGCGGCTGGACGGACCCACTGATCCTGACCGGGGCCGGCCTGTGCCTGCTGGCAGCGGCCGCGTTCGTCCTTCGGGAGCACCTGGCCCGCAGCCCCGTGCTGCCCCTGCGGCTGCTGCGCTCCCGCGCGATGAGCGGAGGAGCGATCATCGGCCTGCTGTTCAACTTCGCCTTCTACGGGATGATCTTCACCGCCAGCCTGTACTTCCAGCACCAGCGCGGCCTGACCGCGCTGCGCACCGGGTTCGCCCTTTTCCCGGCAGTGGCCATGACGATGTTCGCCTCCGTCCTCTCCGGACGGCTGGCACGCCGCAGCGGACACCGCCCGCTTGTGGTCACCGGCTTGCTTCTTGGAGGGGCAGGCCTGGCCGGCTGGGCCGCGGCCGGACCGAACCCGAGCTACGCACTGCTCGTGGCGCCGATGATGGCCGCGGGCTTCGGTACGTCCTTCGCCCTCACCGGGTCGACGACCACCGTGATGGCGGCCGCCCCTGACAAGTACTCCGGCACCGCCTCCGCCCTGTTCAACACCACCCGCCAGGTCGGCAGTGCCACAGGCGTCGCGCTGGGAGGCTCCCTACTGGCCGCCACAGGCAACTTCACCACCGGGCTGCGGGCCAGCATGGCCATCGGTTCGGCCGCTTACCTGACGGCCGCCGCCCTTGCGCTCTTCTGCATCCCGCGGAAGGCACCCGGCCACGCCACCGACTGAACGGCGGCGAGCCAGAGCGTGGCAGGTACGCCGATGGGCCAGCCGGTGTGGAAAAGCCACCGCGTCGTCAAAAACCCACCTGTAGCACTCTCGTGGCCGGAATTATGGCCTCCACCACACGCGTGTGGCTCGCGCCCTGATGAAGTGAATGAATGCGAAGATCCGCTTCACTTCTGCCGGCCCTGGCCGCGTCCGCCCTGCTCCTCACGGCATGCGAACCGCCGCCCCACACACAGGTCGACGACCCGGGCAAGGACGGCGTACGGATCACATCGCTGACCCTCCCCTCGGCCTCCCCCTCACCCACCCGCACCACTTCAGTCTCCGCCGACAGCCTCCCCGTGGACTCGGGGGTCATTGCCGCCTACGAGGTCACCAACAAGGGCACCAAGACCCTGACCTACTCAGTCGTCTTCACCTTCATGAGCGGTGACGGCGGGGCCATGACCAACCAAACCGCGACCGTGCGTGACGTCGGCCCCGGAAAGACCGTGCGAGGCACCGTCAGGGCCGGAGAACTGCCCCCCGCCGCCCCTCGGGTGACGGGGGCAAAGGTCCTCGAAGTGACCAAGGTTCCCGCAGGCGAGGCGCCTGCCGCGCCGGGCACGTGCCCCGCCTCCGGCATCCGGGTCAGCGCCGACAAGGGCGACGCGGCCATGGGACTGCGCGTCGTGGGCCTCCACCTCGACAACTGCGGCACGCGCGACTACACCGTCGACGGATACCCACTCCTGGAACTCCTGGACGACGACCTCAACCCTGTCCACGGCATCCAAATCCTCGACGGCAGCGGCGACATCACCACTGGCACCGGGCCCGACGTGCAGCCACGGCCCGTCCTGCTCAAGCCCGGCGAGTCCGCAACCGCCGGCCTGGTGTGGCGCAACACCACCGAGGCCGGTACGGCAATGAACGTTCCCCATGTGCGGGTCCGGGCGAAGGCGGGTGCCGATCCCGTGACGGTAACCCCGCACCTCGACCTCGGAACCACCGGACAGCTCGGGGTCAGACCGTGGGAGAGGGCGGAGAGGGCGGAACGCCAGGGCCTTTCGTTTGGGTCAGGCTGGATCAGAAGTGCGTGGTGATCCCGAAGGCGCGGCGCAGTTGTGCCATGTCGTGCCGATCGCGTTCCGACGGCTCGTATCCCTGGTGGAAGTGGACTTGCTGCTCGGCGGACAAGCACGGGACAGGCATTCTCTTGATGGTGCCGGTCACGAAACACGAGCAGGGATAGGTGAAGGGGCGCTGCGGTTCGGGGGATGCCTGCACGGCTGAGCCGTCGTCGGCAAAGACCAGCGGGTGAAGGTCGATCTCCCGTCCGTCCGCAGTTGCCATGACGAATCGGATGGGCCTCCCATCCACACTCTCCACGAAGCCCGCCTCACCAAGTGCCCCCAGCGCGGCGGCTTCCTGGTCCTTCCGGTGCATCAGGTCCAGGTCGCGGTGGTCTCGGGTCTGCTCGCCGAGCAGAGCATCGATTCCCCACCCTCCACCGATCCAGACGTCAACGTTCGCCCGTCGCAAGAGAGTTAGAACGTACAGCACGTCGTCAGCTGTCATCACCCGACGCAGACTAGAAGCATCCGCCTGTGGCAGCGAACGAATTCCATGTCCCCCGCTACGTCGTAGACAGCACACCCGTGGCCTCACCGGGTGTGTGCAACTGTTACCCCCGCGGATGCCGCACTCTCGCTGTGTGGGCGAGTTCGGGAGTAACGCAGTGTGCGGCCCCGGCGTTGACCGGGCCCGCACACCGCGCTCTCAGCAGACAGTCACCGTCCGCCGCCACCCCCACCGCCGCCGTAGCCGCCGCCACCGCCGCCGCCGCCGTAGCCGCCGCCACCGCCGCCGCCGTAGCCACCGCCACCGCCGCCGTAGCCGCCGCCACCGTAGCCACCGCCACCGTAGTTACCGCCGCCGTAGCCGCCGCCACCGTAGTTGCCGCCGCCGTAGCCGCCGTAGCCGCCGTAGCCGTAGTTGTTGTAGCCACGACCGTAGCCGCCGTAGCCGTAGTTGTTGTAGTTGTTGTAGTAGCCGCGGTTGTAGCCACCGTATCGGTGGTGACCGTAGTAGCGGCAGTCGTTGTTGTGCCAGCTCCAGCCCCAGCCACGGTTGTAGCAAGAGTTGTAGCCGGAGTTGTGTTGGGTCGAGCCCGTGTTGGCCGAGGCCGTCCCCGCTGTGCCGATCGCGGCGCCACCCGCCATCAGAACTCCGGTGGCGGTCACTGCGAAGAGGCGCTTCACGCGAAGTGCTCGCATGAGATTTTTCTCCCTTCCATCGTCTCGCGCACCCGAACGCGAGATGGATGGCCGCGCACGCAAGAAGGATCAGGGGCGCGCGGTCGAAATGTCACCGCTCTGGATTTGAGAGACACGCCGTTGCCATCCACCGGCCGTGTCGGCCGTGTACGGCTCTACGCGCGAACCCCGCAGCAGCAGTCGAGCTGTCCACCGCGAGAAGACTTCGCCGAAGTGGCGCGTCCCGGGTTGCGGTCTCAGTGGTAAACGCTACTCCCAATCCGCTCCACGTCATCTTGAGCGGGCACTCATCTCGGCACCGAACCCGTTCGACCCGGCTCGACCGGCGCCTCACGGCGGGCAAATCCGCTGGTGGCAGAGCCTTCTGAGCACTCACCTGAATTTCCGGCCGCCACAGCGGCACAGCCTCGCGCCGGCGGACCTGAAGAGAATGAACTGCCCCGACCGTTCTCCAACCGCTGCCGCCTTCGCGGAGCCCGGGGCACCGCTCCCCCTGCAATCCCTGCCCGACAGCAGTGACCCAAGAGGTACACGCGCTGCCAGTCAGTCACCAAACCCGGCGTCACGCGTCGCCATGTGTCGTCGCTGACCGTAGCGGCACGGACTGCTGAGCGGCCGGCGATGGCGGTGAAGCGCGCGATGAGTGCTTCCGCGTCCAGGTCAAAGGTGTGTGCCTGACTGCCGCTGTCGGCGGCATGCTGCTGGGCGGGTGTGTGGGCGGTCGGGTGTGCGGGTGTGCGGCAAGACTTCTGCCGCGGCACGATCTCAGGAGCAGGGGCCACCCGGTTCGAAGTCGCCGCCGGCGCCTTTGCTGCCGCTGTCGCGCTGATGACCGCGGCGGGCGTCGCGGTCGAAGATGCCCAGGATTTCGCAGGGGCCGCCCTCGGCTCCGATGGCGTGCGGGAGCATGGTGGGGAACTCCGCGGCCTGGTTGGTCTCGACGCGGAACCTGCGGTGGCCCAGCATGAGGATCGCGGTGCCGGACAGGACGACGAGCCATTCCCGGCCGGGGTGCGCACGCATGCGTGAGGGGTTGTCCGGCGGTGGTTCGGTCATGCGCTGGCGCACGACACTCATGCCGGGGTCGCCCTTGACGGGCCAGCGCATCATGCCGTGCGCCGCGTCGATCATGGGACTCGTGATGACGTCGTCGGAGGCGTTCTCCACGAGCTGGTCGAGAGATGTGTCGAGAGCGCGGGCGAGGGTGACCAGCTGATCCAGGGCGAGGCGGCGCTGGCCGTTCTCGATGCGGGAGAGCGTTGACTGACTGACGCCGGCGCGGGTGGCCAGTTCCTCCAGGGACCAGCCCTGCGCCACGCGCAGGGCGCGGATCCGTTTGCGTACGAGGCTGTCCAGCTCTCCATCACTTTGCGTCATAGGCAACATCGTATGCTCATGACACAAGTGGAGGTTGCGTTCGCTGACGAGGTGACCCAGAAGGGATGGGGTCACTCCCGAGCCAAAGGGTGCGAAGACAGGGCGGTGACGGCTTCCGCGTACGCGACCGACGCACTGCCCCAGGGGACTGTCGACGCCGTGGTGATCGGCGGCGGTGCCGCTGGTCCGAACGCTGCGCTGATGCTCGCCCGCTCCCGCCACTCGGTCGTCGTGATCGACAGCGCCACGCCCGCAACGCGCCTGCCGAAGCCATGCACGGCTTCATCGTGCTGGACGGCATCCCGCCCGCCGAGCTGCTCGAGCGGGGCCGACAGCAGGTGCGCCACTACGGCGGGCGGGGCGTCTTCGGCGAGGTGACCTCCGCCGAGCCTGCCGCCCCGGGTGGCGGGGGTGATCTGCGTCTTGCGCTCACCTTGGCCGACGGCCGCACCCTGACGGCGCGCCGTGCGCTGGTGGCCACCGAGCTACGGGACGCACTGCCCGACGTGCCCGGCCTCGCCGAGCACTGGTGCGCGGCGTGGTGCACTGCCCGTACTGCGACGGCTGGGAGGTGCGCGACGAGCCCATCGGCGCCCTCGCCACCGGCCCCGCATCGGTCCACCATGCGCTGCTGTTGCGCCAACTGACCGACATCCTGGCCTACTTCACCCGCGGCACCGAGCTGGATGAGGACACCTGCGCACGCTTCGACGCTCGCGCCATCCGAGTCGTCGACACCCCGGTGCAGGACGTCACAAGCCGCACGCCATCCCCCAGTACACCGCGGACGCCGCACGGGAAGGCCTGGCCAACGCTGTCGAGGCAGCGGGCAGCGCCGGCTCGCACGCCCAGCAAGTGGTCCACGCCGCGCGGCAGTCCTTCGTCGACGGCTGGCAGCAGGTCATGTGGGCAGGTGTCGCCGTCGCGGGCGCCCTGTTCGTCTACGTCCTCGCCCACGGCCCGAAGGCGACAGCGCAGGGCGCAACGACCGCGAACGAGAAGGGGACCGCCTCAGAGGCCCTCTCCACGTGACGCCCGCGCCCAACCAAGCACGGAATTCAGTCTGCTGACAGTGGCTCAGGCTCCGTCGCCCGACGTCACCTGACACCCTCGCCCGGTTCTGCCCTACGTCGACACCGACTGGCAGCGCTCTGCCGCTCGGTGGCCCATCGCGCTGCTGCAGACCCGCCGAGTACAGCACCGATGCGGGACTCCGCCCGAGGCCTGTGTGAGCATGGCGTGCGCATCAGTTTCGAGTGCCGGAGGGGCTTTGATGGACACCCACGACTTGGACCATTTGCGCCGGTGCGTCGAGTTGGCTGCCGAAGCGCTGGAAGCCGGGGACGAGCCTTTCGGCTCGGTACTCGTGGACAGCGCCGGAGCCGTCCGCGCCGAGGACCGCAACCGGGTGGCCGACGGCGACGCCACCCTCCACCCCGAGTTCGAACTCGCCCGCTGGGCGGCCGCGAACCTCTCACCTCAGGAGCGGGCCGCCGCCACCGTCTACACCTCCGGTGAGCACTGCCCGATGTGCTCGGCCGCACATGCCTGGGTCGGGCTGGGTCGCATCGTGTACGTGGCCTCTGCGGCCCAGTTGTCCGGGTGGCTCGCCGATTGGGGCCGCCCCCAGGCGCCCGTGCGCAGCCTGACCATCCACGAGGTCGCTCCCTCGATCGAGGTCGAGGGCCCCGTCGATGAACTCGTTCCCGCGGTCAACGAGTTGCACCGGCGCCTCGCACAACGGGCATCCAACGCCTGACCGACCGCCTCTGCCCTCTCAGCGGCCTGGCCGACGCCGGGGCCCACCCGCACCACCCGGCGTAACCGGGCGCCGTTGCGACGAGCACCCGCACCCCACCCTCTGGGCCGAGCTTTCTCCGTGCGGTTTCCCCGGCCGGTCCAGGCGGCTGATGTCCAAGAGAATGGTCAATCGGCAGGCGGCAGCGACAGCCACTCCTGCCAGGTGATTTCCCGGCCCAGACAACGAGGCTGCCGGAAGGGCCAGCGGGTGGCGATCCACTCGGGCACCAGCGCGTCGAGCGCTCGTTCCGCCTCGCTGCCGACGAGGTCGTCCACCACCCACCAGGAGATCTCGCCGTCGGAGCCGGTGCGCTCGGGCGGATCGATGTAGACGCAGCCGAGGACTGCCGTCTCCTCCTCGTCCAGGAGCGCGTAGTTGAAGGACTTGTGCGCGGCTATCTCCTTCTCGTGGCGCAGTAGGTCGATTCGGTCCTCTTCGTACGTCATCGTCTTCTTCGGCCATTCCCAGGCCGGACCGAAGATCTCCCACAGGCGTTCCTGGGAACCCATCACGGCCGGGTAGTCGAGCGCGGTGTCCGCCTCGCGGATCGGCCTCAGGTGCAGCGCCGTGTGGGGCACGGGCACATGGACGGGGTGAACGAAGTCATCCGGGAGCCAGCTCATGAGAGGGAGGCTACAACCGGCCGCCCCGCAGGCGGTCCACACGGCGCAGATGGGCCCGCTCCACCGGACATGTTCAACATCCGGCACGCAATCCACCAGTCCGTCGAAGCCTCATCCCGACCGCGGTGTGGTGATCCGCTTCTCGAACCAATGGTGCGCGTACGGCTCGTCGTTGAAGGCGGCAACCTCCTGGAATCCGCAGGAGTGGTACAGGCCGATCGCGGCGGTGAGCGCCTTGTTGGTGTCCAGGCGCAGTACCTCGCAGCCGTGCCGGGCGGCCCGCGCCTCCAGCTCGGCCAGGAACCGGCGGCCGAGACCGAGGCCCCGGGTGCGGGGATCGACCCACATGCGTTTGATCTCGGCCGGGGCGCCGGGCGGCAGCTTCAGACCGGCGCAGCCGACAGGCTCGCCGTGGAGCCGGGCGACCAGGAACACGCCGTGCGGTGGGCGGAGTTCACCCGCGTCGGGCAGCAGGCTCCGCGCGGGATCGAATCCGGTCTCGAAGCGTTCCTGCATTTCCGCGAAGTAGGACCGCAGGCAGTGCTGGGCGTCCGGGCGTTCCGGATCAACCACGTCCAGCGTGACCGTCGCGGCCGTCAGCAGCCGGTTGACCTCGGCCATGGCGGCGACGAGCCGGGCGCGCTGGTCGGCGTTGAGCGGCTCCAGGAGAGAGCCGGCCAACTCGTCGCTACGCCGGTCGAGCACGGCGAGTTCCGTGCGGCCTGCATCAGTGAGACGTACGGAACGCACGCGCCTGTCCTCGGGCTGCGGCTCCACCGTTACGAGGCCGTCCGTCTCCAAGGAGCGCAGCAGCCGACTGACGTAGCCGGAGTCGAGCCCGAGACGCTCGCGCAGCCACCGTACGTCCCGGCCCTGTACGCCGATCTCCCAGAGCAGCCGCGCCTCGGCGACGGGCCGGTCGAGGCCCAGGTAGTGGTCGTGCAGCACTCCCACACGTTCGGTGACCGTGCGGTTGAACCGCCGCACCCCGTCGATCTGCGTCGCATCCATATCTCTGACTTTAGTCAGAGAATCCCGTCGGGTCAGCCAGGCTTTCGGCATTCCGCGCACCGGCCGGGCCACCCACCTGCGGCCTCTCGTCACGGAACGTGTGCCCCGCGCGCCGGACGATGAGTTCCCGTAGTCCCCTAAGTCCTACCTGGCAGACTCCGCGCCGATGAAGGAGATGCCGTGACGGACGATGTCTGGGCAATGGTGCACGCCGAGCGCGAGGCGCTGATCGACGACCTCGCGCACCTCAAGGACGATCAGTGGCTGAAGCCGTCACTCTGTGATGGGTGGACCGTGCACGACGTGCTCGCCCATCTGATCGACACGGCCCGCACGACTCGCCTCGGTTTCGTGAAAGACCTGACCCTGGCACGGTTCGACTTCAACCGTCAGAACACCCGTGGCGTGGAACGCGAACGCTGGAGCACACCGCAGGAGACCCTGGAGCGGTTCCGTCAGGTGGCATCGCGCACATCAACCCCTCCGGCGCCCCTCGACAGCCGGCTCGTCGAAGAAGTCGTCCACGGCGAGGACATCCGCCGACCCCTCGGCCTCACCCGCACCTACCCCACGCAGGCCGTCGTCAGGTCACTCCGCCTGCAGACACGCACTCCTGCATCGTTCGGCGGAGCCAAGGAGCTACTGACGCGTCTCCAACTCAGGGTGACCGACACCGACTTGGCGCTGGGAACGGGGCCAGAGGTGAAGGGGCCTGCGCTCGACCTGCTTCTGGCTGTGATGGGGCGCCGGGCGGCACTCGACAACCTCCACGGCCCCGGCGTCGCCACGCTGGCGGAAGGTGCCTGACTCCTCTCACCGGGACTGTCCAGCCTGCGGCACGGGGCGGCCTCCGCCGGCCCTGGAAATGGGCCCACTCGGCCTTCGCCCGCGGCAGCCACCACATCGCGTACGGCCGGGACCTTCTCATCTCCGACGAGTCCGAGGCCCGCCTCAAGCAGACCGTTAGCGAGCAGAACTTCGAGGACGTCGTGGAGCCGTTCGCGCTCGGCGACGCGAACTCCACCGGGGGTGGACCTTTCCACCACGCGCCGCCGTCCCACGCCGCGTCATGACGGTGATCTACGTGACTCCTCCGCCCCGCGAGCGGGGTGGCTTCTCGCTATGCCTGGTTGGCGTCGCGACGGGCCAGCCCGGCCCGTAGAACGTTCGGCCCTTGGTGAACTCGCTCAAGGGCGTGTCCTCCCGTCACCTGCGGCAGGAGTTCACCGACCGCGTCAACCGCTTCATCCTGCACGACCGGTTCTGGTCCGGCTCCTACTTCGCCGGGTCCTGCGGTGGCGCACCCCTGGCGATCGTCAGTACATCGAACAGCAAAAACGTCCGCTCTGGCCTGCGGGTTAGAGCACTCACGAAATCGGATTCCCTCCGAAGAGAGGGATGGACGCCGGCATTCGCGTCGCCGAGCCCTCGAACGACCCCCAGGCCGCGGACCGCGGCTGGATGCCCGGCACGGCGATCGGCCCGGTCCCGGACACTCCGCGCAACCCCGTGCTGTACCACGCGCACCGCTGACGGCGCCGCACCCACAGGCACCCAGGCCAGCGGCCGTCGCCACCAGCACCAGCACCAGCACCAGCACCAGCACCAGCACCAGCACCAGCACCTGGTATCTTGCCCAGGCACCCTCCCCGACCGTAGGCTGAATGCGCTTTCAGGCACGACGGCAGGCAGCCGGGCACGCCACAGGTGCCGGGCGAAGGGGCGAGGCGAGACAGCAAGATGACCACTCCCACGGTGTACGACGTAGCCGAACAGGCGGGCGTCTCCATCGCGACCGTGTCGCGCGTCTACCGCAACCCCGACGCGGTCCGGGCGGAGACCCGCGAGAAGGTCCTGGCCGCCGCGCGCGAACTCGGCTACGTGCCGAGCGGCAGCGCCCGCGGGCTCGCCAGCCGGGCGACCGGAGTGCTGGGACTCTGCTTCCCCGACTTCCACGACACCGAGGCGGAGCACGCCGCGGGCGCCGAGGACGCCGAGCTGGTGCTCTACTCGGACCAGGTCATCCGGGGCATGGAGCGCGCGGCCCGGCGCCAGGGCTACGCGCTGCTGATCTCGGCCGCGCACGCCGACCAGGCAGGCCGGCAACTCGCCGAGGTGGCGGGGCGCGTGGACGGTCTGGCCGTGCTTGCGCAGTCGCTGACCGATGAGGACCTCGACGTCGTGGGGCGCCGGCAGCCCGTCGTCCTGCTGGCCGGCGAGCGGCACACCGGCTACGACCACGCCGAAGTGGCCAACTTCGACGGCCAGTTGGAGCTGACACGGCATCTGATCGTCGACCACGGGCTGCGCCGTCTCGCCTTCGCCGGAGGACCGGCCGACTCACCGGACGGCGAGGCGCGCTTCCGCGGCTTCCAGGCCGCCCACCTGGAGGCCGGACTGCCGTTGCCGAAGGCGCCCGACACCAGAGGTGACCTCACCCAGGCCGCGGGCCGCAAGGCCGCACTGGAGCTGCTGGACCGGGACGAGACCATGCCCGACGGCCTGGTGTTCGCCAACGACCAGATGGCGGTGGGCGCGCTGCACACCCTGGAGGCGCGCGGGGTCGCCGTCCCGGACGACATCGCCGTGACCGGGTTCGACGGGATCCCGCTGAGTCGTCTGGTGCGGCCGACGCTCACGACCGTACGGCAGCCGACCGGCCACCTGGGCGAGGTGGCGGTTGAGCTGCTGATCGCCCGGCTCCACGAGCGCGACCGGGCGGCCGAACTGCGCGTGCTGCCGGTGACGGTGACCCGCCGGGCGAGCTGCGGATGCGCACAGGAACGCACCCTTTGAGCGGTGCACAACAGCCCTTTCCCCGCTACGTGTTCGCGGATGTCCGCACGTTTACGGAAGCGTTACCTCCAGACCCCTTGAGTCGGTCCGCCTCGTACTACAGGGTCATGTATGCGCTTACGTACAGCGCTTACATGAATGTAGGAGGGCCCCATGACACGCACCAAGTCCGTCAGCGTCGCCGCGACCGTGGTGGTGACGGCGCTCGCCCTGACCTCCTGCGGGAGCGGCGGGGGTGAGCAGGTGGCGGCGGACAAGAAGCAGACGCTCACGGTGTGGGCCATGGGCGAGGAGGGCACCCGCCTCAAGGCGGTCACCGACGAGTTCACCAAGCAGCACCCGAACATCACCGTCAAGGTGACCCCGGTGGGCTGGGACGTCGTGCACCAGAAGCTGGTGTCGGCCATCGCCGCCAAGAAGACGCCGGACATGGCGCAGATGGGCTCCACGATGATGGGCGAGTTCATCGCTCTGGACGCTCTGGAGCCGGTGGACACCAAGACGTTCAAGAAGTCCGACTTCTTCCCCGCCACCTGGGACAGCAACGTCAAGGACGGGACGGCGTACGGCGTTCCCTGGTACGCCGACACCCGCGCGCTCTACTACCGCACCGACCTCGCCGAGAAGGCGGGCGTCGACAAGGCCCCCACCACGTGGAAGGACCAGCAGGCTCTCGCCGCCGCCTACCAGAAGTCGGGCACCGAGTGGGGCACGGACCTGCAGCCCAGCAGCACCGGCGCCTGGCAGAGCTGGGTCCAGTACCTGTACTCGGCCGGCGGCGAGCTGATCGGCAAGGACGGAAAGCCGGCCCTCGACTCCCCTGAGGCGATACGGGCGTTCACCGAGTGGGCGAGCTACTTCAAGAAGGGTCTCGCCAAGAAGACCTTCACGCCCGGGTACGACGTCACCAAGGACTTCGCCTCCGGGAAGCGGCCGATGTTCCAGTCCGGCCCCTGGATGGTGCGCAACATCGCCGATCAGCAGCCGCAGATCAAGGACAAGTACAAGGTCGTGCCCGTCCCCGCGGACAAGACCTCGACCTCCTGGGTCGGCGGCGCCTCCCTGGTCACGTTCAAGGGCAGCGCGCACAAGGCGGCGGCCGAGGAGCTGACCCAGTACCTCAGCACGCCGAAGACGCAGGCCCAGTGGTACGAGGCGGACAAGGCGCTGCCGGCCAGCAAGGCCGCCTGGGACGAGCCCGCCCTCAAGAGCGGCGGTGAGTCGCTCGCCACCTTCAAGGCCTCGCTCGACACGGCGAAGGCGATCCCGCCGCTGGAGAAGTGGAACGAGTTCGCCGCGGCCGTCGAGGGCGCCCTGGCGAAGATCTCGCAGGGCGCGGACCCGGCGGCGACCGCGAAGACGCTGCAGAAGACGGCCGAGGGGCTGGTGGACTGACCCCATGAGCACCACCACCGCACAGGCCGGTGCACCGGGTGCGGGACAGGACGCAGTGGTGTCGAAGGCTCAGGCTGACGGCACCGGGCCCGGCCGGCGCCGTCGGGACAGGCTGTCCCGCCACAATCTCGCCGGCTGGCTGTTCTCCACACCGTTCCTGGTGCTGTTCCTCACCTTCATGGCGTTCCCGATCGTGGCCACGCTGTTGATGAGCTTCACCGACTTCGGTCTGCGCAATGTCACTGATCCGCTGTCGGCTCAGTTCGTGGGCCTGGACAACTACACGAAGCTGTTCCAGGACGACAGGTTCGTCAGGGCGCTGTTCAACACGGCGTACTTCGTCGTGCTCGGCGTGCCGCTCACGATCGGCAGCGGCCTGGCGGCCGCGGTGCTGCTCAACTCGGGCATCGACCGGCTGCGCACCTTCTTCCGTGTCGGCTTCTACGCGCCCGTCGTCACAGCCATCGTGGCGGTCGCCGTCATCTGGCGCTTCGTCCTCGATCCCAGCGAGGGTCTGATCGCTGGCCTCGGCCACCAACTCGGCATCCAGACGCCGGACTTCCTCGGCTCCGAGACACTCGCGATGCCCTCGCTGATCATGATGGCCGTCTGGCGCAACATGGGTTCGGCGATGGTCCTCTTCCTCGCCGGTCTGCAGGCCATTCCGACGGAGGTGCGGGAGGCGGCGCGGATCGACGGCGCGGGGATCTTCCAGGAGTTCCGCAGGATCACGGTGCCGCTGCTGCGGCCCACCATGCTCTACGTCGCCGTCATGACCACGATCGGCTTCCTCAACGTCTTCGAGGAGCCGTTCGTGATGACCGACGGCGGCCCGTCGGACAGCACCCTGACGATCTCGCTGCACATGTACCGCGAGGGCTTCGACTTCTTCCACATGGGCTATGCCAGCGCCATGGCGTACGTCCTGTTCGTGATCGTCCTCGCGATCACGACGCTCCAGCTCCGCCTCCTCAAGGACAAGACCTCATGAGTACGACCGAGACCCGGGCCCCGCTCGCGGCCCCGGCGAGCAAGGCGCGGCGGGATCCGGCGACCCGGGCCCGTCGGACACTCGTGTACGTCCTGCTCACCGTCGGGCTGATCGTGACGGTCGCGCCGTTCCTGTGGATGGCGCTGTCGTCGTTCAAGACGCAGCGGGAGCTGGGCGCGAGCCCGCCGGTGTGGTGGCCGACCGAGTGGACCCTGGACAACTTCCGGGAACTGCTCGACCGGATGGACGTCGGGCAGGCGCTCTTCAACTCCCTGCTCGTGGCCGTGTTCGTGACCGTCTGCAATCTGCTGTTCTGCTCGATGCTCGGCTACGCCCTGGCGAAGCTGAACTTCGCAGGGAAGCGGCCGATCTTCGGTGTCGTGCTCGGCGCCCTGATGGTGCCCGGCAACCTGATGCTGCTGCCCATGTTCGTGATGATGAGCGCGATGGGGCTGATCGACAGTTACGCCGCGCTGATCCTGCCGTTCGCGGCGGGGGCCTTCGGCGTCTTCCTCATGCGGCAGTTCATCCAGGCCATCCCGGACGAGCTGCTCGAGGCGGCGCGGATGGACGGCGCCCGCGAGTGGTACATCTTCTGGCGGATTGTGCTGCCGCTGGTCAAGCCGGCCCTGGCGACACTGTCGATCTTCGTGTTCCTCGGCTCCTGGAACAACTTCCTGTGGCCGCTGGTCGCCACCAACGACCCGGGCAAGTACACGCTCCCGGTCGCACTCGCCACCTTCGCCACGGACCCGACCCAGGCCGACGGTTCCAACGGTGTCCTGATGGCAGGCGCCTTCCTCGTGGTGCTGCCGGTGCTGCTTGTCTTCGTCCTGCTCCAGCGCTTCTTCACTCAGGGCATCGCCACCGCCGGGCTGAAGTAGCCCTTCCCGCCGGCCGGTTCCCGTCCCGCGCCACGGGGACGGGAACCGGTGAATCCGTACGCCATGAATGTATGCGCATCCATTCGAGAGGCGGACCACCATGTCACCGAGGAACGCCGCACAACACGCCCTGGACCGGCCCCCGGCAATGGCCGTCACCCTGCCACCGCCCGCCGGACTGCGCGCCGAGGACGGCACCGGCCATGTGTTCCTGACGTGGGAGCCGGTGCCGGGGGCCCGTGGTTACCTCGTGCACCGCTCGCCATTCGCGCAGGGCCCCTACGAGCCCCTGACCGGGCAGTCCCTCCCCCGCCCTCCGTACGCCGACACCCGGGCCGAACCCGGTCGCGGTTACTGGTACAAGGTCGCGGCCCAGACCGACGACGGCCCCGGACCGCTCACCCCGACGCCCGTCCCCGGGTGCGTCAAGGCCCGGGGTATCTCCCTCGCGACCGTGACAGTCACGGTCGACGCCACCGGCGCCGTACCGCCGCACGTCACCGGCGACGGCGCCCAGGCCCTGGTCAACGCCGTGGCGACGCACACGGACGACTGCTCGCACGTGTGCGTCGTGGTGAGCAACGCGGCCGCCGACCGCCCCGGTATGTCGCCGGGTTCACCGGCGCTGGACCGCACGGCCGTTGTACGGGTGACCGGCCTCGCTGCCGACACCGCGTACGCCGTCTCACTGCACCGCGCGGACACCACCGACGCCGAAACGACCCGCGACGCACTCACCGACACGTTCCCCCACGAACAACTCCCCCCGCTCACGACAACACCGGACGGCGCCGCGTCTCTCGCTGGACATCCCGCTGCCGGGCCTGCGCTCGCTCCACCTGTCCCGTATCTGACCACGCCCCCACCTCAAAGGAGAGACCGGGATGAAACGCCGTACCTTCCTCGCCACCGCGGCCGGCGCGTCCACCGCCCTCGCTCTCGGCGCCACCGGCACGGCCGCCGGAGCCGGTACCGACGCCCTGCTGCGCCGCTGGTTCCGCGACACGTACCGCTCCATCGAGGCCCTCACTACGGACTTCGGTCTGGCCGCGGACACCATGGACGTCACCGCGAGCACACTCACGCCGTCCGTCAACACCTCACCGACCAACATCGGTTGCGGCCTGTGGGCGACGGTCGCGGCCGGCGGACTCGGAGTCATCGACGCCACGACGATGCACCGCCGCCTCGCCCGCACCGTCACCGCCGTAGAGCGGCTGGAGCGCGCCCACGGCTTCTGGTTCAACTGGTACGACGCCTACACCGGCGAGACCCTCACGACATGGCCGGGCAGCGGCGACCCGGTAGACCCGTTCCTGTCGTCCGTCGACAACGCGTGGCTGGTCACGGGCCTGAGGATCGCCGCCGACGCCGCCCCGGAGCTGCGCCCGCGTGTGGCGCGGCTGCTCGCGGACGCCGACTGGTCGTTCTACTACACGCCGTACGACGCCGCGGACCCGGCAGCCAACCCCGGTCAGTTGCACGGCGGCTACTCCACTGCCACCGAGTCCTTCACCCCCCACTGGTACGGCGCGCTCAACACCGAGCCGCGCATGGCCAGTTACCTCGGCATCGCCGACGGCTCGCTGCCCGGTGAGCACTACTGGCACACCTTCCGCACGCTGGAGCCGGGCGCCGAGCAGGACCAGCAGCCCGAGGGTGAGTGGGTCACGGTCGACGGTGTGCGGCTGTGGCGCGGGCACTACACGTACCGGGGCCGCAAGATCGTCCCCTCCTGGGGCGGGTCGATGTTCGAGGCGCTGATGGTGCCGCTGTTCGTACCGGAGGCGGCGTGGTCGCCGGGCGCGTGGGGGCTCAACCACCAGCGCTACGTGCGCAGTCAGATCGAACACGGGATGGTCGAGGAGGCGTACGGCTACTGGGGCTTCTCCCCTGCCGACGTCCCCGCGGGCGGCTATGCCACGTACGGCGTGGACGCCATCGGCATGGCCGTCGACGGCTACACCTCCGGGGGCGTGGTCACTCCGCACGCATCCTTCCTCGCGATGCCGTTCGCACGCGACGAGGCGGTCACCAACCTGCTGCGCATCGCCCGGGACTTCGGGGCGTACGAGGACGGCCTGGGCTTCCGTGACTCGGTCGACGTGAACACAGGCCGGGTCAGCGACTACATGCTCGCGCTGGACCAGGGCATGATCGCGGCGGCACTCGCCCAAGTGCTCAAGCCGGGGCTGCTGCAGGGCCCGTTCCGCAGCGGAGGGTTCGCGCGGCGCGTGCGGCCGCTGCTGGCGAAGGAGAACTTCGGAGTATGACGGATCCGAGACACGGACAGGGCCGTCGCCCTGTCCGGCGCCCCAACATCATCCTGATGATGACCGATGACCATGCCGTGCCCGCCATCGGCGCGTACGGAAGTGTCATCAACCGGACCCCGGCGGTGGACCGGCTCGCGGCCGAAGGCATGCGGTTCGACAACGCCTTCTGTACGAACTCGATCTGCTCGCCCGCCCGCGCGACGCTGCTCACCGGCGCGTACAGCCATGTGCACGGCATGACGACGCTGGAGCAGCCGGGGCAGAAGTTCGACGCGCGTCAGCCGTCGTTCCCCGAGATGTTGCAGGCGGCGGGCTATCAGACGGCGATCATCGGCAAATGGCATCTGGGGCACGGCGGGGTCAGTGATCCGTGCGGCTTCGACCACTGGGAAGTCCTGCCGGAGCACGGGCAGTACCACGACCCCACATTCCTCACCGCCGACGGTGAGCACAAGCACGCCGGCTACGTCACCGACATCATCACCGACCTGGCCCTGAACTGGCTGGACGGGCGGGATCCCGACCGGCCGTTCGCGCTGCTGATCCAGCACAAGGCGCCGCACCGCGCCTTCGAGCCGGCCGAGCGCCATCGTCACCTGTACGAGCACGAGGAGATTCCGGCCCCGGCCACGCTCCACGACGACTACGCGAACCGGGCGGGCGCGGCGGCCGAGGCGCGCATGCGGATGTCCGATCTGCTGCCGCAGGACCTCAAGATGCCGGTGCCCGAAGGGCTTTCGGAGCGTGCGGAGCGGGAGTGGCGCTACCAGCGCTACATCAAGGAGTACCTGCGGGTCATCGCGGGGCTCGACGAGAACGTGGGCCGGGTCCTGCACTACCTCGACGTCAGCGGGCTGACCGAAGACACCGCGGTCGCGTACACCTCCGACCACGGTTTCTATCTGGGTGAACACGGCTGGTTCGACAAGCGGTTCATGTATGAGCCGTCGCTGCGCATCCCGTTGGTCGTGCGCTGGCCGGGGGTGGTGCAGCCGGGGTCGTCGTGCGACGAGCTGGTGGCGAACGTCGACTACGCGCAGACGATTCTCGACCTCGCCGACGTACCCGCGCACGAGCGGATGCAGGGAAACAGTCTGCTGCCGCTGCTGCGCGGCGAGCGGCCGGACGACTGGCGTGACGCGGTCTACTACCGCTATTTCGAGCACCTGGACGTGTGCCATGGCGTGCAGGCCAGTTACGGGATCCGCACCCGGACCCACAAGCTGATCCATTATCCGGGCCACGGTTCGGGGCAGGTCGGGGCGTCGCCGGAGACCCGGGCACCGCAGTGGGAGCTGTTCGACCTGGAGCGGGATCCGGACGAGCTGCACAACCGGTACGACGACCCCGAGTATGCGCAGGTCGTCGAGGACCTCACGGCGCGGCTCACCGCGCTGCAACTGCACTACCTGGACACACCGGAGCACGTGAGCACCGAGGAGCCGCGATGACACAGCAGTCCGTGCCGGCCACCACCACCGCCTCCACTCCGCGGCGCAGAACCGTCCTCGGCGGCCTGGGCGCGGGGGTCGCCCTGGCCGCGGCCTCCCGCGGCCTCCGAGTCGCTGAACACCGCGGCGGCGGCCGGTAAAGCCTCGTCGTCGGGCGACGGCTCCCCTGCATCGGTCACGTACCGCGACAAGCAGATCCTCATCGACGGCGAACCGGCCGTGGTCCTCGCCGGTGAGATCCACTACTTCCGCCTCAAGCGTGCCGACTGGCAGTCACGGCTCGACAGGGCGAAGGAAGCCGGGCTCAACGCCATCGCCACATGCATCCCCTGGATGTGGCACGAGACGGCGGACGGCACGATCGACGTCACCGGCCGGACGAGGCCCGAGCGCGACCTGGGCGCGTTCCTCGATCTGTGCCGGGAGAACGGCTTCCACGTCATCGCCAGGCCCGGCCCGTTCACCATGGCCGAGCTCAAGGGCGAGGGCGTCCCGCAGCGAGTGCGCACGGACCACCCGGAGATCGTGCCGAAGGGCTGGAACGGCGACAAGGCCACCACGGCCGCCGTCGATTACCTGGCGCCCGCGTACCTCAAGGAGGCCAGGCGCTGGTACAACGCGGTGATGCCGGTCATTGCCGAGCGCCTGCACCGCAAGGGCAGGCCCGGCGTGATCGCCTGCCAGCTGGACAACGAGATCGGCATGCTGCCATGGGTCAGCAACGGGCCCATCCTGACCGACCGCTGTCTGCGGGACTTCAACGCCTGGCTGGACACGACGTACGGGAGGGGTCTGGCCGAGCGCTATCCCTTCGCCGGTGGCAGCGCCGCCGAGCGTGACGCCGCGATCCGCTCCCCGAAGGACGGCTACCGGGATTCATTCGCAGTGCATCGGGGTTCAGCCCGGTGGTGAAGCGAATCTGGCGATCGCGACGCGGAGCGTCGTGGCGTCCCTCCCTGTCGGAGCAGGGAGGTGAGGTCCTGTGGACTGCCGGTGCGGAGCATCACGGCCCGCCTCCCGCCCCGCCTCCGCCTAACGCGTCCAACGATCAATGGCGGGCGCGATAGGTCAAACTTGCGCGCGAGCGTCAAACGGGAGGGCGGTCGTGATCAGTTCCGATCGGCGGGGGCGGTGCCCGTGAGGGCGCACCTAGGGTGACGTTCATGCAGCTCCGGTACGCGTTCAGGTTGTACCCAGAACTGGGTCAACGCCTCGCGTTGGGCCGGGCGTTCGGGTGCGCGCGGGTCGTGTTCAACGACGCGGTGCATGCCCGCCAGGACGCCCATGCGGCGGGTCTGCCGTATCCGAAGGCCGCCGAGCTGTCCCAGACCCTGATCACCCGCGCCAAGCAGAGTCCCGGGCGTGCCTGGCTGGGCGAGGTGTCCTCGGTGGTGCTCCAGCAGTCCCTGCGCGATGTGGAGGCCGCCTACCGGGCGTTCTTCGCCTCCCTCAAGGGCGAGCGCAACGGCGCGAAGGTGGGTGCCCCGCGGTTCAAGTCGCGCAAGGACTCGAGGCAGTCGATCCGGTTCACGGCCAACGCCCGCTGGTCCATCACCCCGGGCGGCCGGCTGAACCTGCCGAAAATCGGCGAGGTCCGGGTGAAGTGGTCCCGCACCCTGCCCATGGTGCCGTCCTCGGTCACCGTGATCAAAGACTCGGCGGGCCGGTACTTCGCGAGCTTTGTCATCGACACCGACCCGGCCGCCGACGCCGGCCGGATGCCCGCCACCGACCAGGCCACCGGTATCGACCTGGGCCTGACCCACTTCGCGGTCCTGTCCGACGGCACGAAAATCGACTCCCCGCGGTTTCTGCGCCGGGCGGAGAAGAAACTCAAGAAGGCCGGGCGGGAGCTGTCCCGCAAACAGAAGGGCTCGAAGAACCGGGACAAGGCCCGGCTCAAGGTTGCCCGCGCGCATGCGCAGGTCGCCGACGCGCGCAAGGAGTTCCACCACCAGCTCTCCACCCGGTTGATCCGCGAGAACCAAGCGATCGCAGTGGAAGACCTGTCGGTCAAAGGCCTCGCGCGCACCAAACTGGCCAAGTCCGTCCATGACGCGGGCTGGTCACAGTTCGTGACCATGCTCGCCTACAAGGCGGCCCGGTACGGACGGACCTTTATCAAGATCGGTCGGTTCGAGCCCACCAGCCAGGTGTGCTCGACCTGCGGACACCACGACGGCCCCAAACCCCTGCACGTACGCGAGTGGACCTGCCCCGCCTGCGGCACCCGGCATGACCGGGATGTCAACGCCGCCAAGAATGTGAAACAGGCCGCCGGACTGGCGGTAACAGCCTGCGGAGCGAAGGTAAGACCAGAACCCGTTCTGGCCCAACGCGAAGAAACAGGAAGCCACGGAATCCCAGCAGGAAGCCGTGCCGCGTAGCGGCACAGCAACCCATGGGACGGCCACAATCCCCGGGCTACAGCCCGAGGAGCATGTCAAGCACCCGCCCTCATGCACGACCTGGGAACGTACATGCGCGGCGCCATCGCCGACTACGCGGCGCGGCTGCGCTCGTACGCGGAGGCGGGCGAGGTTCGCGGCATCCCGTTCCTGATCAACATCCACGGGACGGGCGGCGGGAGCGCGGAGAACTTCCCGATCGGCGTCAGCCAGCTGATGGAGTCCTACGCGGGCAGGCCAGGGATGATCTCCGGCGCGGACTTCTACCTCGGCGATCTGACCCTCGGCAACGTGACGGACCTGTATCTGGTCAATGCGTTCATGGACGCGGTCAATGACAGTGATCAGCCGTTGACGGCCCTGAAGTTCGACGCCGGGCACGCCGACTACGGGGACGACCTGAGCAATGAGACAGGGCGTGGGGCGGTCGGGCTCAAGACGCGGCTCTGCGTCGCCCAGGGCGCGAAGATGATCAACTACTACCTGTTCGCCGGCGGCTTCAACCCGAAGCTCGACAAGCCGGTCGGCGACGGCAACGACCGCATCGGCATCACCGGCGAACGCCATGGCTTCGCCGCGCCCGTCGATCCCGAGGGCAGGCCCGGCGTCAGCTTCGCCCCCACGAAGGAGACAGCGCAGGCCGTGCGCGGGCTGGCCGCGGCGCTGGCGCCGATGAGGGCGGAGTACGACGACGTGGTGCTCGGCTTCGTGCCCGACCACTACCTCACCGAGTACCGGCCACCGGACAGTGCCGCCGTGCAGGCCCTGGTCGACGATGTGACGGGCACCCGTGGCTTCGGGCCGCGTGGCGCCCTGTCGCGGGCCATGCTGCTCGGCGGCTTCCGGTACCGGAGCGTCAATCTTCAGGCCGGGGACCTGGATCCGGCCGAGCAGCCGGTTCTCGCCCTGGCCACAGGGCAGTACCTGGCACGCGTGGTGCAGGAGCGTCTCGTGCGGTACCTGCGGGCGGGCGGGCAGCTGCTGTTGTCGGGGCAGGTGCCGGACAAGGACATGACGGGCGCGTCCTGCGCGGTGCTGCGGGACGCGCTGGGCCTGACACCCGGCAAGACCCTCACGGACGCGAACCAGTTCTGGCTGTCCGCGACCGCGCACGGGTGGGCGGCGCCGCGGGCCGAGATCCGGGTGCCCAAGGCTCAGTTGTGCTCGGCGAGCCGGGGCCAGACGGTGCTGCGTGAGGTGTCCACGGGGGACGGCTGCGGCTTCGACATCCCTGTGGGCAAGGGGCGGGCGGTCGTGATCACCACGGCGTACCGTTGCGACCTCGACTTCTGGCTCAGCGCCTTCAAGGTTCTGGGCGCGGCACCCGCGATCACTCACAGCTCCACCGACGCGGGCGTGTTCATGCTCACCACGAAGGACGAGCACGGTTTCGGAGACGGTGCAGGACTGGGCGTAGCCGGAGGTGACGTTGAAGGCATGCAGCAGACGGCCGCAAGGGCAAGGCCCTGTTCGGTGGAGAGCGGCTGCACCTGGAGGGGGCGAGCGCGGCGATGCTGCCGCTGGGCCTTGTGGCGGGCGGGCTGCGCATCGCGTACGCGACCGCCGAGATCACCGGGATCGCGGACGGCGAGGTCACCTTCCGCGCACTGGGCGGCGAGGCAGCCGTGGCCGTCGACGGCCGGGCGCGGTGCGAGGGCGCCAAGTCCTCTTACGAGGGCGGGCGCACGATCCTGCGCGTACGCCGCGGGGAGTTCACGGTCCGCAAGGGCTGACGCCGGTAACAGGAGGGGCCGCACCGCCGGAAGGCGGTGTGGCCCCTCCTGTTGTGGGTTACAGCTCGAATACCCCGTAGCCGAAGCCCTCCGCGCTGATCCGGCCCCCGCTCACCGTGACGCCGGACGCCTCCACCGGGGTGGCGGTTTCCTTCGGCGCGGCTGCGTCCGCGTGCTCGCTGCGCGGGTTGACGACGACGAGGTAGCGGCCGCCGCGGATGTAGGCCAGCGGGTAGCCGTCGTGCAGGACTTCGGTGCTTCCGTCGGGGCCGAGTTCCGGGGTGGCGCGGCGCAGGGTGATGAGGCGTCGGACCAGGTTCAGAAGGGAGTCGGGTTCGGCCTGCTGGGCGGCGACCGTGGGCCGGTTCGCGTCGGGGTCGACGGGCAGGTAGAGGCGGTCGGCCGGGGCAGTGGAGAAGCCCGCGTTGGGAGTGTCGTCCCACTGCATGGGGGTGCGTGAGCCGGCCCGGTTGTAGCGGGGGCCGAGGCGGCTGCCCTCGTGGTCGGGCAGGCCGGGGACGTAGCGCATGCCGATCTCGTCGCCGTAGTAGATCGCGGGCAGCGTGGGCCAGGTGAGCTGGAACGCGAAGGCGGCGGGCAGCTGCTCGGCGGTGCGGGGCCCGCAGGTGAGGCGGGAGAAGTCGTGGTTGGCGGTGGGCAGGGCGATGAAGCCGGCGTCGCCGATGGCGTCGCGGGCTGCGCGCCAGCCGTCGAGGAAGGTACGCGGGGAGCCTTCGCCCGAGGCGTCGAAGTACGGGGCTTGCGGCGCCCAGGGCTCACTGACCGTGCCGGCGAAGTTGTTCCACAGGGAGCGCAGGTACAGGCCGTCGTTCTCGGAGCCGAACTGCAGGAAGAAGTCGGCGTGGAAGCCGGCCGGGACGGAGGTCGCCGGGTCGCCCCATTCGGACAGGAGTGCCGCGTGCGGGTGCCTGGTGTCGAGCCAGCCGCGCAGTTCCCGCCACAGCTTGGCGGTCTCGACGTGGCCGGGGTCGTCCTTGATCAGCGATGCGGCCATGTCTACGCGGAAGCCGGACAGGCCGAGGGAGAGCCAGTGGTCCATGATGTCGCGCAGGGCGCGGCGGTTGGCGCGGGGTCCTTCGGCGTCGACGGGCAGGCGCCAGGGCTCGTCAGCGTTCATGCGGGCGTGGCCGAAGTTGAGGGCGGGCTGCGACTCGAAGAAGTTGGGCTGGTAGAAGCCGGAACGGGTCCCGGGCGAGGCGACGAAGCCGGGCGGCGCCGTCTCGGTGTCGGCCCAGATGTAGCGCTGGTCGGCGGGGTCGTCGGCCGATGCCTTGAACCAGGCGTGTTCGTCGGAGGTGTGGCCGGCGACCAGGTCGAGCAGGACGCGGATGCCGCGGCGTCGGGCGGCGTCGACGAGGTTGACCAGGTCGTCGTTGGTGCCGTAGCGCGGGGCGACGGTGAGGTAGTCGCTGACGTCGTAGCCCGCGTCCCGGAACGGCGAGGCGAAGCACGGGTTGAACCAGACGGTGTTCACGCCGAGCCAGGCGAGGTGGTCCAGCTTGGCCTCGGCACCGGCGAAGTCGCCGATGCCGTCGCCGTCGGAGTCGGCGAAGGACTGCGGATAGATCTGGTAGAGGACGGCGTCGGCGAGCCACTCGGTGGCGGGGCGGCGAGAGGTCATGGGGTGGGGTCCTCCGAGGACGGTCGGGGTGGTGCGGTGTGCAGAACAGCCTCGATCGGCAGGTGGTCGCTGGGGAAGCGGCCGCTGGGCGCGAAGGTGTGGGCGTGTGCCGAGCGGACCCGGACGCCTCGCGAGACGAGAATCCAGTCGATGCGCTCGCCGTCAGGGACCGGGGGCAAGTAGTCGTGGAAGGTGCCCAGGTCCGGGCCGCGTTCCTCGGCCGCGTCCCAGGCGTCCACGAGTCCCGCGTCGGCGAGTAGGCGGACGTACGGCGAACTGTCCGGTCCCGCGGGGGTGTTGAAGTCGCCGGTGACGACGGTCGGGATGTCGGGTGCGAGCGCGCTCAGCCGCTCGGCGAGCAGGGCCGCGGAGCGGTCGCGGGCGTGGGCGCTCGCATGGTCGAAGTGGGTGTTGGCGGCGTGCAGCTCGCCGCCCGTGGCCAGGTCGCGGAAGTGGACCCAGGTGACCATGCGGGGGCAGCCGCCGCCCCAGGTGTTGGAGGCCGGGATGTCCGGTGTGCCGGAGAGCCAGAAGTGACCGTGTGTCAGGGGGGCCAGGCGCCGGCGGTCGTAGAAGATGGCCATGAACTCGCCGTCGTCACCGCCCTCCCGGCCCTCGCCGATCCAGCCGTAGTCGTCACCGTACTCGCCCAGGGCGGCCTCGACATCGTGCACTTGGTGCCGCAGGCCTTCCTGGGTGCCGATGAGGTGAGGACGTTGACGGCGCAGTAGCTCGGCGACCGTCTGTCTGCGCTCGGGCCAGGTGTGGGGCGGGTTGTCCCAGTGGACCTGCAGATTGAAACTCATGACGTGCAGTCCGTCCCCGGCCGTCGGAATCCCGAGGTCGGCCATCAGAAACCTCCACCCCCACTTGTATGCGCTTCCTGAATGCGCTTACATGACTGGCGCACACGTTAACTTCGCATGGGCGATGCGGCAATAGAGCGGTGAGGGGCTCGCATGCTTCGAGGATATGAGGACCAGGTCAAGGGGCTTCTCGACCAGATGACCACCGCGGAGAAACTGGGTCAGCTGCAACAGCTGACCTGGACCGGTGACACGGGTCCTGGCGGCGGCCAGACCGCGCACATCGAGGCGGCGGCGCGCGCCGGTCTGCTCGGCTCGGTGCTCAACATCCATGGTGCGGCGCACACCAACGCCCTGCAGCGGATGGCCGTCGAGGAGTCCCGGCTCGGCATCCCGCTCCTGTTCGGCCTCGACGTCATCCACGGCTTCTGGACCACGTTCCCGATCCCGCTGGCCCAGGCGGCCTCCTTCGACCCGGAGGTGGCCCGCCGCGACGCCGAGGTGTCGGCAGCGGAGACCCGCTCGAACGGTGTGCGCTGGACGTTCTCGCCGATGATGGACGTCACCCATGAGCCGCGCTGGGGCCGCATCGCGGAGGGCTGCGGCGAGGATCCGTACGTCAACGCCGCCTTCGCGGTGGCCAAGGTCCGCGGCTACCAAGGTTCCGACGGTGGCGGCGAGTTGGCGGACGGGGAGCGCATCGCGGCGTGCGCCAAGCACTTCGTCGCCTACGGCGGGGCGGAGGGCGGCCGCGACTACAACACGGTCGATGTCTCCGAGCAGCGGCTGCGCAACCACTATCTGCCGCCGTTCAAGGCCGCCGTGGACGCGGGCGTGGCCACGGTGATGGCCGCGTTCAACACGGTCGCGGGGGTACCGGCGCACGGCAATCCGCATACGATGAACGCGATCCTCAAGGAGGAGTGGGGCTTCGACGGCTTCGTCGTGAGCGACTACACGGGTGTCGAGGAACTCATCGCGCACGGCTTCGCCGAGGACGGTGCCGACGCGGCACGCCTCGCCTTCAACGCCGGGCTCGACATGGAGATGGTCTCCACCAACGTGACCGAGCACGGCGAGCAGCTCGTGGCCGACGGCCTGATCGGCGAGACCCGCCTCGACGACGCGGTCACGCGCATCCTGCGCCTCAAGTTCGCCCTCGGTTTGTTCGACCAGCCGTACACCGACGAGCCCGCCGAGATCACCGGTCCGACGCCGGCCGCACGGGAAGCGGCGCGAGCCGCCGGCGCCCGGTCGATGGTGCTGCTCAAGAACGACGGCGGTGTTCTCCCTCTGGAGCGCATCACACCCTCGATCGCGGTCGTCGGCCCGCTCGCGAACTCCACGGACCTGCACGGCACTTGGGCCGGTCCCGGCGGCTTCCACCTTCCGTCCGTGAGCATCGTGGACGCGGTGCGCACGGCGGCGCCCGGCGCCCGCATCATCCACTCCGATGGCGACATCACGGCCGCGGTCGCATCGGCGCAGGAGGCCGAGGTAACGGTCGTCGTGGTCGGCGAACCCCCCGCGCTCAGCGGCGAGGCGTCCGTGCGCAGCGACATCGGACTGCCCTCCGGGCAGGAGGAGCTGATCGCCGCCGTCGCCGCGACCGGCAAGCCGTACGCCGTGGTGCTCCTGAACGGCAGGCCCCTGACGATCGGCGGCTGGCTGGACACCGCGCCCGCGGTCCTTGAGGCCTGGCACCCGGGCATCGAGGCGGGGCACGCCGTGGCGGACGTGCTGTTCGGCACGGTCAACCCCGGCGGCAAGCTGCCCGTGTCCTTCCCGCGGGCGGTGGGCCAGATTCCGGTCTACTACAACCACGAGAACACCGGCCGCCCCGCCCATGCCCCCGGCGCCGACCCGAAGTTCGTCTCGAAGTACCTGGACCTGGACGAGACCCCGCAGCTCCCGTTCGGGCACGGCCTGAGCTACACGACGTTCACCACCGGCGCCCCGGAGCTGCCGCGCGCCGAGATCACCCGCGACGAGCTGGCGGCGGGCGAGACGCTCGAGGTCACGGTGACGGTCACCAACACCGGCGACTGCGTCGGCGACGAGGTGGTCCAGCTCTACATCCACGACGTCGCGGCGAGCATCGCACAGCCGGTGCGCCGGCTGCGCGGCTTCGAGCGGGTGACGCTGGAGCCGGGCGGGAGCACAACGGTCCGCTTCCGGCTCGGCGCCGATGACCTCGGCTTCTGGACGAACGACCCGGCAGGGACGTACGTCGTGGAGCGCGGCCGCGTCGACGTCTACGCGGGGACGAACTCAACGGCGGAGGCACGCGGCACGCTGCGCATTCTCTGACGGACAGTACGGTCTTCCGGCCGGCGCCGTGGCCGACTTCTCGTGGTTGGTCACGGACCTGGACATGTGGTGCTTTTCTCGGCTGGTCAGGGGGCTTCGAGGCCGGACACCGCGGCGGCCATGCGGTCCACCGCTTCGCGAAGGATCGCCGAAGAGGTGGCGTAGTTGATCCGTACGAACCCTGCGCCCCCGCTGCCGAACGCGTGCCCTGAGCTCAACGCGACCCGCGCCTGGTCGAGGAACAGCTGGGCGGGGCCGGCGATGTCACTGACCACCGGAGTGGCAGTGGTCGGCGACGTCGCATGGAGCCCGAGGGTGCGGCAGTCGAGCCAGGCGAGATAGGTGGCCTCCGGCCACATCAGGGTGAGCCCTGGAAGTCGCTCGGCGATGAGGTCGGCGAGTAGCGCCCGGTTGCTGTCGAGACCACGCAGCAATGCGTCCAGCCAGGGCCGTCCCTCCTCGAAAGCGGCGGTGTGGGCGAGGATGCCTACGTGGCTGGGTCCATGGCTTACCTCCTCCGGAAGCCGGTGCAGGTCGTCGACCGCGTTCGGTCCGGCTACCAGCAGTGCCGCCTTCAGACCGGCGAGATTCCAGGCCTTCGACGCGGAGTGCAGGGCGAACGCGTCCTCGGCTCCGGGGACGGTCAGGTAGGGGACGAACTCGGCACCAGGCAGGACCAAGGGTGCGTGAATCTCGTCCGAGACGACTCGCACTCCGAAGGACCTGGCCAGAGCAGCGACCGCGATGAGTTCGCTCCTGGTGTGCACGGTTCCGGTGGGGTTGTGGGGGTTGGCCAGCAGCAGCACGGTCCGTGCCGAGACGCGCTGGGCCGAGGCGAAGGCCACCCTGAGCGTCTCCATGTCGAGTCGGCCGTCGGGTCCGAGCGGCGCTTCGATCACTCTCCTGTCGGCGTGGGTGACGAAGGCGTAGAACGGCGGGTAGACGGGCGGGCACACCACCACGGCATCGCCCGAAGACGTGATCAGCCGCAGCGCCTCGACGATGCCCATCATCACGTCAGGGACGATGGCCGTCTGCTCGACCTCGAGGCCCCGCCAGTCCCAGCGGTCCGCGGCGAACGACCGGAGGGCACGGGCGTAGGCACGGCCGCTGGGATAGCCGGTGTCGCCGGCGGCGATGGCCTCGTGCAGCCTGGCCGCGACCGGCTCGGCGAGCGGCACGTCCATCTCGGCCACCCAGAGGGGCAGTACGTCGGCCGGAAAGGTGGTCCACTTCATGCTGGTCCGGGCCCGCAGCTGGTCGATCGTCAACTGTTCGAGCGGGTTCATGATCGACGGATCCGTGTCGGATGGCATGGTCGTGATGCTAGCCACGACCCGAGGTCGGGTCGATGACGGCGCGGTAGCCACGGATGGCCCCACCGGGCTACCCCATGGGCAGTGGTGCAGGAGCGGGAGGCCTTGTCAGCGCTACGTCGGATCGGAGCCGTCCGCCTTTACGACGCCTCCCGGTCGGCGTGCCGTCGGCCGGTCAGGTGCAGGTCAGTGTCCGTCCGGCGAGAGCCTCCGCGGCGGCCTGCCCGCAGACCCTGGCGGCTCCGTGTGTCGATGCGGACGGCTCCATCGGACGCGCCAGGAACGTCACTTGAGCAGTGGCGGCACCGCAGGCACCTCGATCGCGTTCTCGATGTCCGCCTCCGTCAGCTTGAAGGTGTCGGGGTAGGCGTCGCGCTGGGTGCGGCGGGCGGGTTCGATGGTGCGCCAGGTGTAGAGGCAGCGGCCGCACTGGACCACGTCCCACACGCCCGGGACGGGGGACGTGGCAAGCAGGGAGATCTCCGCAAAGGCGCAGCGAGGGCATTCAACAGGCAGGTGGTTCACGGGAGTTGTCCTTTCGGCGAGGATCAGTGGGGTCAGCCGCGGGCCGCGATGAGGCGCTGCAGGCGGGCGGCCCACTCGGCGGTCTCGGGCAGGTCCTTGGCCGGAGTGGAGAAGTTGCCGCGGATGTCCGGGGCGACCGGCGTCGTCGCATCGATGATCATCTTGCTGCTGATGCCGGCGGGCTGCGCGGCGGGCGCGAGTTCCAGGACCGACAGGTTGGGGATGACGACGACGTCGTCCTTCGGGTTGACCTTGGCGGACATGGCCCACATGACCTGCGGCAGGTTGAACGGGTCGACGTCCTCGTCGACGAGGATCACCTGGGCCACGTAGCCGAGCCCGTGCGGCGTCGTCATGGCGCGCATGCCGACGGCCTTGGCGAAGCCGCCGTACCGCTTGGCCGTGGAGATGATCACCATCAGGCCGTGTGTGTACATGGCGTTGACGGCCTGCACCTCGGGGAACTCGGCGCGCAGTTGCTTGAGCAGCGGCACGCACGTGTTGGGGCCGACGAGGTAGTCGCACTCCGTCCACGGCATGCCGAGGTAGAGCGACTCGAAAACCGGGTTCGTGCGGTACGAGACGCGGTCCACGCGGATGACGGGCATGCGGCGGCCCCCCGAGTAGTGACCGGTGAACTCGCCGAAGGGGCCCTCTATCTGGCGCTTGCGGGACTCGATGACGCCCTCGATGACGACCTCGCTCCCCCAGGGCACGTCGAAGCCGGTGAGCGGCGCGGTGGCGATCGGCGCGGGCGCGCCGCGCAGGGCGCCCGCCATCTCGTACTCGCTCTGGTCGTACGCCATCGGCATCCCGGCCACGATCGCCATCACGGGGTCGTTGCCGAGGGTGATGGCGATGGGCAGGTCCTCACCCTTCTCCTCGGCCTTGCGCAGGTGCTGGGCCACGTCGTGCATGGGCACGGGCTGGAAGGCGAGCCGGTTGGTGCCGATGACCTGGATGCGGTACGTACCGACGTTCTGCTTGCCGAAGTCGTCCGGGTCATCCGGGTCGCGGGAGACGACGGCGGCCTTGTCGAGATAGAAGCCGCCGTCTCCGTCGTTGAGGCGGAAGAGGGGAAGCACCGAGAACACGTCGACGTCCTCGCCCTCCTGGGTGTTCTCGCGCCAGGGGGCGTCCTCGCGGCGCTCGGGCGCGACGGGAAAGGCGTCCCAGCGCCGCGCGAACTCCTCCACCTGCTCCTTGACCGGCGTGTTCTTCGGCAACCCGAGCGCGAGCGCGTGGTTGGCCCAGGAGCCGTGCACGTTCATCGCGATCCGGGCGTCGGTGAAACCCTTGACGTTGTCGAAGTGGAGGGCGGGGGCGTTCTCTCCGATGCGGCCCGTCGCGTTGGCGGCGGCCGCGAGATCCGGCTCGGGCAGCACCTCGTCGGTGATGCGCAGCAGCTGCCCCTCCTTCTCCAAGGTGTCGAGGAAGCTGCGCAAGTCGTCGTAGGCCATGGTGAATTCCTTTACGGGGCAGGGGACTTCAGGCGGCGTCGCCGAAGGATCGGGAAGCGGCGCGGGCGGCGCGCATCCCGGCCCAGCGCCGGGCGGCCGGCGCGGGCAGGTCGAACTGGTCGAGGATGCGTGCCACCACGTGGTCGACGATGTCGTCGACGGTCTGCGGGTTGTTGTAGAAGGCGGGCATGGGCGGGACCAGTTGCACACCCATGCGGGCGAGTTCGAGCATGTTCTGGAGGTGGATCTCGTTCAGCGGTGTCTCGCGCGGGACGAGGACGAGCCTGCGTCGCTCCTTGAGAACCACGTCGGCGGCCCGGGCGACGAGCCCTTCGGCGTATCCGGTCCTGATGCCGGCGAGGGTCTTCATGGAGCACGGCACAATCACCATGCCGTCGGTGCGGAACGACCCGGAGGAGATGGTGGCGCCCTGGTCCTCGGGATGGTGCGTGACGTCCGCGAGGGCGGACACCTCGGCCACGGACAGGCCCGTCTCCAGCTCGATGGTGGTGCGCGCCCAGCGGGACAGCACGAGGTGCGTCTCCACGCCCGGCAGCTCGCGCAGATTCTCCAGCAGACGGACACCGAACGGGGCACCCGTCGCCCCGGTCATTCCCACGACCAATCGCATTGGACCACCTCAAAGACGTCGCTGACCTGTGCTTTCACGCTACGTAGCGATCTGGACGCGGCAGCGGTACCCTCGGGACCATCGATGGGGAAAAACGGACACCCTGCAGGGCGCCCCGACGTCAGGGACCTGGAGTACACCCCGGCCGTGGGCGCACCGGCCGGAGTCGAGGTGATGGAACTCGCCGACCTGCTCGAACGCTCGCGGCGCCACGGCAATGACCCGTACGCGCCCCTGCGCCCCGCCTTCCACCAGCTGATCGGCGCCCGTGAACGGCCGCTGCGCATGTGGGTCGACTTCGTCGAGCACGAGCTGAGGCCCGGGTCGTGGCTGTGGATCCGGCCGGGTCAGGTGCAGCGGTTCGGGCCCGACCTGGTGGCGGCGGACGGGGTGATCGTGCTGTTCCAGCCCGGCTTCCTGCCGCCGGCGACCGTTTCGGCGGCACACATGGATCCGCCGTACGAACAGCGCCCGTCGGTCCTCGAGGGCTCGGACGCGGAAGGCGTTCGCCGGGCGCTCGACCATCTCGTGTACGAGTACGGGGCGATGGCCTCGCTCCCTCTCCAGGCACACACCGAGGTGCTCCGCGCGCTGGTGTCCGTACTCGTGGTGCGGCTCGCGCAGGCGCGCGGCCCGGCGCCGCGGCCGACCACCGCGTCGGAGACGTTCCGTCGCTTTCACGCGGCCGTCGAGCGGGACCACGCGGTGACGCGGCGCGTCGAGGACTACGCGGCGGCGCTCGGCTACAGCACACGCACGCTGACCCGGGCCACGCTCGCCGCGACGGGACGTACGGCCAAGCAGTACGTCGACGACCGGGTCCTTCTGGAGGCCAAGCGCCTGTTGCAGCACAGCGGCCTGACAGCGAAGGAGGTCACCGTCCGGCTCGGGTTCACGGACGCGAGCGACTTCACGAAGTTCTTCCGACTGCGGACGGGCATGACGCCAGGAGCGTTCCGCGGAACGTAACCCGGCGGACGCGTACGCGAGGACACTCGCCGGGACGGCTCCCGCTCCAGAGGCAGCGCGCGAACCCGGAGAACGACACAGATCACATCCGCCGACCCCTTGACCCCCGACGTTCAAACCGGTTTAGTCGGCCTCGTTCAGCGACTCAAACCGGTTTAAGGACCGGTGGCGGACCATCGTCCCCGTGTCAGCTGGACGGTTCGTCGCGCTCCGGCTCGTCCAAGGCCGCACCCAGGGAGTCCAGCACCATGGCACGCAAGCCCACCATCGCGGATGTCGCACAGCGTGCGGGCGTCTCGCGCGCCACCGTCTCCTTCGCGCTCAACGACCGGCCCGGCATCGCGGGGGAAACCAAGGCCCGGGTTCTGGCGGCCGCCGCCGACCTCGGCTGGACGCCGAGCCGTCAGGCACGCGGCCTCTCCCTGGGCAAGGCCGGAGCCTTCGGTCTGGTTCTGGCCCGCGAGGCGGAGCAGATCGGGGCGGACCCGTTCTTCCCGGCGTTCATCGCCGGCGTCGAAGCCGTCATCGGGCAGCGCGGCGACGGGCTCATGGTGCACGTGACCACCCCCGAGCAGGAGCAGGGCGTGTACGAACGCCTTGCCGCACAGCGGCAGGTGGACGGTGTCCTCCTGACCGACCTGCGCCGCGACGACCCGCGCCCCCCGCTCATGCGCGAACTCGGTCTGCCCGCCGTCGTGGTGGGCCAGCCCGAGTGGGGCGGCGGCCTGACGGCGGTGAGCCTGGACGACGAACCCGCCTACGCCGACGCGATCCGCCGGCTCGCGGACCTGGGACACCGGCGCATCGCCCACGTCGAGGGCCCCCAGGAACTGCGGCACGCCCACCGGCGCCGGACGGCCTGGGAACAGACGCTGGGCACGCTCGGTCTGCCCGCAGGACCGGTGCTGCCCGGCGGGTTCAGCCCTGAGGGCGGCGCCCGGGCCACGCGGGAGCTGCTCACGCTCCCCGAGCCCCCGACCGCGATCGTCTACGGCAACGATCTTGCCGCGATGGCCGGGCTCTCGGTCGCCCAGGAGCTGGGCGTCCGCGTCCCCGATCAGCTGTCGGTGGTCGGCTACGACGACGCCCCCCTCACGCGATACAGCTACCCGCCGCTCGCCTCCGCCCGCGCGGACGCCCGCGGCTGGGGAGAGGCGGCGGCCCGCGCCCTGGACGCGGTGATCGCCCTCGGCACCGCGGCACACGTAGAGCTGCCGCCCGCCCAGTTCGTGCCCCGCGCGTCGATCGGGCCCGTGCCCCGCGAGTGACGCGGGGACCGCACTCCCGCACGCAGGGACCAAGCACCGGTCGCGCTGGCGCCGACCGGAAATTCCGCTCGGCGACGAGGCCGCGCGTGAACAGTTCGGAGATCAATCATGCTGAGGAGAACGGCGTACGCGCTGCTCGTGCTCGCACTCGCGGGCACGGCGACAGCCTGCGGCCGGTCGGCTCCGGATCCGGCCGCCGCCGCTGACGCGCGCGGTCCGATCACGGTCTGGCTTTCCAACAACGCGCAAGAGGTCCAGTGGGGCAAGGCCATGGTCGCCTCGTGGAACGAGCGCCATCCCGACCAGCACGTGACAGCGCAGCAGATCCCGGCCGGCAAGACGTCCGAGGAGGCCATCAGCGCTTCGATCATCGCGGGGACGACGGCCTGTCTCGCCTTCAACACCTCTCCCGCGGCGGTGCCGACGTTCCAGAAGCAGAACGGGCTCGTCTCCCTCAGTGACTTCCCGGACGGCGAGAAGTACATCACCGAGCGCGGTGGCTCCCTCACGGACCAGTACCGGTCGACGGACGGCAAGTTCTACCAGCTGCCCTGGAAGAGCAACCCCGTCATGATCCTCTACAACAAGAAGCTCTTCGCGAAAGCCGGTCTGGACCCGGAGCACCCGAAGCTCGCGACGTACAAGGAGTTCCTCGACACGTCGCGCAAGCTCGTGCACAGCGGCGCCGCGAAGGCGGCGATCTGGCCGTCTCCCAGCAGCGACTTCTTCCAGCCCTGGTACGACTTCTACCCGGCCTTCGCCGCGCAGAGCGGCGGCAAGCAGCTGATCGAGGACGGCAAGCCGCAGTTCGACTCGTCCGCGGGCCGCCAGGTCGCGGGGTTCTGGCGCAGGCTCTACGCCGAGAAGCTGGCGCCGCAGGAGGCCTACCCGGGCGATTCGCTCAACGACGGCAAGGCCGCGATGGCCACGGTCGGTCCCTGGGCTCTCGCCGCGTACAAGAACAGCGTGGACATCGGTGTCGCGCCGGTCCCGACCGCTGACGGCGGCTCGGACAAGCACTCGTTCAGCGACGAGAAGTCCGCGGCGATGTTCAGCTCCTGCAAGAACCGGGCCACGGCCTGGGACGTGCTCAAGTTCGCGAGCTCCGCCGGCCAGGACGGGAACTTCCTCGAGACGACCGGGCAGATGCCGATGCGCGAGCACCTGACCGAGAAGTACGCCGGCTACTTCGAGGCGCACCCGACATACAAGGCCTTCGCCGACCAGGCGGAGCGCGTCGTCGAGGTGCCCAACGTGCCGGGTTCCATCGACATCTGGCAGACCTTCCGCGACGAGTGGACGAAGTCGGTCGTCTTCGGCCGGGAGTCCACACCGGCGGGTCTGCGCAACGCCTCGTCCGAGATCACCGACCTGCTGAACGAGTACGGGGACCCGTCATGAGCGTGAATCTCCAGTCAGCGCCCGCCGCCGTCAGGGACAGCGCTCCCGCCCGGCGGGAGGGTCCGCGCAAGGCTCGTGGCCTGTCCCGTGTCGGCGCGCTGTTCGTGTCGCCGTACGTGCTGTTCCTCGTGGTGGTCTTCGCCGTTCCGCTGGTCTACACGGTGTGGATCTCCTTCCACCGCTTCTACTTCACGGCTCCGGGCACCGACGTCGACTCGCCATGGGTGGGCCTGTCGAACTACAAGGACGTCTTCACCGATCCCGTGGTCGGCCGGGCCTTCCTCAACATCGTGATCTTCCTGGTCATCAACGTGCCGCTCACCGTGGGCGTCTCACTGGTCCTGGCCACGGCACTGAACGCGAAGATACGGGGCCGCGCGTTCTTCCGCGCCGCGTTCTACCTCCCGTATGTGACCGCGAGCGTCGCGCTGGTCGCTGTGTGGCAGTTCCTGTTCGGCTCGGACGGGTTCGTCAACCACCTGCTCGGCTCGCACGCTCCCGACCCGTCGTGGCTGGTGAACTCGCATCTCGCGATGCCGATGATCGCCGTCTTCGTGACCTGGAAGCAGCTCGGCTTCTTCGTGATGCTGTACCTGGCTTCGCTGCAGAACGTCGGCAAGGAGCTGTACGAGGCGTCCGCCATGGACGGCGCGGGCCGCGTGCGGCAGTTCTTCTCGGTGACCGTGCCCGGTGTGCGCCCGGCGACGACGCTCGTCGTGATCTACGCGATCATCACCGGCGCCAACCTGTTCAGCGAGCCGTATCTGCTGACCGGGGGAGGCGGTCCCGACCACGCCTCCACCTCGCCGGTGCTGCTGATGTACCAGAAGGGCATCGAGCAGGGGCACCCCGACTTCGCGGCCGCGCTCGGCGTCGTCCTCGTCGCGTTCGTCATGGTCGTCTCGCTCGCCGCCCGCAAGCTCACCGAGAGGGGCAACTGACATGAGTGACACCCTGGAGACCCGCCACCGCGGCGGGAGCGCGGTCCGCTACATCCTGCTGTCGCTCGGTGCGGTCGCCTTCCTGTTCCCCTTCTACTACATGGTCGTCGGCTCGCTGCGCGGGACGACGGTCGGTGATCTGTCCGCCGCGGTCCCGGCCGGGCTGACCGGTGCCAACTACACGGCCGTCAACGGCGCGATCTCGCTGGGCCGTTCCCTGCTCAACTCGGGGATCATGACCATCGGTGTCCTGGTCTGCACGCTCGTCTTCGGCGTACTCGCCGGATACGCGCTCGCCCAGCTGCGCTTCCGCGGCAAGGGCGCCGTCTTCGCCGCACTGCTCCTCGTACAGATGATCCCGTTCCAGCTGCTCACACTGCCGCTGTACCTGCTCGTCGTCCGCGACTACGGGCTCGGCGACAACTACCTCGGCATGATCCTTCCGTTCGCGATCAACTCGACGGCGGTGTTCCTCTTCCGCCAGTTCTTCTCCCAGCTGCCGCAGTCCCTCTTCGAGGCGGCGCGGATCGACGGGGCGAGCGAGCTGCGGATCCTGTGGCAGATCGCGCTGCCGATGGCACGTCCGGCGGTGCTGACCGCGCTGCTGCTGACGTTCATCGGGCCGTGGAACGAGTTCCTGTGGCCGTTCCTGGTCACCAAGAACGCCGACATGCAGCCGCTGGCCGTCTCGCTGGCCAGCTTCCTCTCCAACCTCCAGGGCACGGTCGCCAACCCGGCCGGTGCCCTGCTGGCCGGCGCATGTGTGCTGGCCGTCCCCGCGGTGGCCCTGTTCCTCCTGTTCCAGCGCCACTTCACCTCTACCGACATCGACTCCGGAGTAAAGGGCTAATCGCCATGAGCAACACCACCGTCGCCACCGACATCCCCTACCGCATGGTGCGCAAGGGCGTGGTCATGTCCCCCCTGGCCGGTGAGGCGAACGAGGTCGAGGGCGTCCTGAACCCCGCCTCCGGCCGCACCCCGGACGGCACGCTGCACCTGCTGCCGCGCCTGGTCGCCGAGGGCAATGTCTCCCGCGTCGGCCTCGCCGAGGTCACCTTCGACGAGACGGGCGTGCCCAGCGCCGTCGAGCGCCGCGGCGTCGTCCTCTCCCCCGACGAGGGCTGGGAGCGCGGCAAGAACAACGCCGGCGTCGAGGACCCCCGCATCACCTGGGTCCCCTCGCTCGGCAAGCACGTCATGAGTTACGTCGCCTACGGCCCGCTCGGCCCGAAGCCGGCGCTCGCCGTCTCCGAGAACCTCACCGACTGGACCCGACTCGGGCCGGTCCAGTTCCAGTACCAGGCAGACCTGGACACCGACCTCAACCTCTTCCCGAACAAGGACGTCGTTCACTTCCCCGAGCCCGTCCCGGGCCCGGACGGCGAGATGGCGTACGCCATGCTGCACCGTCCGATGTGGGACCTGGGCTGGTTCCGTCCGGGCGAGGGCGTGCACCTGCCCGCCGGTGTCACCGACGAGCGTCCCGGCATCTGGATCTCGTACGTGCCGGTCGCCGAGGTCGAGGCCGACATCCGCGCCCTGACCCGCCCGCGTGACCACCGTCTGCTGGCCCTGTCCGAGTTCCCGTGGGAGTCGCTGAAGATCGGCGGCGGCCCGGCCCCCATCCGCGTGCCCGAGGGCTGGCTGCTCATCCACCACGGTGTCTCCGGATCGATCGAGGACCCGTGGGCGCAGAACCAGAAGGTGTCGTACGCCGCCGGCGCGATGATCCTCGACCCGGCCGACCCGTCGAAGGTGCTCGCACGCTCCGACGAGCCGCTCATGGCCCCGGAGACCGAGGAGGAGATCTCGGGCACGGTCCCGAACGTCGTCTTCCCGACGGCCGTCGAAGAGATCGACGGCCGGCTCTACGTCTTCTACGGCATGGCCGACGCGCACATCGGAGTCGCCCTCCTGGAGCGCACGGCATGACCGGCGGCGCCCTCGCACCTCTCGGAGTCGGCCTGGTCGGCTGCGGCGGGTTCGCCGAGTTCGTCCTGGACGCCGTCGCGGACCTGCCCGGCCTGCACCTCGCGGCCGTCGCCGACCCCTCGCGCGAACGCGCCGAGCGGCTCGGCACGCGGCACGGCGTCCCGGCGCTCGCTTCCCTCGACGAGCTCCTCGAACGGGACGACGTGGCGGCCGTGCTGATCGCCACGCCGCCAGCCACCCATGCCGCGATGGCCATCACCGCGCTGCGTGCGGGGCGCCATGTCTTCTGCGAGAAGCCTCTCGCCACCACGACCGAGGACGCCTCGGCGGTCGCCCACGAGGCGCGGCTCGCCGGGCGCGTCCTGGTCGTGGACCACGTGCTGCGCTACAACCCGCTGCTGCGGGCCGTGCGACACCTGACAGAGCGGGGGCTGCTCGCGCCCCCGCGCCGGTTCCTGTTCGAGAACGACGCCTCCGACGAGGACCTGGGCCCCGACCACTGGTTCTGGGACCCGGCACACAGCGGCGGCATCTTCGTCGAGCACGGCGTCCACTTCTTCGACGCCGCCCGCGCACTCCTGGGCTCGGACCCGGTCAGCGTGCGGGCGACCGCCGTGGCCCGGCCCGGAGGCCCGGTCGACATGGTGAGCGCCGACGTCGTCCACCCCGGCGGCGTCCTCGCCTCCCACCTGCACTCCTTCACGCACGCCCACCGTGCCGAGCGTCAACTCATGCGTCTGGACCACGGGTTCGCCGAGACGCGGATCAACGGCTGGATCCCCGTGCGGGCCGAGATATCGGCGTGGACCGACGAGGCGGGTGCCCGCCGCTGGGAGCAACTACCTGACGAGCTGGGCGAGTTGGTGTCCGTCGACGGCTTCCGGCCGCACGGCGAGGAGCGGATCACCGTCCGCGTCGAGCGTGACGCCGGCTCCGCCGCCCCGGCCCGAGGGCGCGGCGAACAGCGCACGGTCCCGCACCACGTCACCGCCGTCCTCGACCTGGGCGGCGAGGCACGCAAGCCGTACGTGTACGCGCAGAGCGTGCGTGCCGCGATGGCCGATCTGGTCCGGGCCTTCCGTGAGGACACGCCGCCGGTCGCGGACGCCGTCAGCGGATTCGCCGCGGTCGCCGTCGCCGAGGCGGCCACCCTGGCCGCCTCCACCGGTACCGAACAGCCTGTCCCCTCCCCCGACCTGGCCGTCTCCGAGGGAGCCTCCGCATGAGCTGGTGGCAGGACATGGTCTGCTACGAGGTCTACCCGCGCGCCTTCGCCGACTCGGACGGCGACGGGATCGGTGACCTGCCGGGCCTGACAGAACGCCTTGAGCACATCAAGGATCTGGGCGCGGACGCCGTGTGGTGCACCCCGTTCTACCCGTCGCCGCTGGCCGACGGCGGCTACGACATCGCGGATTACACCGGCGTGGCATCGGACCTGGGAACGGACGACGACGCCGCCCAACTGATTTTCCGTGCACATGAGTTGGGCCTCAAATTCATCATCGACCTGGTGCCGAACCACACCTCCGACCAGCACCCCTGGTTCCAGGAGGCTCTGGCCGCGGGGCCCGGTTCGACGGAGCGGGAGATGTACCTGTTCCGACCCGGCCGGGGCGCGGACGGCGAACTGCCGCCCAACGACTGGCAGTCGGCGTTCGGCGGCCCCGCCTGGACCCGGGTCGCGGACGGCGAGTGGTACTGCCACCTCCACGCCGCCGAGCAGCCCGACCTCAACTGGCGCAACCCCAAGGTGCAGAGCGCCTTCACCGAGGTACTGCGGCACTGGCTCGACCGCGGCGTGGACGGCTTCCGCGTGGACGTCGCCCACGCCCTGTTCAAGGCGGAAGGGCTGCCCGACGCGGGCCCCGGCCAGCACACCGACCCGCTGCGCAACCACCTGATGCCGTACTACGACCAGGAGGAGCTGCACCCGCTCTACCGCGAATGGCGGGCCCTGCTGGACACCCATCCCGCCCCCGCCGGCGCGGTGGCACCCCAGGACCGGGTGATGGTCGCCGAGTCCGCCGTCTTCGAACCGGCCCGCCTCAGCCGCTACATCCGGCCCGACGAGATGCACCAGGCCTTCAACTTCGCCTTCCTGGAGGCGCCTTGGGAGGCAGCGGAGCTGCGCCGGGTCGTCGACGGCTCGTTCGCCGTGCCGGGCAGCGCGGTCACCTGGCTGCTCTCCAGCCACGACGCGGTCCGCCCGGTCACCCGGTACGGCTCCCTGGCGCGCGCCCGTGCGGCCGCGCTGCTGATGCTGGCCCTGCCCGGCTCCGCGTACCTCTTTCAGGGCGAGGAGCTGGGACTGCCGCAGGCCGACGTGCCCATCGACCGCATCCTCGACCCGCTGTGGGAACGCTCGGGTCGCACGGAGCGCGGCCGTGACGGCGCGCGTGTGCCGCTGCCATGGGCGGGTGGGCACGCACCGTACGGATTCAGCACCGTGGCGCCCGACCGCACCTGGCTGCCTCAGCCGGACGACTGGTCGGGCCTGACTGTCGCCGCGCAGCAGCGGGACCCCGACTCAACGCTCGCCCTGTACCGGGCGGCACTGCGGATCCGCCGCACCCATCCGGCACCGGACCCGACGGCCCCGCCGACCTGGCTGTCCGCACCCGACGCCCCGTACCTCGCCTTCCGCCGCGGCGCGCTGGTCTGCCTCGTCAACCTGGGCGCCGAGCCCCTGCGCCTCTCCTCACTTGGTCTGCCCGGCCGGGCGACGCTCGGCAGCGGACCGCTCGACGGCGACACGTTGCCGGCCGACACCGCGCTGTGGCTTCTCGATCCGACCGCCCCCGCCCAACTCGCCGAAAGCGACACCGATGACACGCGCGACTGACGCGACGCACCGCACCGACCTGTCAGGACTCGTCAAGGCGTACGACGTGCGAGGCGTGGTCCCCGACCAGTGGGGCGAGGCGACGGCCGAGCTCTTCGGCGCCGCGTTCGTCCAGGTCACCGGCGCGGACGCGATCGTGACGGGCCATGACATGCGTCCCTCGTCCCCCGGCCTGGCCCGCGCCTTCGCCCGCGGCGCGACCGCCCAGGGCGCCGACGTCACCGAGATCGGCCTCTGCTCGACGGACCAGCTGTACTACGCGTCCGGCTCTCTCGGCCTCCCCGGCGCGATGTTCACGGCCTCGCACAACCCGGCCCAGTACAACGGCATCAAGCTGTGCCGCGCCGGCGCCGAACCGGTCGGCCAGGACACGGGCCTCGCCGAGATCCGCACCTTGGTCGAAGAGTGGACGGACAACGGCGCCCCGGCGACGGCCAACCGGACGGGCGCCGTCACCACCAGGGACACGCTCGCCGACTACGCGACGTACCTGCGCTCTCTCGTGGACCTGTCGGCGATCCGCCCGCTCAAGGTCGTGGTCGACGCCGGCAACGGCATGGGCGGGCACACCGTGCCGACGGTCCTCGCCGGTCTGCCGCTGGACATCGTCCCGATGTACTTCGAGCTGGACGGTACGTTCCCCAACCACGAGGCCAATCCGCTGGACCCCGCCAACATCGTCGACCTGCAGGCACGCGTGCGCGCCGAGGGCGCCGACATCGGTATCGCCTTCGACGGCGACGCGGACCGCTGCTTCGTCGTCGACGAGAACGGCGACCCGGTCTCACCCTCCGCTGTCACCGCGCTGGTCGCCTCGCGGGAACTGGCGCGGCACCCCGGGGCCACCGTCATCCACAACCTCATCACCTCCCGCACGGTGCCGGAGGCGATCCGCGAGGCGGGCGGCACACCGGTCCGCACCCGCGTCGGCCACTCCTTCATCAAGCGGGAAATGGCCCGCGCGGGCGCCGTCTTCGGCGGCGAGCACTCCGCCCACTACTACTTCCGCGACTTCTGGAACGCCGACACCGGCATGCTCGCGGCCCTCCACGTCCTCGCCGCCCTGGGCACGCAGAGCACCCCGCTGTCCGACCTGACCAGCAGCTTCGAGCGCTACGCCGCCTCTGGTGAGATCAACTCCGCCATTGGCGACCCGAGCGCGCGGACCGCGGCGGTGCGCGCGGCATGGAGCACCCACCCGGACGTGACGCTCGACGACCTCGACGGCCTGACCGTCAGCGGAACCGACTGGTGGTTCAACGTCCGCCCCTCGAACACGGAGCCGCTGCTGCGACTCAACGTCGAAGCCCCGACCGAGTCGGCGATGCGCGCCCTGCGAGACGAGGTACTGGCGACGATCCGCGCCTGAGCGCGCGAAGTCATGGCGAAACCTCATCGGTATCGCGGAACCGCCGGCCGCCCCTGGTCAGGAAGCGGCAACTGCGGCAACGGCCGGAACCGTGCGGTCATAATCTCGTTCGTGGACGAGGTCATCGAGGTTCTGAGGCGGGAGTTCGAGGCGGAGGAAGGAAGCTTCCTGCTGCGGTTGCGTGGGGATCTGGAGTGGGATCGGACTGCCTTCAGCCGTCTCGAGCGGGCGATGCGGACCGCCTGCGAGCGCTCCCAGGGCAGCGAGAAGCTCGATCGATGGCTGGCCGAAGGGTTCTATGAGATCGCGACGTGGGTACCGGTCTGGACCTCACATCCGAACTTTCCCAGACCGACCCCCGCGGCCTACTACGAAGCCTGCATTGAACGAATCAGCGATCTGGCCGGATGGTTCTTCCGGGGTTGGCACAACTACGCCGAGGGATACCAGTGGTCCGACGTGTGAGGGCCTACAGGTTCTCCCCCAGTCGGCCTCTCGATCAGGATGGCACCTCGTGATCAGAGCCTCGTTCAGAAGACTGGCGGTTCGTCAGGCAACGGTCAGACCCGCGTTGCCGCGGACCTTCCGGCCGCGCAGGTCAGCGATGACCTCAGCAGTGCGGCCCCAGTCGCCCACGGTGCCGACCTCGGGGTGGAGCCGGCCGGCGGCGACCAGGCGGACCAGGGCGGCCGGGTCTGGGCTCCACCGAGGCGCCCAACTCGGCGGCGCCGAGCCGCAACAGCGTGGCTCCGCGTTCCGCGGTGGCGCTGACCGCCGTCACCTCGGCACCGGTGGACGCCGCCGGCCCGGTCACGTAGTGCCCCACCACGCCCCCGGCGGCCGTGAGAACATTCCGTCACCGCCCGCGTGACGACGTGGTCAGGCGGGCTGCCACAGCTCGACCCGATTGCCCTCAGGATCGGTGACCCAGCCGAATCGACCGACACCCTCCATGTCCTGCGTTTCCTCGGCCACGTCCGCGCCCTTGGCGCGCAACTGCGCGAGCATCGCGTCCAGGTCGCGGACCCGGAAGTTGAGCATGGTCTGCTGGGCGCGGGACCCGAAGTAGTCGGTCTCGGACTCGAACGTCGCGAACACTGTCTGCCCGGCTCCCTGACGCCACAGGCCGTGCTCATCGGCGTCCAGGCCCAGGCAGTCGCGATACCACGCGCTCAGGGCCGCCGGGTCGTCGGCCCGCATGAAATACCCACCGATACCAAGCACACGTTCCATGCCGCACATCTTGCCAGGACATGGGACTTACCTCTGGTTCCCAGGGCCTCTACTTGGCGTTGTGTGCGACCTGCGCCCACTCGTCGGCGGACTCTGGGGTGGCCTATCGTCCTGGCAGGCCACTCGTACGGCGGTGCCGTCATCAGCTCAGTTGCCGCAGGCAACCGACGTGAAGTCCCTGGTGTCGACATCGGCGAGAGCGGAGTGTCCCTGTCCGCCTGCTTCCCCAGCGCCCTCGCCACGGCTACTGGCGAAGTGCGCTGCCAGACCGGCACTACGAGCGGGACGGACCTGTACCGCAGGCTTGACAAGGTGCACCCCGTGTTCGCCGCCTGCCTGCCGGAAAGCCAGGCGAACGTCCTGGGGGTCACTCAACGGCCGGCCGCCACGACCGCTTTCTTTGCCACAACGCAATCAGATACGTCTGGACATCGGAGCAGCGGCGCACGCCGACCAGCGCCGGCACAACTGTTCCCGGAGCCGTCAGCGTGGCGAGTCGAAGCGGAACGCCGCCTGTAGGATGCCGAGTTGCAGCCAAACGTGTTCAGGCTGACGCACGAGCCGCAGGGCGATGGCACCGCATCCGGGGCAGCGACCGGTCAGTGCGGGTTCTGCTCCGTGGATGTGCAGCTCCGCCATCGGTGCGACCAGCCGGTATTGGGAGCAGCGGCGCCAAGTCGAGGCCGAGGCCCCCAGCGAAGGCAACCCGAGATGAGCCAACTGCACGTCCCCCGATAAATCGCCGACACGAAGGGCTTTACCCGTTCGCAGGAAGCGCTCGCACTCTACGTGCCTTTGTCAAGCGATTCTTCAACCCAGATGATTTTCCCGTTCGACCTGTAGCGGGTTCCCCAGCGCTGGGCAAGAGAGGCGACGATCAACAGGCCGCGCCCGTCCTCATCTTGGGCCCGGGCATGACGCAAATGCGGCGATGTTGCGGCTTCATCGGAGACCTCGACCGTCAACGTGCGGTCGCGTATGAGGCGCACAGTAGGAATACCGCTGGTATGCCTGATCACGTTGGTCACTAGTTCGCTGACGACCAACTCCGTGGTGAAGGCGAGCGAGTCCAGGCCCCAGTCCCTGAGTTGGCGACTGGTCCGTCGCCTGCACGCAGAGACCGCACTGGAATCCCGACTTACTGTCCAGGTAGCAATACAGCTGTCGGGAAGGCGATGCGTCTGCGCGACGAGGATGGCGGTGCCGTCATCGGCACGTTGGCCCATCAGGCGCTCGACGATGCTGTCGCAGGTGGCTTTCGGGCCGTCATCAGTGTGGGCGACAGCCTGCCGTAGCTCGGTAATACGTTCTTCTGAGCGGGGCCCCGGGCCCAGCAGCGAGGGGGAGTAAAACGTCAGCGTGCTCTGCGGTGCGATGTGTTGGCGGTGTGACTCGTAACTTGCCCCCTGCCCCAGGGGCGGGCCGACCGGCAGGTCCACTTCAGTGACGCTGCCGGCCGGGGAGGTCAGCAAAGGCGGCGGCCACCCGGCGGCGGCGATGGCGAGTTCGCCGGTCACGGAATCGTAGATGGCGTACTGGCATCGCAGGGAGCCCGAGAGTGCCTGGGGGCCGGCAGGGTCGGGGAGGATGTAGCGGGCAGCGTCGTCGAGATGCACCAGCAGTTCATCTGGAGGGAGATCAAGGGCAGCAAGCGTGCCCACAGCGGTGCGGAAGCGGCCCATGGTGGCGGATTCATTCAGGCCTTGCCGGGAAACCTGCCCGATAACGAGCCCGACCCGCGCCCCAGAGAGCTCGATGACGTCGAACCAAACGGTCTGCCGGGCCCCAGGCGTGTAGAAGTGCGCCGTATTCACCGCGGAAAGATCGGGGAAGGACCGCGGCAGCAGACTGCGCTGCAGCGTGACAGCGGTGTTGCGCTCCCTCGTGTAGCAGCGCGCGTTCTCCAGGTGGGCCGACGCTTTCGCGCTCAGCTGTTTCGCCAACGCCACATCGGATGTATCGAAAGCAACGGAATTCTGTCGCCCACGGTAGAAACTGACCAGCCCCAACACACGCCCGTGGAAGGACAAGGGAACAATGATCATCGAATGGATGCCGGCATCCCGCAGTGCGCCCGCACGAGCGGCATCGTGCATCAACCAGTCCGACATTGAGGTTTTCGGGTCCAGTAGCCGCGGCGTAAGGTCTGTCAGCACCTGCATGTACGGGCTGGGAGAGACGAATTGACTCGTCTCTCCCACCGGGTAAAGGGCGTGCGTGTCGCCTGTTGATTCGAAAGCGGCTCGCCGTAGTGGTACGTCGGTGGATAGTGGCGGCGCGGGTGCCTCGTCTCCTTGCAGGACCGCATCGACGAGGTCCACCGAAGTGGCGTCAGCGAAATCGTGAGTCGCGACCGAAGCCAAGTCACGAGACGTGCGCATGGCGTCGAGCGTCGTTCCGATCTCCGTTTCAGCCCGAGCGAGCAGATGTACCGCGGACTGAGCGCGTTCCTGGCCCGTGACGTCGTGGATCACGGCGCCGACACCGATGGTCCGCAGCTCCTCTTGCAGCTTGAACGCGGTGACAGAGAAGATCTGCTGGCCTCCGCGCCCGTCGTGGCCATGGACAGTCTCGTGAACTGCCGGTTCGCTGCCGCTCAGGACCCGCCCAAGAAGGTGTGTGAGGGGTAGACGCGAGCCGAGGTCTGCAACCGGGTGTGCCAGAACGCGGTCGGCCGGGAGGCCGCGCATAGCGAGGGCGGAAGAGTTGCTTCGCAAGACGTGCAAATTGGTGTCATAGGCCTCGAGGCCTGCCGCAGACTGCTCGAACGCTGCGGTTTCGAAGACGGCTTCGACCCCCGATATGGGGCTTCCGCAGACAGCGTCTCGAATGGAAATGACGGTATTTGAGCCCTCCCGCTCAGCGTGGAGCTGCAATGCCACTGGGTTGCCCACGTGGGATTCGCCGAACTGATCGAGGAGACGACCAAGAAGCAGCCCCACAGGCTGGCCGACTATCTCGCGGGCCGAGGCAGGTGAGATGTGGTCTGATTCATGGTGCCAGCCGACGACTATTCCGTTCTCGTCCACGGTGAATGAACTGTCGTGAGCCACGCTAGTGTCTTGAGTCGTTAGTTCGCTTGCGGTTGTAGGGTGGAGCGATGCCGGGTCCGAAGCCGTTGTCGCTGGAGCTGTCCGATCACGAACGCCGGGTGCTACGCGGCTGGTTGCGCAAGCAGACCGCGTCGCAGGCGCTGGTACTCCGGTCGAGGATCGTGCTGGCGTGCGCTGAAGGCCTGTCGAACGCGCGGGTCGCGGAGGACCTGGGTGTCTCGCGGGAGACCGTACGTAAGTGGCGGGCCCGGTTCGCCACGGACCGGCTGGAGGGTCTGGTGGACCGACCACGCGCGGGGGCGCCGCGGAAGATCACGGACGAGCAGGTCGAAGCCCTGGTCGCCAGGACCCTCGACCAGGTGCCGCCGAAGGGTGATTCGCACTGGTCGACGCGTTCGATGGCCGAGGCGGCGGGCATGTCGCAGTCGGCTGTCTCGCGGATCTGGCGGGCGTTCGGCCTCAAGCCGCACATCGTGGAGACGTGGAAGCTCTCGACCGACCCGCAGTTCGTGACCAAGGTCCGTGACGTGGTGGGTATTTACCTGTCGCCGCCGGAGAACGCCCTGGTCCTGGCTGTGGACGAGAAGTCGCAGATACAGGCCCTGGACCGAACCCAGCCCGTGCTGCCGATGGCGCCGACCACGCCGGCGAAGATGACCCACGACTACGTCCGGCACGGCACAACCAGTCTGTTCGCGGCCCTGGACATCGCCTCCGGCTCGGTCATCGCCCAGCATTACCGCCGCCACCGTCACCAGGAGTTCCTCCGCTTCCTGAAGGTCATCGACGCCGCTGTCCCCAAGGACCTCGAACTTCACCTGGTCCTGGACAACTACGCCACCCACAAGACCGAGCCGGTCAAGAAGTGGCTGCTGCGTCACCCTCGCTTCCACCTGCACTTCACGCCTACCTCGGCGTCCTGGCTCAACCTCGTCGAGCGCTGGTTCGCCGAGCTGACCTGCCGCAAGCTCCGCCGCTCGGCCCACCGCAGCGTCGTCGAACTCGAACGGGACATCCGCGGCTGGATCAACGAGTGGAACAAGAACCCAAAGCCGTTCGTCTGGACGAAAAGGGCCGACGACGTCATCGACACCCTCGCCGCATACTGCACACGAATTAATGACTCAGGACACTAGGCACCTCCTGGCACCGCTTCCCCACAACCCCGGGGCCGTGGATCCCCCTTCCAGGGTGATGAACTTCTGCGGCGTGGGCAACCGCACCCCGTGACAGCCGATCCGCGTGTGGCCGTCGAAGGTGTCCTCCGCTCCCCTACGCGCTGCACCGTGGTCAGCACTGGTCAGTGGTGGTCCCCCAGCTCGACTCGACCTGCAATGGCCTACTCCCTGCGAGTCAACATGTCCGTGCACCGCGGCCGACGGGTGGTGGTACGGGTGGAATTCCGGTTCGCCCCGGGGCCCACGTGGGGCCCCACATCCTCCTAGCCGTCCTGGAAGGCATTCAAGCCCCTCACCGAGCCCAGGACCGGGTGTTGTTTCCCATGGTTCGCCGTGTGCTTGGGCCTGCTCTTCTTCAGCGGATTCTTGCGAGGAGCCCTGGGCGTTTACGCTCGGGAGGAATCGCATCCACGGGGTGTGACGCGGAGCGTCGCCGTGACGTGCCGCAGGCCATCACGGCCGCGGAGCTGCCGGGAGGCGTTCAGGCGGAGCCGGGATTTTTCGGCGGTGTGCGCGGGGAGGGTCGGGGTGGGTGTCGCTCGTTCGGGTGAGGTGGGGCGAACGTGTGGTGGGTCTTCGTCCAGGTGTATAGGTTCGCTGATCGTGAAGCTGGTGGTGCGGGTGAAGCTGCTGCCGACGCCCGTACAGGCGGCGGCACTTGAGGCGACCCTGCACGCCTGCAATCAAGCGGCGACCTGGGCGGCCGGGGTTGCATTCGAGGAAAACGCGCGACGTCCGCTGGAGCTCCGCAAGCACGCCTATGCCGAGATCCGGGTCAGGTGGGGGCTTGGCGCGCAGGCCGCCCAGCACGCGATCAAGAAGACCTGTGACGCCTACGCCACCTTGAAGGTGAACCTGCGTAACGGTCGTTACGGGCGGCCCGGGACCAGGCGGCACACTCGCGCCTCGGGCAAGCCGGTGGTCTTCCGGCCCCAAGCGGCGCAGCCCTACGACGACCGGATGCTGTCCTGGCAGCACCAGGCACGCACGGTGTCCATCTGGACCACCGCGGGCCGGCTCAAGGGCGTGGCGTACACCGGGCAGGCCGGGAAGCTGGAGGTCCTGGCCGCGCACCGCAAGGGTGAGTCCGACCTGGTGTGCCAGGACGGGAAATGGTTCCTGATCGCGACCTGCGAGATCCCCGAGGGGGATCTGAACACGCATCCGGCCGGGTTCCTCGGCGTCGACCTGGGGATCGTGAACATCGCCGCCACCTCCGACGGCGAGCGCCACTGCGGGCGTCGGATCAACCGCAAGCGCGAGAGTGACCGGAAGCTGCGGTCCAAGCTGCAGAAGAAGAACACCAAGTCCGCCAAGCGGCGGGCGAAGAAGCATGCGGGCAAGGAAGCCCGGCGGAACAAGGACATCAACCACAAGATTTCGAAGCGGATCGTGGCGGAGGCTGAACGCACCGGTCGCGGGATCGCCCTGGAGACACTCACGGGCATCCGCGAGCGGGCACGGCTGAGAAAGCCCCAACGCGTCAAGATCCACTCCTGGCCCTTCGCGCAACTCGGCTCGTTCATCGCCTACAAAGCGAAGAAGGCCGGAGCGCCGGTCGTGCACGTCGACCCGGCCTACACCAGCCAGGAATGCTCCCAGTGCCATCACACCGAACGCGCAAACAGGCCCTCCCAGGCCGTCTTCTCGTGCCGGGTCTGCGGCTTCGTTGATCACGCAGACCACAACGCGTCCCACAACATCCACCAACGTGGCTGGATGGCGTGGGTCTGCGGGGCTCAGTCAACGGCCCCTGAACTCACCCTCATCGCGTGAGAACTGGACGCAGCCGACCCCATCACAGCCAGTGATGACTCGAGCAGCAAGCCCGGTCGTTTCACGACCGGGTAGTTGACAGCCCCAGCTCACTGAGTCCGGGATGTCCATCGGGTCGTCGCCCGAGCGGCCAGAGATATTTGCGGTCGGCCTCCGTAATGGGTACATCGTTGATCGAGGCATGCCGCACGGCCATGAGCCCGTCCGGATTGAACTCCCAGTTCTCATTTCCGTAGGATCGGAACCAGTTTCCATCGGTGTCACGTGATTCATAAGCGAACCGCACCGCGATGCGATCGCCACCGAATGCCCAGAGCTCCTTGATGAGCCGATACTCGAGCTCCTTTTCCCACTTACGGGTCAGAAACTCGACAATCTCCTCGCGTCCCGTGACAAACTCGCTGCGATTTCGCCAACGCGAGTCCTCTGCATACGCCAAGGACACCTTGTGCGGGTCCCGGCTGTTCCATCCATCCTCCGCCATGCACATAGCGCCGCGCCTGCTGACCAGCCGTGATCACCATCGGCGTGTGACAGCTGGCCGTGTTGGTCATGCAGCCCATCGCATTGCCGGTTCCAATCCGATGGTGTCCGATGCCTGGGCGAAGCCGTCGGCGATGTCGATCGCGGCGCCCTCCTGGAGAACCAGGTAGTACGGGATGTCGTCCGGGCGCCCTGTACGGAAGGAGAGTTCATTCGATCCCGGATTCCGAACACTGCCTTCACTCCATGATGACGAAGAATTCCAGAGAAGACGTCACTGACGGTAACCGCAAGAGGGCCCCTTGCGATGCGCGAACGGGTCGGCGCTCCAAACACTACGACCAGCCTTGACTGGGGCAAATCATCGCATTTGGGGTGCATGCCATCGTCGCGACGCACTGAATGGCCGCAGACTCTGATTCTGGTCCCCGGCCGCAAGAGCCCACGTGATGCCATTCGGTGGAGGACCGAGTTTCCCGTCTCTTTCCCGTCACGAGCTCCCCTCAACGGCGCGCAGGTGCAGTCGAGTTCACCTGCACCCGGCTCGAGGGCGGCGCTTTCACGCCGGCCATCGACACCACCTTCTCGATGAGGATTTCTCGACGCGCCGAAATGGTGCCCCTCAGCTAGAGTGACGTCGACAAAATGCCCATTCCGGTCTTTTCGCCGCCACCCTCTCCGTTGGCCCCCGTGTACGTCCGAAGCTGGTTCGTGGCGTTGCAAAAAGCCCGGCTCGGGCACTGAGCTCGCGTGACCCGTGGAGTTCTGGACGAGTTTCGAGAGGAACACACATGCCCTTCGCCACTGCCAAGGACGGCACGCAGATCTTCTACAAGGACTGGGGATCGGGCCAGCCCGTTGTCTTCTCCCACGGCTGGCCGCTGAACGCCGATGCCTGGGATCCCCAGATGAAGGTGATGGCGGACAACGGCTTCCGTGCCATCGCCCACGACCGGCGCGGTGGCGGACGCTCCGGCCAGCCCTGGGAGGGCAACGACCTCGACACGTACGCCGACGACCTGGCCGCGGTCATCGAGGCCGAGGACCTCCACGACGTCATCCTGGTCGGCCACTCCACCGGCGGCGGCGAGGTCACCCGCTACATCGGCCGGCACGGCACCGGCCGCGTCGCCAAGGCCGTCCTGGTCGGAGCGATCCCCCCGCTCATGCTCAAGACGGACGCCAACCCCGAGGGCCAGCCTCTCGAGCTCTTCGACGGAATCCGCGAGGGTGTGAAGACGGATCGCTCTCAGTTCTACCAAGACCTCAGCGGCTCGTTCTACGGAGCCAACCGCGACGACTCGACCGTCACGCAAGGCACCCGCGACGAGTTCTGGCTTTGGGGCATGACCGTCGGGATCAAAGCCGCCTACGACTGCGTCAAGGCGTTCTCCGAGACGGACACCACCGAGGACCTCAAGAAGATCGACGTGCCCACGCTGATCGTGCACGGCGACGACGACCAGATCGTGCCCATCGTGGCCTCCGGCGACAAGAGCTCGAAGCTCGTCAAGGACTCGATCTACAAGGTCTACCCCGGCGCCCCGCACGGTCTCGCGATGGTGCCCAAGTTCGCCGAACAGTTCAACGCCGACCTCCTTGAGTTCGCGCGCAGTTGAACTCGAAGCTGGGATCGCAGAACAAGGCGAACTCGCTCGAACTCAACGGCGAGACCATCGCCGAGCTGGAGATGCTCGTCGGCTTCGACGACAACCTCGTCTCGGAGGCAACCGGCTCTCCAACCGGCTGCGCGGCCTGTTCACGCAGGTCCACCCGCGCTTGGAGAGGGCGCTCGGCTGCGCACCAGGTCGTCGAGGTCGCCGGCGTCCACTCGTAGGGCGCGCGGTGCGGGCCGACCGGCACGGTCGGGCGTGAGCACTCCGAGAATCGCGCGCAGCTCCTCAAGGGCACGACGCCCCTCGTGCCGGATCTGTTCCGCGTCGTCCGCGACCTTGGGGTTCGCCACCCCGGGGCCCACCCGCAGTGCGGCGGCCAGCAGCACGATGTGCCCGACCCGGTGCGCCACCACGTCGTGCATGTCCCGGGCAATCCGGCTCCGTTCGTTGACCCGCGCCTGCTCGACCAGCAGCACGTGCTCGCGCTCCCTCGTGGCGAGTTCGGTCTGGGCGGCCGTGGCCAGGTCACGGCGGAGGGCGACGGCGTAACCGACGACCAGCGGTCCGACGACCAGCGCCAGCGAGTACGTGGCTCCCCGGAAGTCCCACGCTCCGCCGAGCCACAGGGCGCCCGCGTCCGACAGGCAACCCAGGACGGCGAACCAGGCGAGCAGCCTCCATCGGTTCGGGTACGTGGATCCCACCGTGTACAGCGCGACGGCCAAGGCCGTGGGGGTGAAGAGGAGGAGGTGGCAGAGTACGACGAGCCACCCGACCATGACGGTCCGCGTGCGTCTCCACCACAGCAGGAGTCCGACGGCTCCGGAGAGCACCGCGACCGTCACGGTGGGAGCCCCCGTGAGGAGACCGTTCGAGGGCTTGACCCAGCTGTTTCCGAACCCTACGAGTGCGGCAGCCGCTGCCACCGACGCGTCCAGACGCCGCAGGGACGACGGCGTCGCATCGTTCCACGCGATCCAGCGCAAGGGGCCTTTCTCCCTCCACGCCGCCCGACCGGACCTGGTGTTCAGCGTTCCATTCCCGCCCGGTACGCCAGGCGGGCCGCCTGGACCCGGTTGTCCGCCCCGATCTTCGCCAGGAGGCGGCTCACTTGGTTCTTCACGGTCCCTTCGCTGGCGTGGAGTTCCTTGCCGATGCCCGCGTTGGTCATGCCTCGTCCGATGAGGCCGAGGATCTCCCGCTCGCGGGCGGTCAACGAGTCGAGGGCCTGCTGTTCATCAGTCGTCAGCCGAATCGCGTGCTGGGCGAGCTGCTCCATGACGCGCCCCGTGACCGAGGGATCGAGGGTGGATTTACCGGCGGCCACGAGGCGCACCGACCGCAGCAACTCTTCGGGGGGCGTGTCTTTGAGCAGAAAGCCGCTGGCTCCCGCGCTGACCGCTTCATCCACGTACTCGTCTTCCGCGAACATGGTGAGGATGAGAACCCGGGGCGGATCGGGGAGCGCCTGCAGCTCGCGGGTGGCGGCGATGCCGTCCATGCCCGGCATCCGAATGTCGAGAAGCGCCACGTCAGGGCGAAGGCGGCGCGCTGCGTCGACGGCACTGCGTCCGTCCCATGCCTGGTCCACCACGTGGATGTCGTCTGCGGAGGAAAGAATGTCGCCCAGTCCCCGGCGGACAATCTCGCTGTCGTCGGCGACCAGGACATGGATCACCATGGGTGACCGCCTCTCACGCTCAGCGCTCTGCCAGCCACCGACCAAGTCAACAATGCGGACAGACTAGCTCATTACGGTATTTCTTGATCGAAGTGTCCCATCCCAATTCGGGGGCCGGAGACTCACGGTCACTCAGGGGCGCCTGTATGTCCTGACCAAGTCCACGCACCCGTCGCCGGATCCGCGCCCTCCCACGCCGCCCGCAGCAACCCTCGTACGCCGTCGGCCGTGACCGGACGCGGATTGTTCGCCGGGGCCGCCTCCAGGATCGCCGGCACCGCGTCGTCGATGTCCGGCTCGGCGAGGCCGTAGTCAAGTAGCGCGGTCGGCGCGTCCACCGCCCGGCGCAGCCGCTGCAGTCCGTCGAGCGCCGATCCCGTGCCGAACGCCTCCGCGATCCTGCGCTCGGCGTGCGGCGCGGCGGGAGCGTTGAAGGCGAGCACGTACGGCAGGACGACGGCGTGCGTCTGGGCGTGCGGCAGGTCGTAGCGGCCGCCGAGTACATGGCAGATCTTGTGGTGCAGGCCCGACCCCGCCGACGAGAATGCGACCGCCGACAGGTACGCCCCGTACAGCATCTGCTCGCGGCCCTCACTGCCGGAGGGATCGGCGACGACTGCGGGCAGTCCGGCAGCGAGCGCGCGGATGCCCTCACCGGCCATTGCCTGGTCGACCGGGTCGGTGCGTGGTGCCCACATCGAATCGACGCAGTGGGCAAGGGCGTTGAGGCCCGATGCGACACTCATCGGCACGGGGAGAGTGAGGGTGAGCATCGCGTCGTAGACGATCGCGCGCGGCAGGACGCGGGCGTCCACGCCGGTCGTCTTGTGGCCACCCTCGGTGAGGCCCCAGACGCTGGTCGCCTCCGACCCCGCGTACGTGGTCGGGACGGCCACGATCGGCAGCCCCGTCGTGAGCGCGACGGCCTTGGCCAGGCCGGTCGTAGAGCCACCGCCGACGCAGATCAGCACGTCCGCATCGTGCCGAGCCGCTGCCACCCGGGCCCGTTCGGCCGTGCCGAATGGGACGTGCATCGCCACGTCGTCGTGGTGCACGACCACCGGGACGTCGGCGGTGACGGACTTGGCCCGTTCGGCTTCGCGGACCGTCGCGATGACCATCACGCGGGCGCCGCCCAGCCGTTCGACCTCGGTGCGCACGGCCGCGCGTGCGTCGCCGGAGGCGAAGTGGACGCGCTGCGGCAGCGTCTCGTGCTCGAATCGCATGGGTCGTTCTCCTTTTCGCTCCGATTCCTGCGCGGGTTCCTGCTCCGATTCCTGCTCCGACGGTCGCGTCACGCGCGCCGCAGCACTATGTCGAAGCGGACGCGGGTCCAGCTCAGGTCGGTGAGGGTACGGCCGTCGGGGGCCGGTGTGTCGGGTGCCTGCCGGTTGAACCCCTTGACGAGGGAGCCCTTGACGCCGAACACAGCGTCCTGCGTGAGGAGTTGGTCGCCTTCGACGAAGATGTGAGTGATCACGGCGCGGTGGTCGGGGGCGGTCGCCTTGAAGTGCAGATGGGAGGCGCGCAGCGGGGAGCGTCCGGTCTTCTCCAGGAGTTCACCGACCGGCCCGTCGTGCGGGATCGGGTACGGGGTGGGGGTGAGTCCCCAGAACGCGTAACGTCCCTGGTCATCGGTGAAGAGATGCCCCCGGCCCGCCGTGTGCTCCGGCCCGTACTGCACGTCGTAGAGGCCGTCCTCGTCGGCTTCCCATACGTCGAGCCGGGCTCCGACGACCGGGTTTCCGTCGGTGTCGGTGACGGTGCCCTCGACCCAGCAGGGCTCTCCTCGGGCTCCCCCCGCCAGGTCGCCGCCGATGGGAATCTCCGGGGAGCCGTCCACGAAGAACGGTCCGACCACTGTCGCTTCGGTTGCGTGCCCGGCGGCGTCATGATTGACGTTGATGGTCTGCATGGAGGCCCCGAGCACGTCTGACAGGAGCACGAACTCCTGACGCCGGTCAGTGGTGATGTGCCCGGCCGCGGTGAGGAAGTCGACGGCCTGCTGCCACTCCGCCTCGGTCAGACGTACCTCACGGATGAACCCGTGCAGGTGCCTGACCAGTGCCTGCATCAGCTCCTTGAGGCGCGGGTCCGGGGTGTCACGGAACGAGGCCAGGACTGTTTGCACCAACTCCGCTTCCACCTGGCGCTGTTGCTCCGGCGGCGCGCCGCGCTTCTCGGACCGGCCATCGGGTCGGGCTGGCGGAAGTCCTGCGGGATGTGCTGCGTTCTGCGGCGCGGACATGGAGCGGCCCCTCCTGCTCGTTCGGCGTTGCTGCGTACACACGGTGGCAGACTTCTCAGCGTCGGCAGAGAACATTCCACCGGATGTCCTGGATGCCAACCCGAGCTCGTCCCTCGGCTTCGGTGGGCCCAAGAGCTACACCAGCAATCCGATGAACTCCATTGCCGCCCACGGCAGTCGTCGACCCAGCATGGTCTGTGTGGAGTCCACAACTGGCCACTCTCGTGCAGTCGCACCGCTCCTCCGCTGGGACCTTCCGGGGCACCCGGAACGTGTCGCCTCGCTGGGGCTGGTCTGCGCCTCCGCCCACTTCGGGCCATCGGGGCCTTGGCAGGAGCGTGCCGCTCTGGTGCGGCGCGACGGGGCGGGCCCGTGGTGGAGACCGGCCCGGGCCGCTGGTTCGGCTATCCGAAGACCGCCGAAACCCCTCTCGGGCGGGCTCTGTTGCGGGACCTCGCCGAAAGCGATCCGGTCGGCTACGCGGCCTGCTGCGACGCATTCGCCGTCTACCACCTGCGATCCGGCCTGGCCCGCATCACCGCCCCCACTCTCGTCGTCGGCTGCTCCCTCGACACCGCCACCCCTCTCGACCACGCGCGGGAGCTCGCGGACGGGATCGCCGATGCCACCCTGGAGGCATGCGCCATCGGGCATCTCGCGGTCGAGCAGCCGGAGGCTGTCGGCGCTGAGCACTCATCTCCGCGGCAGGCTCCCGGCACGGACACATGGACGCCGGCATGCCCGAGGTATCGCGTTCCGCCGGTATCCCGAAAGGGCAGCAGCATCGAATGGGTCACAACGTGGGCAACTGAGGCAGAGGAAATCGGCGACGAATCGGACCAACAGCCCGCCCCACAGCCGAATATGACGCATCAGCAGAGTGCTCAGCACACGAGCTCAGGGTGGCGGTAATCATTCGATTCCAATCCCGATACCTTCCGAATTCCTGCTGAGATCGGCTCAATGAGTGGCATTCTCAGCCCGGACCGACGCGCTCTGGCAACGTTCCGAACCAGCCCTGTATCTATTCATCGTCACGCGAGGCGACGAAAGGCTGACGACGATGGTTGGGCGACGGAGATTCCTCATGGCCGGTGCCATGGGTGGTGCGGCCATGCTCCCACGGGGGGCGGGAGCGCAAGCGTCTGCAGCGGACGGTCACGGTCACGGGTCGGCGGCTGGGGACCCGTCGATTCCGCACACCCCGAAGCTGGAGAAGTACGTTGACCCGCTGCCCATCCCGAGGGCAGCCATCTCGGATCCTTCCGTCTATCCGGGCGCCGACTTCTACGACATCACGATGCGGCCGGGCCGGTGGCGCTTCCACCGGGATCTCGGGCGGGCCAAGGTGTGGGGCTACTGGGCCGCGAACCCGCACGACCCCCGCAAGCCGATCGGCATGGGCTACCTGGGGCCGACCCTCAACGTGACCAGGGACCACCCGACGCTCGTCAAGTGGCGCAACCACCTGCCGACCACCCACCTGTTCCAGTTCGTGATCGACAAGATTCGCTCGGGGGACCCCCAGCTCACCCCGACCCCTCCGCCCCCCTACAAGCCGATGCAGCCGTTCCCCGAGAATGTCAACGTGTGGAACGTCGTACACCAGCACGGCGGTTTCACGGCGCCGCAGTCCGACGGCCTGCCGCTCCAGTCGTTCAGCCCGGACGGCATCCACGCCGAGTCCTACACCACCCTGGACCCGAAGCGGGTCGCACCCAACGAGGCGATCTGCGGCTACACCAACCACGACCGTTCGTGCATGCTCTGGTATCACGACCACGGCATGGGGATGACCAGCGTCAACGTCTACGCGGGCCTTGCCGGTCTCTACTTCATCCATGACCCCGCCGACGATCGGCTCGGACTGCCGCAAGGCGAATTCGAGGTCCCCCTCATCCTGCAGGACCGGACCTTCCACCCGGACGGCTCGCTCGCCTACACCATGACCTTGCAGCAGGGCGAGGACACCCCGGTCGTCAACGGGAAGGCATACCCCTTCCTGGAGGTCGAGCGACGACGCTACCGGCTGCGCGTTCTCAACGCTTCGAACGAGCGCTTCTGGCGGCTGAGGTTCGACGTTCCCGAGGACGTACTGCCTCAGCCCGTCCTGCCGTTCTGGCTGATCGGCACCGACGGCGGTCTCCGCACCCCGTTGCGCATGCTGAACTTCCTGATCTCGCCGGCCGAGCGGTACGACCTGATCGTCGACTTCAGCAAATTGCCCATGGGCACGAAGGTCACGCTGACGAACTACAACGCGCCCGTGCACTTCCCCGGCGGCGACGGACCGGAAATCTCGGAAATCATGGAATTCCGCATCACCAAACCGTTGTCCGGAGGCGGAGACAGGACAACGCCGCCCATGGAGCTCGAGCTGCCGAAGGCCGCACCCATCGAGGTGACGGCGCATACTCGCCGGCGGGAATGGGTCCTCTACCAGCACCAGCTATTCGGCACCATGACGTTCAACGCGGTGCCGTTCATGGAGCCGTCCGAGGACTTCATCAAGGCGGGCTCGACCGAGATCTGGGAGTACGTCAATCCCAACCACGACGGCCACCCGATGCATGTCCACCTCGTCAACTTCCAGGTGTTGAACAGGCAGCCGATCGACGCGGCCGGCTACCAGGACCAATACGAAAGGTGGATCGACGGTGGCCGCAAACCGGAGGACAAGCCGGTGTTGGCGAACTATCTCACCGGTCCGCCGATTCCGCCGGACCCGGATGAAGCACTGTCCCGCAAGGACACGTTCAAGTCCTATCCGGAAACAGTGACCAGAATCGTCAGCAATGAATTCGACCCGCCGACGGAAAGGATCGCCGGGCTGCCGGGAAGCGGCACCGAGCTGCCGGCGACGTACGTCCAGCACTGCCACATCCTCGAGCACGAAGACGACGACCTGATGCGCCCGTGGACGATCGTCGGCCGCGACGACCACTGACAGGATCCATCGACCGACGCTTGCCGCCCCGGGCCCGGACCGCGGGGCGGTGAGCGCGCGTCGGAGGTCGCGCACCGGATGGGTCGCCGAAGCCGGCCGTTCTCGGCTCGGCTACTCTCGGCGCCACTGACGTGCACTCTGCGATCCGATCCGGACGAAGTGCCACTGGATCGTCACTCAGGGGGCACCAACTCATGAATACGCCAGCATCACCGCCTGGAGTGGAGCAGACCGACGGATCACCCGTCCGGATCGGCGCTCTCGTTCCGCTGACTCCGCCCGGCTGGGTCGAGGCAGGCCAACACCTCCTCGCTGGACTCGAGTTGGCCGTTCGCGAAGTCAATGACGGCGGCGGAATCGTCGGAAGGCCTCTCGAGCTGGTGGTCCGAGACACGGCCGCTGATCCGCAGAAGGCCGCGGCGGCAGTGGATGAATTGGCTCGCATGGGCGTGGCGGCATTGGCGGGCGGATATCACAGCGTCGTCGCTCGCGCCGCCGCTGCCAGGGCCGACGCCCTCGGCCTGCCCTACCTCTGCTCGTCAGCGGTTCTCGACGCGCTCACCGATCAGCCTACGGAATGGGTCGCGCGCCTCGCGCCGGCGCAGTCCCACGGGTGGCAGATATACGCGGACTTCCTCCTCGGCGCGGGTCACAGCCGCATCGCCGTGGCGGCCCAGCCGAGTGTGTACTGGGCATCCGGGGCCCGCATTCTGCGGGATTACCTCGCTCCACGCGGCGGCGCCGTCATCGAACTCGACATGCGCGAGTTCGACCCCGCGGCGCTGTGCGACGAACTCGTCGACAATCACGCGACAGCCCTGCTTCTTCTGGTCGGCCATCCTGAGCCGGCAGTGTCGATCGTCAAGTCCGTACGCCACGACCAGCGCCTCGCCGAGATGCTGATCGGTGCTCCGGCGGGGCAACCGGAGTGCGCAGAATGGGCGAAGCTGCTGGGCGACGACGGCGCCGGGATCCCGTTCCTGCGCTACCTGCCGGAGCACCTCAGCCCACTCGGTGCACGAGTCGAGGCGGCACTCCGTGAGCGGCTGGGCGAAGCGCCCTCCTTCGTCGCCTTCGAGGGCTACGACACGATCGCTGTCCTCGCCGATGTGCTGCGTGCGCACGGCGCGGACCGGTCGCGCATTGCCGAATCCTGGCCGCGCGTTGCAGTCGAAGGCACCCGCGGGCAGATCAAGTTCTCCCGCACGCCTGGCATCAGCGTGTGGCAATGGGCCTGGACGTCGGTCCAGGTGGTTGACCGGGATCCGGCGGAACCCGATCGCTTTCGAATCCTCCACACCGGCTGACCGAGCACGGAGGATGGTTCAGGCACGGCAGCCCAGCGTCTCCAGCGGCGGGTTCGCAAGGAGGTCCCCCCGACTCGCCGCAGTACGCGCCGCTCCGGGACCCGACGATCGAGCTGGGCGTACGTGCCCTGCTGGGCGCCGCCCGCACCTGGCTCGCCGACGGGGAGTAATGACGAGCCAGTTGCCGACCGGCCACGGGTGAAGGGCGGGCGCGCCTCACGTGGCCGATCCACCCTGCTCAGTCCGGTACGCGGCCACGCGGCCCACCCGAATTCACGGGCTCGGCGGGCCAGGGTCGTGGCAGAAAGTCTTCTCCGCCGTGTCCTGACCGCCGTACTGGCACATGACAGCGCCTTCGTCGACGAATGCGCAGACGCGAGATGGCCCCGCGCCCTTTCTTGGTCATGCGCAGGCCTCTGCTGGGAAATCGAGTTCGTCGGTGGTGCGGGCCCTGCGGGTACGAGAGACCGTCAGTGCGAGCGCCTGGACGACGGCTCCGGACAGTCCGATCCACAGGGCGAAGCGATAGCTGACCTGGTCGGCGAGTACTCCACCGAGCGGTGCCCCCACGGCTACCATTCCCCAGTTCATCGAGCGGATCGTCGCGTTCATGCGGCCGCGCAGCCGGTCGGGTGTCACCGCTTGCCGATAGCTCATCTCCACCGGGCTCTCGATGCCGATGGCCAGGGACACGATGAAGAAGGCGAGCGACACGGAGGCAAGCGCCCACGGTCCACGTCCGGCCAGGACCAGGGGCAGCCAGCCGATCGCGGCGAGCAGGCGGAAGGCGATCAGCGTGGGGCCGACGTCCATCCTGCCGGCCACGCGTGCGGAGAACGCGCCGCCGAGTACCGCTCCGACACTCGCGAAGGCATACGTGGCCGCCAGGCCGAATTCGCCGATCTTGAGCTCGTTCAGGGCGAAGACAACGAAGACGGTGCTGACCATGCTGTTGAAAAGCAGCATCGCGTGTGAGGTCAGGGCGATGGATGCCAGGGTGCGATGCCGGTAGACCCATGCCACCCCTTCGCGCAGCTCGCTGCCGAGGCTACGCCGTGCGCCGCCAGCGGGGACGGGGTCGGGCGCCTTCACCGAGGCGAGCAACAAGGCCGACATCAGATAAGTGACGGCGTCCACCAGCACGGCCAGCGGCGCCCCCATGATTTTGATCAGTACCCCGCCGATCAGAGGGCCGGTCGAACCGGCCACCGCGCCCGCCTGCTCCATACGGGCGTACCCCGAGTTGAGCAGTTCTTTTGGTACCAGCTGTGGCACGTACGACTGGTTCGCCGCGTCGAACAGCAGTGACAGCACCCCGAACGCGAAGACGAACAAGCACAGCGTGGGGACAGTGAGCCGGTCCAGCGCATACAGCACGGGTATCGCGCCGAGCAGAACCGCCCTTCCGAGGTCCGTGGTGACCATCATCGGCTTGCGTCGGCGGCGGTCCACCACTACCCCGGCCACGAGTCCGAAGAGCAGATACGGAAGCCAGCGGGCGGCATTGACGATGCCGACCTCAGTGGCGGATGCGCTCAGCGCCACGGCGGTGAGGATCTGCAAGGCCAGCCCCGTGACCTGAGAACCGAAAGCGGATACCGCTGAGGCGGTCCAGAAGCGTACGTACCCAGGAACTTCCACCAGGCGCGGCATGGCTGGACAGTACCAGCGAGGAATCACCGCACGACCACGCCGGCCTCGTGGGAAGTCGGACGGGGCGAAGGCCGACGGGCGGGCCACCAGGGCCTGCACCTGTGCCCATCGCCCCCGTATCCGCGGGCAGTTGTCACTGGTTCTGCGAGCCGAGTCCTTCCAGCATCCGGCGCTGGTGGCGGTGGCCGATCGTCTCGTAGCCGACCACGGTGACGAAGGGGGCCAGCATCACGATGAGGAGGCACGCCGCGATGGCGACGCCGGCCACGGACAGGAGCACCGCCGCGAGCAGTACGGCCAGCGTGAGCGAGATCAGCAGCACGTGGAACGGGTCGGCCGTGGACAGCAACAGCGTGTGGAGGAGATACACCATGAGCAGGTAGAGGCCGACCGGGATGGCCAGGGACAGCACCACGGCGACGTCACTGATCTCCGAGTGGTGCTCCAGGTGCAGGCCCGCCACGTGGAGCCCGGCTCCGGCGCCGGCCACCCCGGCGAAGAGCGGGATGTGCCCGTAGCCGAAGAGGTATCCGCGGCTGCGGCGGTGCACGAGGATGTCGCCGAAGGGGGTGGCGAAGTACACCCACCACATGCCGAAGGTCAGTCCGACGCCGGCGACGACCACGGCGATCGCGTTGCCGCTCCAATGGGTTCCGTCCACACCGCCGAGAAGCTCGCCCGAGGACGCGACGGTACCCACCACGCCCTCCCCGAGGACGATGATGGCGAACAGGCCGTACCGCTCCGCGACATGGTGAGGGTGCCACGGAGTTCCGCCCGAATCGCCCTGGGTGAGAACGGGCAATGCCAGTTCGAGCACACCGAGGACGACGAACGCGACGAACACCGCGTTGAGCGGCAGATGCGTGAACGCGACGACGACCCAGCCGACTTGGACGATCACCGTCCAGCGGATGTTCGCCATTCCGACGTCCCGGAATGTGGGGGACTCCCGGGCGGCACGCCACCACTGCAGCACCATCGCGATCCGCATCACGACATACCCGAGCACCATCACCCTCAGGTCGAGGTGTTCGCCCTCTTCGACCGAGTGGAACATCGCGGGCAGGCCGAGCGAGAACACGACGACGCCGATCATCTGCAACATCGTCAGCGCGCGGTAGAGCCAGTCGTCCGTGCCGAACGCCGACGCGAACCAGCTGAAGCTGATCCACGCGACACTGATCGCGAACATCGCCAGCACAAACGCGGTGACCGCCTCTCCCGTATGCCCCCCGGCGACCATCTCGGCGAATTGGGAGGAGGCGGTTCCTACCGCGACCACAAACGTCAGGTCGAACAACAGCTCCAGCGGTGAAGAGACCCGTCCGGGTTCTTGGGGATCGCGGCCAGTCATCGGCACCCGACTGTGCGCCAGATTGCCGCCGGCACCTCGAGGGTGGGGAGAGTCGCTCATGCGGAGCATGATGCCGCATCAGTGCCGTCGGACTGAGTGACGCGGGACAGGCGCCCGAGGTGCGTCGGTCACGGTCTCGCTCTCGAAGAAGGCATCGGCACCGCACCTGTCCCGAAAACGTCGCCTCAGCCGGACAGAGCCTTGCCGAAGGCTCCCGAACTCTGCTGCACACCACTGCAGTTGGTGAGCGCGTCGTCCGACGACGTGTCGGCAGAGGAGCACTGCTGGTCGCGGAACGTGGACCACATGGAGACCCAGGCAAGCTCCTTCGTCTCCGCGAAGGCACGCAGTTGGGCGGCATCGGAAAGGGTGAACGTCTCCTTGTCGACGTCGTTCGTGCCGAGCATCGGCGTCACGGCGAGTCCGCGCCACGCGTTCCTGTCCGACAGCCCGAAAATGTCCGCGAGTTGGGCGTGGGCCGCCTTGGCCGACGTAATGGCGTAGTCGCCCATGTCGCCGGTGTAGGACGTGCCGTAGTTCATCGTCATGATGTTGACGCTGGACACCTTGACGCCTTGGTCGTTGGCCGACTCCAGGAGGGCCACGCCGTCCGCGTCCAGGCCCGAGGGCATCACGGGAAGTGTGAAAGACACGTTGAGGTCGGTGCGCTTCTTCTGGAGCAGGGCGATCGCCTTCGAGCGCAGGGTCACCGAGTCGGAGTCCTTCAGCGCATCGCCCTCGATGTCGAAGTCGGCCCGGGTGGCGCCCGCGGCGTCGAGCGTGGCGGCGTAGGCGTCGGCCAGAGCGGACGCGCTGCCGCACGTCTCGGCCAGTTCCTTGCCGGACGCCCCGCCGAAGGAGACGCGCACGGTCGCGCCGGACGACTCGAGTGCCGAGATCCGCTTCTTCACCGTCGCGTCGCTGACGGCCTCGGTGCCGTTCCACGTGGGCGTGCAGGAGCTGCCGTCCGCGATGGTGAAGGCCAGGTTGTACGCGGAGGGGGACCCGGCCGCGTCCAGGTCCGAAGCGTCCGTGGCACTGACGTAGGGGGCGAACGGGCTGGATGACGAGGGTGCGCTCGCGGCCTGCGAGGGCGCGCCGTGCGGTGACGCGTCGGCCGAGCCCGAGCTCCCCGACGAGCACCCCGCGCAGGTCGCAGCCGCCACCAGCGACACGAAGGCGGCGGCCGGCCTCCCCAGAACATTCCTCATCGTGCATGCACCCATTTCTTCTCGGTCTCGTCCCGGAACTGAAACACGGAAGCCTGTGATCCAGGTGCCATGAGGCAAATCACAGCGAAATCAGGGCCTTCTCAGGGTGCGCACAGGAATGCCTGTGATGGGCCACATAAAGATCCCTTAGCGTCCCGAGAATGCATTTCGATTCCTCCGTCGAAAACCGTGCCAGTGGGCGCGGAAGCCACCGCAAACGTGGAAAAGGGGCCGATGAAGGCCCCGTATTCGTCGACAGTTCCGGACGGCGGGCCAAGCTGCTGCGCAGGTTCGGCCTCGCCGTGGTCGTCGCCTGTCTGGGCTACGCGGTCGTCCTCGGCCTGTCGTTCATGGGGTGGGGTGTGTCCGTGAGCACGACGGACCTGCTGCCCTTCGGCGGCGCAGGTGGTGGAGGCGGAGGTGGCGGCGCCGACACCGGTCGTGGTCCGGCCGCCGGGTACGGCGCCGCGGGCGGCGCCGGTCAGCAGCAAGGAACGCCTCCGACCACCCGCCCCTCCCTCTCGCCCAGCCCTTCACTGCCCGCCCCCTCGGCGTCAGCAGCCGCCGACGCCCACTGACGCGCAGGTAAGGGAAAACATGACCAGCAACACCTCCGCGCGGCGCCGTCGCCGTGCCGCTCCCTCCCGCTTGGAGCGCGCCGGGCGTCGAGCCGCCGCTCTGCAGCGGCCACGCGTCGTCCTCGCGCTCGTTCTCGTCCTCGGACTCGTCAGCGTGATGATGCTCGACGGATATCTGCGGGCCGAGGTCCTGGGCGACCACCGCGTCCGCACCGACGCGTCCTACGACAAGGTGCCGCAGCGCATCCTCGACGGCGGCCCCGATTCTGACCTCGACCAACGGTTCCATGCAGACGCAGTCCGTTCCGAAGAAGACCATCGTGCTCACCTTCGACGACGGTCCCGACGCCACGTACACCGAGAAGGTCCTCAAGATCCTCGCGGACAACGATGTGAACGGCACGTTCTTCCTCGTGGGTTCCATGATCGCCCGGCAGCCCGGCATCGTGAAGGACATGGTCGAGCAGGGGAACGAGGTCGGCCTGCACACCTTCACCCATGTCGACCTCTCCTATCAGAGCGACGCCCGCGTCAAGCGTGAGCTCACGCAGACCCAGCTGGCGCTCGCGGGAGCGGCCGGCATCACCACGAAGCTGGTGCGTGCGCCCTACTCGTCCGAGGCCGCCGCGATCGACAACTACAGCTGGCCGGTCTACAAGAAGCTCGGCGCCATGGGCTACACCAGCGTCTTCGTCGACACCGACAGCGACGACTGGAAGAAGCCGGGCGTCTCGAAGATCGTCCAGTGGGCGACGCCGAAGAAGAGCAAAGGCGCGTCGGTGCTCTTCCACGACGCCGGCGGCAACCGTGACCAGACGCTCAAGGCGCTGCCCAAGTACATCAAGAAGATGAAGGCGAAGGGCTACACCTTCACTACGGTCAGCGGCGCCATGGCCAAGACGGGGGCGCTGGGCGGCGGCTCCGCACAGAACGGCTCCGCCGGGAGCGGCTCCGCTCAGGGCACCGGTGCGCAGGATGGCGACACACAGGACGGAAGCGCTCAGCCCGGTGGGGCGCAGAGGTCCGGTCAGGCACCGGGTGGCGCGGCCCAGCAGGGAACCCCTCCCTCCTCCGGCACGAACGCTCCGGGCGGCGCCCGCAATGTCGACCAGGCCGCCCACTCCGAAGCCACCGGCACCACCCTCTACGAGGGCAAGGCGCTCATCGTGGCGGTCGCGATCGCCGAGTGGACCGTGCCGACGCTGGCCGTCTTCCTCGCGGTCGTCGGAGTCGCCGTGATGGCGCGGTTCGCGATGATGCTGCTCCTCGCGCGGCGCCACTACAGGCAGCGCAACAAACGCCGGTTCAGCTGGGGGGCGCCCGTCACCAGGCCGGTCAGCGTGATCGTGCCCGCGTACAACGAGAAGGAGTGCATCGCCAACACCCTCAACTCCCTCGCCCAGAGCACGCATCCCATCGAGATCATCGTCGTGGACGACGGCTCCACCGACGGTACGAAGGAGATCGCCGAGTCCCTCGGCCTGCCCAACGTGCGAGTGATCCGTCAGGAGAACGCGGGCAAGCCCGCGGCGCTCAACAACGGGGTACGCAACGCCAGTTACGACATCGTCGTGATGATGGACGGCGACACGGTCTTCGAGCCGGACACCGTCCGGCAGCTCGTGCAGCCTTTCGCCGCCCCGGACATCGGCGCGGTCGCGGGCAACGCCAAGGTCGGCAACCGCAACACGGTCATCGGCGCCTGGCAGCACATCGAGTACGTGATGGGCTTCAACCTGGACCGCCGCATGTACGACCTGCTGCGCTGCATGCCCACCATCCCCGGAGCGATCGGAGCGTTCCGGCGCCAGGCCGTCCTCGAGGTCGGCGGCATGAGCGAGGACACCCTCGCGGAGGACACCGACATCACCATCGCGATGCACCGCGCCGGATGGCGTGTGGTGTACCAGGAGCATGCGCGGGCCTGGACGGAGGCGCCGGCCTCGCTCAAACAGCTGTGGAGCCAGCGCTACCGTTGGTCGTACGGCACCATGCAGGCGCTGTGGAAGCACCGCAAGTCCCTCGTGGACAAGGGGCCTTCGGGTCGCTTCGGACGGGTGGGCATGCCCCTCGTGGTGCTCTTCCAGATCGTCACGCCGGTCTTCGCGCCGCTGATCGACCTCTTCACCCTCTACTCGATGATCTTCGTGGACTTCAAGGCGTCCCTGCTCGCCTGGCTGGCTGTGCTCGGCATCCAACTCGTGTGCGCCGCCTACGCGTTCCGCCTCGACGGAGAGAAGTACCGCTACCTGTGGATGCTCCCGCTCCAGCAGATCGCGTACCGCCAGATGATGTACCTGGTGCTCATCCACTCCTCCATCACCGCCCTCACGGGCGGCCGGCTGCGCTGGCAGAAACTCAAGCGCACCGGCGAGGTCGGGACGCCGACGGGGGTGGGGCGGTGACCTCGGAGGCCCAAGGGAATCGTCACAGAGCCGCTCGGCGCACGCGCGGAACTCCCGAAAAGCCTGAAGCACCTGAAATACCGGGAACGCAGGGCCTTGATCAGGACACCACACCTCTCCGTGTGACCGAGCCGGGCGACCGAGAACCCGCCGTGCCCGAGCGGTCAGCGGTCCGGGCGGGCGGCCGCGACCGGTACTTCGACACGCTTCGCGCCCTCGCACTGATTCGCGTCGTGGCCTACCACACGTTCGGCTGGGTGTGGGCGGGCCTCGCCTTCCCCTCCATGGGCGTCATGTTCGCGCTCGCCGGGTCACTTATGGCCAAGTCCCTTGAACGGCCGGCCCTTTCGGTGATCAGAAGCCGGACACGACGCCTGCTGCCGCCCTTCTGGCTCTGGGGCATCTTCGTCGTCCTCGCGATGCTGCTGCACGGCTGGATGCCGAAATGGCAGGTCGTGTACTGGGTGGTGCCCCTCGGCGACCCGCCGGGTAACACCTGGGGCATGCAGGCCTGGGAGATCCTCTGGTATCTGCGCGCCTACCTGTGGTTCGTGCTCCTGTCGCCGCTGCTCTTGAAGGTGTTCCGCCTGGCGCCGGTGGCGGTGCTGCTCGCTTCGCTCACGCCGATCCTGGTGCTCCAGTTTGTGTGGCAGCCGCCGGACAACCGGTTCGGCAGCGGTCTTCTCGACTTCGCGACGTTCCTGTTCTGCTGGCTCGCCGGTTTCGCGCACCGTGAGGGCGTCCTGGCCCGTCTGCGTCCGGGACCCGTCGTCGTGCTGTCCATCGCGGCGCTTGCCTACGGCGCCTGGTTCGCCCTCACCCACCAGGCGGAGTACGGGAGTTACGACCTGGACGACATCCCGCTTGCGCAGGCTTTCTGGTCGGCCGGGTTTGTGATGCTACTGATGTACTCGAAGGCGTACTTCAAGGTCGACTTCGCGTGGCTGGCGCGCTTCAAACGGCTCGACCGGATCGTGTCGGTCTTCAACGCGCGGGCGATGACGATCTACCTCTGGCACGAGATCGCACTGATCCTCGCGGTGCCGCTGATCGATCAGTTCTGGAACGTGCCCGCATTCGTGAAGTACCTGCCGCTGGAGAGCCAGTGGTTCATGTTCGGTGTCGGCTGGGTGCTGATCGCCGCGGCGATCCCGCTGGTGGGCTGGGTGGAGGACGTCGCGGCGAAGCGACGGCCTCGGCTGCTGCCCTGAGGTGGTCGGTCGCTGGAAGCACACCTTGAGCCATGCTTCCGGCGACGCCGGCACGGCTCTGCGTCGTCCGGGTAGCGGCCCGGCGCGCCTCGGCAGCGCCGGCGGCCGCCGATGGAAGATCGGTGGGGCGGCGACCTCGTAAAGGGCCGCCGCCCCACCGACCCACAGATGAAGAGGTCCGGCCTTGAAACTGCTCAACGACCCGCCGTTCCAGCCTCTCGCCGACCGGGCATCGGTACTCATCGATGACGACGCCCACGGCGTCTCGGCCAGGGCCGCGATGTGACCGCCACTCCGCACGGGGACGTGCCAGGCGGCGATCGCTATGGCGAGGCCGTCTTCCGTCCCGAACAGGCCGGTGAGGCCGAGCGCATCGACTTCGGCGCCCTCGCCTACGACGACATCACCATGGCGCGACTGCGGGAACTCGGCGTCGGCCCGGGATGGCACTGCCTCGACGTGGGCGCCGGCACGGGCACGGTTTCGCGCCGGCTGCTGGACGAGGTCGGGGTGGCAAGTGTGCTCGCCGCGGACCGCGACACACGCTTCCTCGGCGCACGGCTCGTGCCCGGGCTCGACGTGCTGGAAGCAGACGTCACTGCCCCGGACTTCGCCCCCGGCCGGTTCCGGCTCGTCCACGCGCGCTTCGTGCTGATGCACCTGCCCGAGCGCGAGCGTCTGATCACGGCTCTGACCGAACTCGTCGCGCCCGGCGGCGTGCTGGTACTCAGTGACGCGGTCGACCTGACGAGTGACCGGACGCCCGACACGCCGTACGCCGTGATGATGCGCGCGATGTGGCAGGGGCTGCGGGCCGCCATCGGCACCGACGTCTCCTGGGTTCCGTCGTACCCTCAGCTGCTGCGCGGGGCGGGGCTCGTGTCCGTGGCTGCCGAGATCCATGTGCCGCCGCTGCTGCCGGCCAGCCCCATCAGCCGCTTCTGGGCCGACACATGGGAACGCAGCAGAGCGGCGATGCTTGCCACCGGACTCGTCGATGACGCGGCCGTCGACTCGGCCGTCCGGTACCTGGACTCCGACGAATGCGCCGCGCTGTCGGCCGGCATGCTCACCACCTGGGGATGGAAAACCGTGGAGGGCCTTTGACGGCCGGACCGACGCCAGGCAGTGACTGGCCCGCCGCTCTCAGCCGGCGAGAAGACCACCTCAACAACTGGTACGAAGCACACACCCTCACACCCTCCGTACCAGGCTGACGGAAGGCGGCAACACCGTGATTCCCGAGACACCGCTCGGCCGGCGCGCGGATTCCTCCGAACTCGCCGCAGCCGGTGCCTACCTCGTCAGCGATGACGCGAGCTTCATCACAGGCACCGAACTGGTCGTGGACGGACGCTTCCGAACCCGGTGATGCCCATCCCACCGTCGCTACCGGCCCGCCCCGATCGGCCGGTAGCGACGGTGGCGTTTCACCTGTTGGTCATCGCCGCTCAACCACAGCGCCGTGCGGCCCAATTGCCGTACTGTCGATCTGGATCAACGCTGATGAGGCGCCCGTCGGCTCATCCCAGCGCCACGCAATCCCGTCCAAGTGGGCCGCATGGCACTGCGTACCACTTCGGCCGCTTCCCCCTTTGACCAGACCCAACGTAACCGTGCCGTCCGATTCCTCCCCTACCAAGTCCGCTCCCCCGCCAGAGGAAGATGATGACCACCGTTTCGCCCTCAGCCGTTCCCTCTCATCTGGACGACGTCCTCGACGCGGTCCGGCGTCGCAGCCCAGGCGAAGTAGTGTTTCAACAGGCCGTCGAGGAGGTCCTGCACACGCTCGGCCCGGTTCTCGACCGGCATCCCGAGTACGCCGACGCGCACATCCTCGAGCGCCTCTGCGAACCCGAACGGCAAATCATGTTCCGGGTGCCCTGGGTCGACGACCGCGGCCGGATTCAGGTGAACCGCGGCTACCGCGTGGAATTCTCCAGCGCGCTCGGCCCGTACAAGGGCGGCCTGCGCTTCCACCCGACCGTCGATCTGTCGGTCATCAAGTTCCTCGGCTTCGAGCAGATCTTCAAGAACGCGCTCACCGGCCAGGGCATCGGGGCCGGCAAGGGTGGCGCGGACTTCGACCCCGCCGGACGCAGTGACGCCGAAGTCATGCGCTTCTGCCAGTCGTTCATCACCGAGCTCTACCGGCACCTGGGAGAGCACACGGATGTGCCGGCCGGTGACATCGGCGTGGGTGGCCGTGAGATCGGCTACATGTTCGGCCAGTACAAGCGGATCGTGAACCGCCACGAGGCGGGGGTGCTGACGGGGAAGGGCGTCGGATGGGGCGGCTCGCAGGGCCGCACCGAAGCGACCGGGTACGGCACCGTGTTCTTCGCCCGGGACATGCTCGCCACCCGCGGGCAGGACCTTTCAGGCAGGACCGTCGTGGTGTCCGGTTCGGGCAATGTGGCGATCTATGCGATCGAGCAGGCCCACCGCCTCGGCGCAAAGGCCGTCGCCTGCTCGGACTCCGCCGGCCACGTCGTGGATCCGGACGGCATCGACGTCGCCCTCCTGCGTGAGATCAAGGAGGTGCGGCGGGAACGGCTGAGCGCCTACGCCGCCGAGCGGCCGTCCGCCGAACACCACGCATACGGATCGGTCTACGACGTGCCCTGTGATGTGATGCTTCCCTGCGCCACGCAGAACGAGTTGGGCGAGGACCACGCCGCCGCGCTGATCCGCAACGGCGTGCTGGCGGTCGCCGAGGGCGCCAACATGCCCTGCACCCCGGGTGCGGTGGCCCGCTTCCGCGAGGCCGGGGTGCTGTTCGGCCCCGGCAAGGCCGCGAACGCGGGCGGGGTCGCGACCTCGGCCCTGGAGATGAGCCAGAACGCCGCGCGGGCGGCGTGGAGCCGGGACGAGGTGACGGACCGGCTCGAGAGCATCATGAGCGACATCCACGCCCACAGTCGCGCAACCGCCGACGCGTACACCGGCGACCCGGACGACTACGTCGCCGGAGCGTCCATCGCGGGATTCATCCGCGTCGCCGACGCGATGCTGGCCCAGGGCATCGTCTGATCCGTACGATCACCGGGCACGTCGCCGTCTCCACGGGAGGCGGCGACGCCGTGCGGCGGCCTCCGGGCTCGGCCTCTCCCGGGATCGGGACCCCACATGCGACCAGGGAGCACCATCTGACGGTGCCGTCAGGTCAAGTGCTCGCCTGGTACGTCAAGTTGATGATGGATCACTCCGGTCCCACCAAGGACATCGGCGCCGCTCTCCAACTCGACTACGGAACCCTGACCCCATTGATCAAGCGCCTGGAGGCCTCCGGCCTGGTCCGGCGCGAGCGGCGGCCCGACGACGAGCGCACCGTCCAGGTCAGTCTGACCGAACAGGGCACTCAACTCCGCGAGGGCGCCCGGACCGTACCGGCCGCCATCGGCGACTCCCTGGCCTGCCGGCGAACGGCTTCGACGAGGTCAAGCGGATCCTGCGCCAGCTCACGGCCAGGGTCTCCGAGAGCCTGACCGGGACGCCCCGGTAAGGGCTCTTCCCCCGCCGGCGGCAGCCGACGCGCCCTGCACCAAGCCGTCCATCGCCTGCACGGACGGCTGATGCCTGCTGCCACCACTCGCGCGGTCAGGCTGTCCCGGCGTGATGGTCCAGCAAGCGGTTGAGCAACTCCACGAGCTGGTCGCGTTCGGTCGGACTCAACGGAGCGAGCAGTTCGTCGTGGAGTGTGTCCAGGACCGTGTCGAGGCGGCGTAGTTGACGGCGGCCCTTGGCAGAGATCGTAATGATGTTGCGGCGCTGGTCGTCGGGATCGGGCGCCCGCTCGACGAGGTCACGCTTCGCCAGTTCGTTGAGCACACCGACCATGTCGCTGCGGTAGATGCCTGTGCGCCTGCTCAGCGTCGCCTGACTGCCCGGCCCGAAGTCCTGCAGCGAGGCGAGTACGGCGTAATGCCACTTGCGGGCGTCGGCCTGTGCCAGCCCCTCGGTAATCAGCCGGTCCGACCGCGCGGTCAGCTGTGACAACAGCCGGCTCGCCCGTCGACGCAGCCGGTCGGGCGTCTTGCGCGCGCCGTCGTCGGGCAGGTCTGCGGCATCGGCTCTGATCATGGCGCCGATCCTACCCGTTGCGTTAGTCCGGCTAACGATGTACGTTCGCTCGCGCGCCAGCACCGTTAGTGCAACTAACGGCAGTTGAGCGAACTCCAGGAAGGAAGATCCGCTATTCCCGCCAAGACCCTGCAGATTCCCACCGCCGATGGCCAGGCAGACGCTTTCGCCGCCTTTCCCGACGACGGCGCGCCGCACCCGGGGGTGCTGTTGTACTCGGACGCCTTCGGCCTGCGGCCCGAGTTGGAGGACAAGGCCCGCGAACTGGCCGGGCACGGCTACTACGTGCTCGTCCCCAACCTCTACTACCGGCACGGCCCGGCACCGGTGGTGGACCTTCCCGAGTACATCGGAGAAGAGGTCCGGCCCGCGGTCATCGCGCAGCTGATGCCCTTGCTCGAGGCGCACACCACCGAACATGCCCAGCGCGACGCCGACGCCTACCTCCGGTTCCTCACCATCCAGCCCGAGGTCAGCGCCGGACCGGTTGCCGTGATCGGCTACTGCATCGGCACCCTCTTCGCGATGCGCACCGCAGCGGCCCACCCCGACCAGGTGGCCGCCGTCGCCGGATTCCACCCCGGCTTCGTGGTTACCGACACACCCGACAGCCCGCACCGCCTCATCCCCGAGCTCACCGCCGAGGTTCATCTCGGCCTCTCCGACGACTTGCCGTCCGAGGCGATCAGCGAGCTCAACGAGGCTCTGGATGCCGCAGGTCTCGGTCACACCGCCGAGATCTACCCCGGCACCGTCCACGGCTTCACCATGTCCGACACCGAAGCCTTCAACGGCTCCGGGCTACAGCGCCACTGGGACCGCCTGCTCCCCCTCCTCGCCCGCACCTTGGGCAAGAGCTGAGGCTCGGGGCTGGTGCATGCAGGGCCTGGAGAGCTTCACGGCAGCCGGCCACGAAACCGACTCGTCCCTGTGGTCCTACCAGCCCGCCCTGGTCGAGGCCGCCCGGCTGCGGGATGCCGGGCTAGCCGCACCCTTGTACTCCCTATCCGGCCCGCAGCACACGGGCGGCGAAATCCCGGACCTGCTCCAACACACCCATGCCGTCGTGGCCGAGCCCGGGTACGACATCGAAGGCGACGTCGATCCCGTGGGCGCGGTAGTTGTCACGCAGTGCCGAGATGCGTTCGACGCGGGTGCGGCCGACGGCGTCCGCGCCGTCCATCCAGTTGGAGTCGCCCGGGTTGTTGATCTCCCAGGTCTCGGTGTCCTCGGCGCCGATCACCATATGCACCGGGACGTCGCGCACTTGGTCCAGGTCGACGGGGGCGCCGAACCGTTCGGCGAACCCCTTGGTGCCCAGCCACCACTCCCGTTCCGGATCGATCAGCGTGACCCTGCCCGGGGCGCCGATGGAGACTCCGGCGAGCCGGTCCGGATGCAGCAGGAGGAACCGGTGAGCGAACTGGCCGCCGCCGGAGAAGCCGTGCAGCACGAACCGCGAGGTGTCGATATCAACCCGCTCCGCGGCCTCGTCGACGATCGCGAGCAGCGCCAGGTCGAAGCGGATGCCCTGGTGCGCGATGAACTTGAAGTTGTGGAGGTCGTCGGGGTCGTCGCCGAGCCCGGCGGGGAAGAGCGGGGCGAGCACGACGATGCCGTGCTCCTCGGCGAACTCGGCCATCGCGTCCCGGTACTGGGGCCCGGAGCGGCCGGTGCCGTGCTGCATCACCAGCAGGGGGAGCGGCTCGGTGGCCGTCTCGTGCGCGGACGGGACGTAGAGACAGTACGAGAGACGCTGGTCGTAGCGGGAGGCGAACTGCGTGGTGGCGCCGGTGACATAGAAGGCGGAGGTGGTCTTGGTACGGGCGGTGGCGGTGATGGCAGGGCTGCTTGTCATGGGGCGTGGACCTCGATCTTCGTGGTGCGGTCCCGCTCACCCTCGCCACGAAAAGCGGGCGGCTCAAGAAGATTGCCGCCTGTATGTCAATCTTCCCGGTACGAGGACGGGTTCAGCGGTGCAGGGCGGCGAGCAGGTCGTGCCCCAGGGTGCGGACCGCCTCCTGGTCCAGCTGGTAGTGGACCTGGGCTCCGCGGCGGTGCGTGACCACCATCCCCGCTTCGCGCAGCCGTCGTAGGTGCCGGGACATCTGCGGGGGGGTCATCGCGTACTGCTCGGCCAGTTCGGTCGTGGTCATCGCCTCCCGCAGCAGGGTGCGGCACAGGTCGATCCGGAGCGGTTCCTGGAGAGCCTTGATTCGGTGCCGCACCAGGTCGAGGGAAGGCGGGCCCATGCTGCCGGGCCCCCGCACCGGATACTGCACCACCACCGGAAAGCCCGGATAGTGCTTGATCGCCAGATGCGGGTTGACGTGCAGGGACGGCGTCAGGAGACAGTCCGTGCCTGCCAGCGGCACCCGTGCCCGGTACAGCTTCTCGAACTCGATCCGCGGCGGATCTGTCAGCAGCCGCGCGCTCGGGAACGAGGCGAGCACCGCCACCCCGTCGTTCCGGTGCTCCGCGAACCGGCCCCTGACCTCCGCCCGCAGCGGGCCGGCCAGCCGCTCCCACTCCGCGCCGAACCACTCCTCGCCCGCCGCGGTGAGGAACCCGGTGACCGTGTCGCGCAGCCCCTCGGGGTCGGACAGCAGCCGGGCGCCCAGCGTGAACCGTTCCTCGGCATGCTGCCGCAGCCGCGACAGGAACCGGTCCGGCTTCTCGAGCGTTGCCCCGGGCCGCGGCGAGTTCTTCCCGAGCAGCGCCTGCGCCGTCATCCCGGTGAACTGCTCCAGATCCAGGGTGGTGATGTCAGCGATCTCCTCCTCGAGGGAGCGCTCGACGCCCGCCGACAACGGCAGTAGATAACGGGCCCGGAAAGCGCTCCACAGCGGCGACAGCGCGGCGGCCCGGGCGAGAAGCGCGGGGTCGGCGTCCTGCCGTACCGCGTCCACCCAACGGCGACTGGCCGGATGGTGACCGGGTGTCTGCAGGGCGTGCAGGCAGGCGCAGAGTTCGGCGAGCGGGGAGAGCCGCGGAGCCACGGCACGGTCCGGATCAGGACCTGGTTCGATCACGACGGGCATCCGCCGACCCTCAAGGATTGATTGCTTACTGTCAATCCTCTTGCTGCCGCGACGCCGGGGCACGCAGGATCCCCCGACACCTTCCCCATACCCGCCCCCTCCGCGCTGGAGCTCATCCATGTCCCCGTTCGTTCCCCCCGGGCCGGTTCCCCGCCCGCCCGGCCCGCGCCGACCGGTGCTGTTCGCCTTCTTCGCCACCGCGCTCACGGCCGCCCTCGGCGGCTGCGCGTTCGGCCCGGTCGACTCCGGCGCCACCGTCGAGGACTACCCCGCCCGGGGACTGGCGATCCTCGCCCCCGGTAGTGTCGGCGGCGGCTTCGACTCCCGTGCCCGTGGCATCGGTTCGGCCCTGAACAAGTGTGGGATCACCGGTCAGGACATCACCGTGTCCAACGCCCCGGGCGCCGCCGGAACCATCGGCCTGGCACGGATGGCGGGCCGGGCCGACGACCCGTACCAGCTGATGACCATGGACACCGTCACCCTCCTCGGCGGTGAGATCCAGAACCACTCCCCGGTCTCCCTCACCCAGCTCACCCCGGTCGCCGGCCTCACCGTCTCCACCACCGCGATCGTCGTACCCGCCCACTCTTCGCACCGTGACTTCGCCTCCCTGATGCGGGCGATGGCGAAGAACCCGCGCGGCACGAAGTGGGTCGGCGGGTCGCTCGGCGGCCCGGACCACATCACCGTCGCCTCGCTCGCCGAATCCGCGCATGTGCCCCCCGACAAGGTCACGTACGTGCCCACCGGCGGCGGGGGCGAGGTCCTCAACATGCTGCTCAGCGGTGTCGCCACAGCAGGGCTCTCCACGCTCTCCGAGATCCGCCCCCAGGTCGAGGCCGGAAAGCTGCGCATCCTCGCGGTCAGCGGCGGGGACTCACCGAAGGATCTCGGAACGCCGCCCACACTGGAGCACCTCGGCTACGGCAAGGACGCCGTGGACGCCATCGGCGGCGTGATGGCCCCGCCCGGGCTCAACCGCACGGAACAGCGCGCGGTCGTCGCGCTCATTGACAAGATGCGCCACACCGACTGCTGGAAACGCACCTTGCGCGAGAACGACTGGGACGAGGTCTGGCTGCCCGGCAAGAAGTTCGGCGATCTGATCCACCGTCAGCGCGGCCAGGTCGGCGGCGTCCTGAAGGAGGTCGGGCTCGGATGACCACCCCCGCACCCATGCCCGACAACAGGCGTCCGCTCGCGCCCCGGATCACGGCTGCCGCCCTCCTCGTCGCCGGATTCGCCGTGCTGACCTTTGCCTTCACCATCCCCGACGCTGCCCTCGCCGAAGGCACCGACGTCGGCCCGCGCGCCTTCCCCCTCCTGGTCGGCGCCGGGCTCACCGTCGTCGCCGCCCTCAACGCCGTGCAGTGCTTCCGCGGCACCGACCCCACCCAGGACAGCGCGGCCCGCGAGGAGGCCAGGGTCACCGAGTGGCGTCCGGTCGGCCTGCTGGTCGCTGCCCTCGCCGCGTACTGCCTGACCCTTGAGTTCTTCGGCTACTGGCAGACCAGCACGGTCCTGTTCGCTGTCGTCGCCCGTGTCCTCGGCAGCCGCCGAGCCGTGCGCGACGCGCTCATCGGACTCGCCCTCGCCGTGACCGCGTACCTGCTCTTCGACCGGCTCCTCGGCATCCATCTCCCGCCCGGCTACCTGCGATTGGCGTTCTGACCCATGGACGTGCTCTCCCACCTCGGCGACGGATTCGCCAACGCCTTCAGCCCGGTGCACCTGCTGCTCGCCTTCGCCGGCTGCCTGCTCGGGTCCCTGGTCGGTGTGCTGCCCGGACTCGGCCCCGCCACCACCGTCGCCCTGCTCCTGCCCGTCACCTACGTCGTCGACCCCGTCGGCGCGCTCGTGTTGTTCGCCGGCATCTACTACGGAGGCATGTACGGCGGATCGACCACCGCGATCCTCCTCAACGTGCCTGGCGAGACGGCCTCCGTTCCCACCACCCTCGAGGGCTTCCCGATGGCCCGTGCGGGCCGGGCCGGCGCGGCCCTCGCCACCGCCGCCATCGGCTCCTTCGTCGCCGGCACGATCTCCACCGTCGGCATCACCTTCGCCGGGCCCGCCTTCTCCGCCATCGCCGAACACATACAGCCCGCCGAGTACTTCGCGGTCATGGTGCTCGCCTTCGCCACCGTCACCGCGGTCGTGGCCGAGGCCCCGCTGCGCGGATTGTGCAGCCTCTTCCTGGGGCTCGCCATCGGCCTTGTGGGCATCGACAGCCTCACCGGGCAGGCCCGCTACACCTTCGGCGTCCCCGAACTCTTCGACGGAATCGCCCTGGTGGCCGTCGCCGTCGGCCTCTTCGCCATCGCCGAGGCCCTGCACACCGCGGCCCGGCTGCGCCGGGCACCCGACCCCGATCCGCTGCCGCTGCGCGGCCGCATCGGCATGACCCGCGACGACTGGCGACGCTCCTGGAAGCCCTGGCTGCGCGGCACCGCACTCGGCCTGCCCATAGGTGCGCTCCCGGCCGGCGGCGCGGAGATCCCCACGTTCCTCAGCTACAACCTGGAACGCCGACTCTCCAAGCACAAGCAGCAGTTCGGCAAGGGTGCCATCGAAGGCGTCGCCGGCCCGGAAGCCGCCAACAACGCCGCCTTCTCCGGTGTCCTGGTCCCGCTGCTCACCCTCGGCATCCCCACCTCGGCGACGGCTTCCATGCTGCTCATCGCCTTCCAGATGTACAACGTCCAGCCCGGACCACAGCTCTTCGAGACCCAGCCGACGCTGGTATGGACGCTGATCGCCAGCCTCTACATAGGCAACGTGGTGCTCCTCGCCCTGAACCTGCCGATGATCCCGCTCTGGGTGAAGCTCCTGAAGATCGAACGCCCCCTGCTCACCGCCGGAATCCTGCTCTTCGCCGCGCTCGGCGTCTACGCCCTCTCCCAGAACCCGTTCGACCTGGCCATCGCCCTCGCCTTCGGTGTCCTGGGCTTCCTGATGCGCCGCACCGGATACCCCGTGGCCCCTCTGGTCCTCGGCGCTGTCCTCGGCCCCCTGACCGAGACCCAGTTCCGCCGCGCCCTCACCCTCGCCGAGGGCGACTGGACCGTCTTCGTCACCCGACCCCTCTCGGCAGCCATCCTTGTGCTGGCCGCACTCGCCCTGATCGGTCCGTTGTTGGTGCGACTCGTCCGCACACCCGCACCGGATGACGGAGAGGCCGACGTGACAGTGCCCAAAGGCAGCCACCCTGCCGACAATGCTGCGTCACGATGAATCCGGTCGCCCCCGACTTGGGGCGGCAGGGCGGTGACCGGTGGAACACAGGTCCGCGCCTTCGTCGAGCACGCCATCGCCCGCCCCCGGTCAGAACTCAGACGGAGACGGTCGCGACCACGAGGCCGAAGCCGAAGCCGAAGCCGATCAGTACGACGCCTGTGGTCCGCCGCCCCAGCGCTCTGCGGATCCGCGGATCCTCCGGGGGCCGCTCCGCCTTGGACAGCAGGAACACGTAACTGCCCAGCCAGGGCGAGCGTGAGTGCGGCGCGGAGAACGAGGAGCATCGTGGCCAAGGCAGCCAGAAGTTGGGGCGGCGCCGGCGTGGGGAGCAGTCCGGTGCAGGAGACGGTGATCTTCGGGATTGAGGACGTTGCTGACCAAGCCGGTCCGCCACGGGCTCCCCATGGGCCGGGCACGGGCAGGTATGTCGAGGGCGAGGCGGCCAGCACGACTGCGAGTCCGGCCATCGTGAGCGCGCCCCAGACCAGCAGTCCGGTCGCCCTCCCGCCACCCCTGACGCCCTCCTACCGATGATCTTGGCCAGTGCCCCCGCCTTCAGGCGGGGGGTGTAGGCCATCTCAAGACTGCTCGGACCCGCAGGTCAGTACGGGCGTTTTTGCTGCTCGATGTACTGACGGACCACCGATATCGGTGCTCCGCCGCATGAGCCAGCGAAGTAGGAGCGGGACCAGAATCGGCCGTGCATGATGGCCCGGTTGGCCTGGCCGGTGAACTCCTGCCGCAGGTACCGCGAGCTGACGCCCTTCAGGCTGTTGATCAGCTTCGAGAGCGCGACTTTCGGAGGGTAGTGCACCAGAAGATGCACGTGATCGCGTTCGCCGTTGAACTCCTTCAGCTCCGCATCGAAGCTCCCGCAGACCTCGCGCAGGATCTCCTCGCAGCGCGTCAGCATGGCGCCATCCATCATGCTCCGCCGGTACTTCGTCACAAACACCAAGTGCACATGCAGGTTGTAGACAACGTGTGCTCCGCGCCTGATGTCGGGCGCTGCTTCCCATCGTGGTGACATGCACCAAGCGTAGGATGAGCAGCGTACCGATCAACGAGCCGACCGGGGAGGGAAGTTGAAGCAGCAACGCGGCCACAAGGCCCGGCTTGACCTCACCCCCGTCCAGTTGTGGAAGATCGAAGACCAGGGCCACGCCGCCCGCGCGATGTGGAACCTGCTGCACGACTTGTGGACGATGACGCCGAAGTGCCAACGGTCGCTGTCCCGCATGGACGCGGAGATACGCCGCGCCCGCAAGGAAATCGACTGGCTCGCCAAGCTCCCCGCCCAGGCCGCACAGCAGATCCTCAAGACGTACATGCGGGCCTGGGTGAACTGCTGGGAAGGGCGTGCGCAGGAGCCGAACTTCAAGGCCCGGTTCCGCACCCGCGCGGCCGTCGACATTCCCCAGGGGCGCGACCTGCGCATCACGCGCATCAACCGCCGCTGGGGCCAGGTGTGGGTACCGATGGTCGGCCTGGTCCGCTTCCGCTGGACCAAAGACCTCCCCGGCACCACCAAGAGCAGCCCCGCCGCTCGCGTCACTGGGGCCCGTCTGGTCAAGGATGCCCTCGGCTGGCACATCGTGTTCCGCACCGAGCTGACCGTGGACCAGCCGAAGCCCCACAAGGGTCCCGGCGTCGGCATCGACGTCGGTATCAGCCGCCCCATGGCCCTCTCGGACGGGACGTTCCGAGACCACGACAAGTGGCTGAGGCCGAAGGAAGCCGAGCGCCTGCGTCGTCTGGAGCGCACCCGCGAACGACAGAAGCAACACCGCAAGCCGGGCGAGAAGACCTCGAACCGGCTTCGCCGCACAAACCGCCTGATCGCCGGGTACAACGCGAGAGCCAAGCGCCGCACCCTCGACTGGCAGCACAAGACGACCACCGGCATCGCCGACATGTTCGGCGTCGTCGGAGTCGAAGCACTCAAGATCACGAACATGGTCAAGTCAGCCAGAGGCACCGCCGAGGAGCCGGGAAGAAACGTCCGGCAGAAAGCCGAACTCAACCGCTCGATCAGCGCAGAGGCATGGGGCCGAACGGTCACCCTGCTGGAATACAAACTCTCCGATCGGGGCGGACACCTGATCAAGGTCCCCGCCCCGAACACCTCACGCCGCTGCCACGCCTGCGGTTTCATCACCGAAGGCAACCGCGAGACCCAGGCCGTGTTCGTGTGCAAAAACGAGACCTGCGGCTGGTCCGGCAACGCCGACACCAACGGCTCGTTCAACATCGAGATAGCCACCAAGTACCAAACGCCCCAGGAAATTGTGGGTGTCAGGACGTGGAGCCTTAGCCAGTGGGCAGGCCGTGAAGCGTCAACCACCCATCCAGTCGCACTCTGACACGGATGGGATTCTGCCCCGTTTACGGGGCAGAGGATTTCAAAGACTGCGCTGCCAGGTCTGCCCGACCAGGTCCTGGCCGAAGCTGTGGTGGGGCTCTTCGGCGACGAGTTCGAAGCCGTGCTTCTGGTAGATGCGGCGGGCCGAACCGAGCACGTCGTTGGTCCACAGGGTGATCGCCTCGTACCCGGCTTCCCGCGCGAAGCTCAGGCACTCCTCGACCAGGCGGGCTCCCAGGCCAAGGCCGCGTGCGTTCGGGTCGACGAGCAGCAGGCGCAGCTTCGCCGTCCGGTCGTCATGGCGAACGCAGAACACGCAGCCGGCCCGCGCTCCGTCGACCTCGGCGATCCAGGCCGCCTGCGGACCTTGGTTCTTCCCCTCGGCGTAGTCGGCGACGATCCGGCTGACCAACGTCTCGAAGCCGGTGTCCCAGCCGAACTCTCGGTCGTAGAACTCACCGTGCGCCATCACCACCCAGCCCAGGTCGCCGGGCCGGCCCAGCGCCCGGACAACCGTCTCGCGCTCTGCCATGTCGGCCTCGCCTCCAGTCCCGCTCACTGAAACGACTGTTTCAGTAGACTAACGCGGTGAGCCGATCCGAACCAACCCCCTCCCCGCGACGGCAGGAGCTGCTGGAAGCGGCCTACGCCTATGCCCTGCGCAGCGGCCTGGGCGAGCTGTCCCTGCGCCCGCTGGCCGAGGAGATCCACTCCAGCCCGCGCGTGTTGCTTTACCTGTTCGGCAGCAAGGACGGCCTGATCCGCGCCCTGCTCGCGCGGGCCAGAGCCGACGAACTGGCACACATGCAGCGGGTCGCCGAGTCACAGGACCGGGGCGAGGGGCTGCAGCCTGTCGCCCTGGAGTTGTGGCGATGGCTTTCCGACGAGGCTCACCGCGGGCTCCTGACGCTGTGGGTCGAGAGCTATGCCCGTTCCCTCATCGAACCCGACGGGCCGTGGGCCGGGTTCGCCCGCGACACGGTCGGCGACTGGCTGGCGCTGCTCGCCGTCGGCCAGCCCGCCGCGCTACGTGACACCGAGGCCGCTCTCACCCAGCGCACCCTCGTACTCGCTGTCCTGCGGGGCGCGATGCTGGACCTGCTCGCCACGGGCGAGACCGCGCGCACCACCGCCGCGGTACATCATCAGCTGGCCGCTCTGGGGTGACGTGTGCCCGTCTCGATCACGCGGGGGCCGCGCCGGCCTTGCCTTCAGGAATACGTGGCCTGGGCACCGTCACCGACCGTGCGGACAGGTCGAGTTCGGCCCGCCTGTTCATGTCGAACGCGGACGAGCCGAACCGGCTCTTGGCGCCGCCGCATCGATCGGGTCGTCGCGCACGCTAGCTCCGCGGGACGTCCTTGACGAACACGATCCCGTCGTACCCGTCCAGGTGGGCCGGATCGAGTGGGGCGTAGCCGTAGTAGGGGGACACGCGGGCGGTCGGCTGCGTGTCGCCGAGGGCGGCGGTCAGGCCGTGGGCAGAGACGACAGAGAGGTCCTCCTGGAGGGCGTACAGGAGTCCTTCGACGGTGTCCGGGGGCGGGGTGTCCACTCCCTGGTGCTGGATCGTGCCGAGGGCCGTGGCCAGGAAGGCGTACCCCTCGCCCAGTTGGGAGTTCACGAGCGCGCCGGCGCTCCACCACTCCAGCGACTGGCCGCCCATCCGCATCGTGCTCTTGTCCCGCTGGAGATGGCCGTTGTGGGCGTGGATCAGTGCCGGGTCCCGTTCGGCGAGGGCGAGGAGGTTTGCGGCCATCATCGAATCCCGCAGGCCGACCAGCCGTGTCATGCGGCTCGGTGAGGTGTGGGCCATCCAGAAGTGGTAGCGCAGCAGGCCCGTTGCGGTACGCCCGTGCAGGCGCGCCCGGTCCCAGTCGTCCCGCGATGTCGCAGCGATCAGGTGAGGTGTCTGCTCGTCGAACAGCGCCACCAGATCGTCGGCGAGCATCCGCAGCTCCCTCGTCTCGGCCGACTGCCCCACGGACTCGGCCGGGTCCAGCATCGCCGCGGGATTGGTCCACGGGGCGTCGGCGCCGAGAAGACGGTCGAGTGTCTCCGCGGTGCAGGGAAGCAGGCTCGCGTCCACCCAGGCCGAGAGGTAGCCGTGAAGTGCGGTGAGAGCCTGCCGGGGGCTCGCGGCGCCGGTGATCTCCAGCGGGCCGTCGAACCCGGCGAAGCGGAGCCGTTCGGACTCGGGCCGACCCTCGTTGTGGGCACGCATCCAACGTACGAGCTCGCGGTTGGCCGCAGACTCTCCCCAGCCGTGGCTGAATCCGTGCGCCATGACTGCGTCGAGGGTGCCCGTGCCCGTGGTGACGTAGTCGTCCACGACCAGGCCCATCATGCAGTCGCTCTCGATCGCGATCGTCCGGTAGCCCTCCTGCTCTACGAGTTGCCGGAAGAGCTCGTTGCGCACGTCGAGCAGAGCGTCCTCACCGTGAGTGGGCTCCCCCAGAGCGAGCAGCCGCGGCCGGGCCGGGAGCAGCCTCATGACGGCGGCCGCTTCGACAGCGTGGGCGGTGTCCTTGATGTCCGTAGCCATGCCTTAAACGCTATCGTTGAACCTTCGTTTGAAACTTTTCCGCGATACCGGCAGGATTCGGCAGGCTCATGGGATCAGACCTTCAAAGCAGGGTGCGGCTCAGGCCGGTTGATCTGGCGCGCGAGCACGGCCTGTCGACCCAGGCGGTCAGGAACTACGAGGAGGCCGGCATCCTTCCGGCCGCCCGTCGCACACCTCACGGCTACCGCACCTATACCTCGCTGCACGCGGGAGCCCTGCGCGCGTTCCTCGCCCTGCTGCCCGGCCACGGTCACCAGAGGGCGACATCGATCATGCGGGCGTTGAACGAGGGCGCGGCCGAGGAGGCGTTCCGCCTCGTCGACGAGAGCCACGCCCAGCTCCTCGACGACCGCCGGACCCTTCAGGCCGTGGAGAACGCCCTTGTCGACCTGGATCCCACCACCGCGCCCGAGCCCGGTGCGGGGTCCGAGCCGGCTGCCGTGACCGGGTCCGGCGGCACGTTCATCGGGCCGCTGGCAGCCAAGCTCGGAATCCGGCCCGCGACCCTGCGCAAGTGGGAGGGCGCCGGGCTGGTGCACCCGCGCCGCGACGCGCGGACCGGGTACCGGGTCTACGACGACGCCGACGTACGGGACGCCCGGCTCGCCCATCAACTCAGGCGGGGCGGCTACCTGCTGGAGCAGATCGCCCCGCTGATCGCCCAAGTACGGGCGGCCGGCGGCCTTGAGCCGCTGGAGGCCGCACTGTGCGACTGGCGGGGCCGGCTGTCCGCCCGCGGGCGGGCGATGCTGACCGGGGCCGCAGAGCTGGACGCATACCTCCGCGAGCGCGGCTGAGAATTCGGTCGACAGCCGAAGGGAACTAGCGCCAGAGGCGGTTCAGGATGGAGCCAGCTGACGCCTGGCCGCGGCGTGCTTGCGGCGTCGCCTGCCCCGGCCGTCAGCAGCTCTTGCCCGACGCGGCCGCGGTAGCCCTCAACAGGTCTCGCACCAAGTCGAAGTCGATGCCCTCCGGTTTCCGGAATCGCAGGCAGCCCTTGCCCATGTCCTGCGCAGCCAGCCGCGCTGTGAACGCCTCCCGGACATCAGACCGCAGAAGATAGAACGAGACGTACTGCTTCTGGCTCGCGAAGGCGATCTCGGCAGCGCCGTCCCGCACGTATGCGGGCATTCCGTACGCCATGACCTCCTCGAACCCCTTGAGCTCCGTACAACACAGCTGCCGCAGCCTGGTCAGGGCTTCCCTGCGCCCCTCCGCCACCTCGTCGAGATACCCGTCGACGTCTTCCGCGCCGCTCTGCACCATGCAGTCGAGCGTACCCACCGGGACCCGGCCGCCGGCCCGCCCACAACTCGGCGGGCCGCACCAGGGGCAGGAAGCCGAGTTGGCGAATGCCCTCCGCTTCCCGCCCTCTGTCACCCGCCGGATTTCCTGTGGCGGCGCCGACGCCAGTGCCACACTGCGCCGGCCGCGACGGAGGCAGTGAACAGGAGGATGCCCACGACCGGCCAACTGCTGCCGGCGATCCGTACGCCCGTGACGAGGGTGGCCGCGACCAGGGCGACCGGCACCAGAAGGGAGAGGAGGGTGCGGGCGGCGCCGGCGAGCGAGGCAGGGTCGAGGTGCGACCGCCGCCGGGAGACCAGCGCGGAATCGGTGAAGTAGAAGGCTGTGGCCCGGTCCGTCAACCGAGTGGTGGCCTGGTGATACGACATCGCCATGTAGGGCAGCCAGACCAGAGGGGCGACGATGCCCACCACGAACACCAGCCCCAACAGAACCCATCGGCCTGCCTGCACCAGCCTGTGTGACCAGCCGGTGCGCTCGGGCGCCGTGAGCAGTCCCAGCACCCGGGCCATGCGCAGGGTCAGGTTCCACAGCACGACGGGATGCCGAAGCGCGGACCGCTTGCGGGTGGCCGAGTGTTCCCCGTGGCAGACCCTGAGAGCCTCCCGTGCCCGGACGGGGTTCTCGTGCACGCCCTGGAGGACGAGAAGCTCGGCGGCGCGGTCGTCGGCCGTGGGATCGTCGCCTCTCAGCGCGGCCAGCTCCAGGACCGTACGGGCCTGCCTGAGCAGCGCAGCGCAGAACGCGACAGGTACGAAAAGCAGGAACGGGCCACCCACGAAGGCGCCTTCGGAGACCGTGGCACGCCGCCCCCTGGCCGTCACCAGTGCACGGAGCCCTGCCGGATCCATATCCGGGTGGTCCTTCCTGATACGGGCGACCGAGCGGGCAGCGGCTGGGCCGAGCCGCCGCACCGCGAAGGCGGCCAGGGTCTCCGGGAGGCACTGCGGATCGTCGAGTGCCACCCGGAGGAGCCACCGTGTGGGCGACAGCCCCGGAGGTGTGTCAGGGAGTTCCGATCGAGAGCGTGGCACGGGGTCACCGCGCTTCTGTGGCCGAGGTGGGGCCCGGCCGTAGCTGCGCTGTTCGCCGACGCGTCGCCCGGACGGCGACGCAGGCCAGGACTGCGTCGGACAGCACACTCGGAGAGGTCAGGACCATGGCACCGGTGAAGGCGGTGACCATGAGGACCATGCGGGCGGTGAGCGAGCCCGAAACGGTCAGCGTGCCCACGCTCGTCCTCCAGCGATCAGCCGGTCCTGGGACTTGGACAGTTTGCATCAGTAAACGTCGAGGGATCAAAGGCGCATCTTGGATATATCGAGATTGTTGCAGCCATCGGTAGCTCAGTGCCGCAACGCCGTGCCCACCCACCTGTGGCTGCACCTTCCGGAGAGCTCGCGAGTACTCCGGGCGGTGGCCGTGCCGGTCTTGGTGTCCGGCGTGCGCGCCCGGCATCCGGCCGAGGTCAGGCCGTTCCGGGGCCGAGGGGGATCACGGAGGAAAGCACCGTGCCCTCCCCCGGAAAAGACGACCTGGTCGTCGAGGTAGATCAGGGCGAGTGCCACGGTGGTGCCGGAGTGTTCGCGGTCCGTGTGGCCTTCGTCATCGCACGCTCCCTCGCGGGGATCACCTCGGCAGGCGTGTCCACCATGACGGCACACCGGCCCGTCCCGAACCCGATCACCATCGAAAGGTGGACGGCGCTCAGGATGCCGTCGAAGCGATCCAGCCGCCGTAGAACGGCGGCATATCGGCGGCAGGCTGCGCGAGGAGAGGGAACTTCTCGCGGAAGGCTGACACTCCCTCCACGGCGTCGCCGAGGCTCGAACAGAACATGGCCGCGTCGGTGTAGGCGGCGCCGTACGCAACGGCCATGGCCTCGCCCGGCGGCCACAGCCGGCTTTCGGCGGCCACCATCGCCCTGATCGAGGCCCACCTCGAGCAGACGAGCACCGTTACCGTCGGAGATCAGTAGCCCCACCAACAACCTCGTAGGCAGAGGGAGTTGATGTCGCCGACAGTCAGTCCCCCGCACTACACTTCAGTGTGCGTCCGCACCGCGCCGATGATCTCGGGCCAGAGTTCGCGCGGGCGGTCGTGGCCCATGTCGGGGATCAGCAAGAGCTTCGCTCCGGGGACGAGTTCCGCGGTGCGCTCCCCACCGCTCGGGGCGATCAGTGTGTCGTCCAAGCCGTGGATCACCAGAGTCGGTACCCGAAGGGTCCGCAGTGCCTCCGCACGCGAGCCGTCGAGGATCATCGCTCCGAGCTGACGCCCGACGCCTGCCGGGTAGTACGCCCGGTCGTAGCTCCTGGCAGCCAGCTCACGCAGGAGTGCGGCGTCCCCGTATCGCCTGGACGCCCACAGCAGTTCCCGGTCCGCCGCTGCGATGTAGCCCTCGCGGTCCGCCGGCTTCGGGCTCAGGAGTACCGCTTGGGCCTCGGGAACGGACTGGCCGTATTCGGGTTCGCCGGTCGAGGACATCATCGACGTCAGGGTCAGTACCCGGGCGGGCTCGGTGATGGCCATCTTCTGGGCGATCATTCCGCCCATCGAGGTCCCGATCACGTGAGCGCGTTCGATGCCCAGCGCGGTGAGCAGGTTGAGGCCGTCGGCAGCCATGTCCGTCAATGCGTACGGCACCATGGCGAGGGCAGAGGCAATGTCCCCCGAGCTCACGGCGGCGATGAACCGGCCCATGTCGACGGGGTGCTCGTCGAACTTGGTGGACAGCCCGCAGTCACGGTTGTCGTAGCGGATCACATAGCGCCCACGGTCGGCCAGCGCACGGCAGAAGTCCTCGTGCCAGGCGATCATCTGGGCGCCGAAGCCCATCACCAGCAGGACGGGTGGGTCGGAAGGACCGCCGAACGTCTCGTACGCGAGGGACATTCCGGGCGAGACTTCGACGAGTGGCATGCCCGGATCTTCTCAGCATCGGCTGTCGCGGCGCATGTGGAATATCGACCACCGCAGGTTGGCGCGGTCGACGCCCTCCACATGACACACAGACCCATTGCGCCCAGCGCCCCTGGCCCGTGGCCGGGGGCGCGCGACGCTCCCCCGGCCACGGGTACGGACCGTACGGTCGGTGATGGGTCTCGTCAGACCTTCGCAGTCCTCGCATGGTGTGTCGTCAGGATGCGGTGGATCAGGCGGGCGCCCGCTCGGGCGGTGCGGTGGTCGGTGTCGAGGTCCGGGTTGAGTTCCGCGACGTCGACCACGAGCGGCTTGCCGCTCGCGGCCACCCTGGCGCAGACATGCTCGACGATCTCCATCTGCACACCGTGGGCGGCCGGGGCACTGACGCCGGGGGCCACCGCGGCCGGCAGTACATCGAGGTCGATGCTGAGGTGCAGGACGTCGTGGCTCTCGATGAACTCGTCAGTGAAGGCGTCGATCGCGGGCAGGTTGAGCACACCGCACTCGATGTCCGGCAGGTAGCGCACGCCGAGCCGGTCGGCGGTGCGGAACAGGTGCGCGGTGTTGCTCGGCTGGCTGACGCCGAGCACCCGGTAGTTGAGCCGGTGCCCGCGCCGCTCCTCGCCCTGCGCCATCTGCAGGAACGGCGTTCCCGAGCTCGCGCGGACGTCGTCACGGAGATCGAAGTGCGCGTCCAGGTTGAGCACTCCGATCCGCCCGCCGGCCTGGACCGCCCGGGTGGATACGAGGCCGAGATACGTGCCGTACGCCACCTCGTGGCCTCCGCCGAGGACCACGACGGGAACACCCCGGTCGACGAGCGGGCCGACGACCCGCCCGAGGCGGTGCTGACCCAACTCCAGTTCCCCGTCGGTGACTTCGACGTCCCCGGCGTCGAGCGCCGTGAGCGGGGCGGGCAGGGCCATGGAGGAGAGGGCGGCGCGCAGTTCGCGCGGACCGTCCGCCGCTCCCTGACGGCCCTTGTTGCGGCGTACGCCCTCGTCGCTGCGGAAGCCGACGAACGCGGCGTCCCACAGTCCCGGGCCGCCGGTGTCGGTGCTGATCGCGTGGTGCCAGCGCAGGTGCTCGTCACCGTGGCCGTCGTCGCGGCCGTGCCAGCGTTCGGAGGCCGCGTCCACCGTGAGTTCGATGGTGGCGCCGACGCTCACTGGGAGTCCCCACCCTCGGTCATGGGGATGCGCACGCCTCGGTCGTGTGCAACGGAGGCGGCGTGCTCGTAGCCGGCGTCGACGTGGCGGATGACGCCCATGCCGGGGTCGTTGGTGAGTACGCGCGACAGCTTCTGCGCCGCGAGTTCGGTTCCGTCGGCGATGCAGACCTGGCCGGCGTGGATGGAGCGGCCCATGCCGACGCCGCCGCCGTGGTGGATGGAGACCCAGGAAGCGCCGGAGGAGGTGTTCACCAGGGCGTTGAGCAGCGGCCAGTCGGCGATGGCGTCGGAGCCGTCGAGCATCGACTCGGTCTCGCGGTACGGCGAGGCGACGGAGCCGGAGTCGAGGTGGTCGCGGCCGATGGCGAGCGGCGCGGACAGCTCGCCGCTCGCGACCATCTCGTTGAACTTGAGGCCGGCGCGGTGGCGTTCGCCGTAGCCGAGCCAGCAGATGCGGGCGGGCAGGCCCTCGAACTCGACGCGCTCGGCGGCCATCTTGAGCCAGCGGTGCAGGTGCTCGTTCTCCGGGAAGAGCTCCATGATCGCGCGGTCGGTGGCCTCGATGTCCTTGGGGTCGCCGGACAGAGCCGCCCACCGGAAGGGGCCGAGCCCCTCTTCGAACAGCGGCCGGATGTGGGCCGGTACGAAGCCGGGGAAGTCGAAGGCGCGCTGATAGCCGGCCTTGCGGGCCTCGTCCCGGATCGAATTGCCGTAGTCGAAGACCTCGGCTCCGGCGTCGAGGAAGCCGACCATGGCCTCGACGTGGCGGGCCATCGACTCGCGGGAGCGGCGGGTGAAGTCGGCGGGGTCCTTGCGGGCCTGCTCGTGCCACTCCTCGACGCTCACGCCGACGGGAAGGTAGGCCAGCGGGTCGTGCGCGGAGGTCTGGTCGGTCACGATGTCGAGCGGCACACCCATTTCGAGGAGCTGGGGGAACACCTCGGCGGCGTTGCCGGTGAGGCCGATGGACAGCGGGCGGCGGGCCTCCTTGGCCTCGATGGCGAGGCTCAGCGCGTGGTCGAGGTCGTCGGCGGCGACGTCGAGGTAGCGGTGGGCGATGCGGCGCTCGATGCGGGTGGGGTCGACGTCGACGCAGATCGCGACGCCGTCGTTCATGGTCACGGCGAGGGGCTGGGCGCCGCCCATGCCGCCGAGTCCGGCGGTCAGGGTGATGGTGCCCGCCAGGGTGCCGTTGAACTTCTTGCGGGCGACGGCGCCGAAGGTCTCGTAGGTGCCCTGCAGAATGCCCTGGCTGCCGATGTAGATCCACGAGCCGGCGGTCATCTGCCCGTACATGGTCAGGCCGCGGGCTTCGAGGGAGCGGAACTCCTCCCAGTTGGCCCAGTCACCGACGAGGTTGGAGTTGGCGAGCAGGACCCGGGGCGCCCACTCGCTGGTGCGCATGACGCCGACCGGCTTGCCGGACTGCACGAGCATCGTCTCGTCGTCCTTGAGTGTCTTCAGGGTGCGCACGATCGCGTCGAACGACGCCCAGTCGCGTGCGGCCTTGCCGGTTCCGCCGTAGACGACCAGGTCTTCGGGATGCTCGGCGACCTCGGGGTCGAGGTTGTTCATGAGCATGCGCAGGGCGCCCTCCTGCTGCCAGCCGAGGCAGTTGAGTTCACTGCCACGGGGGGCGCGGATGTGGCGGGACTCGGGGGAAACGCCGGTCATGTTCTCTCCTGGTCGATGGCGGTGCAGTTGCGTGTTCCATGACAGGTGAGGCGCAGGACGCGTTCCAGCGGCGGTCGCCGAGATTCTCGGATCCGAGAACGTGGCTGGCTGACGGTGATGTGGGGCCGCTCCGGGGCGCGGGTTCCGTGCGGGCCGCCTCGCCTAGGATTGCCGTGGTGTTCGCGATGTGGCGCGACGGATCCATGGGGTACGAGGACGGTGGACGGCTTGGTCGTGGACGCTGCGGAGATCGCCCGGCTCTATGCGCGGCAGACGCCCGGTTCCGCCCCGGCCTATCAGCGGATCAAAGACCTCGTGGCCGGGGAGATCGTGGGTGGCCGCTGGGGCGAGGGCGAGGCGCTTCCCTCGGAGAGTCAGTTCGTCGAGTCGCTGGGCCTGTCCCGGATGACGATCAACCGGGCCCTGCGCGAGCTGAGCGCCGACGGCCTGCTCCGGCGCGTCATGGGCGTGGGCACGTTCGTGGCGCGGCGCAAGAGCAGCTCCGCGCTGGCCGGGGTGCACAACATCGCCGATGAGGTCCGGGGCCGCGGCCATGACTACTCGGCCAGGGTGCTGTCCCTGCGCGAGGAGCTCCCCGATCCCGAGATCGGCGCACAGCTCGGCCTCGACGGGCGGCGCAGCGCGTTCCGCTCACGTGTCGTGCACCTGGAGGACGGTGCGGCGGTCCAGCTGGAGGACCGTTACGTCCACCCTGACTTCGCCCCCGGCTATCTCGACCAGGACTTCACCGCGGGTACGCCGTTCACGTTCCTGTCCGAGGTCGCCCCGCTGGGCAAGGGCGAGCACATCGTCGAGGCGGTCCTGCCGTCCGCAGAGGAATGCGAGATCCTCGGCATCGGGCCGTCCGAGCCGTGTCTGCTGATCCAGCGCCGCACCTGGTCCGGGGATGCTGTCGTGAGCGTCGCGCGGCTGATTCACCCCGGGTCCCGGTACCGCCTGGTGGGGACGTTCGACGCGCACTGATTCGGGCTCTGCCGTCAGTGTGCCTTCAGAGTGTGCGTGTGCCCGCGTGGGGGCGTCGGCCGGACATCGCGGCCGTCAGCCGTGCTGCCCCCTGCTCCAGGACCTCGCGGACGTGGTCGGCGTCGTGCCGGCTGTAGTGCCGTTGCCAGGTGCTGCTGAGCGCGGCGACGGGCCGTTCGTTGTGGTCGAAGGCCGCGACGCCCAGTGACCGGAAGCCCTCGGAGACCAGCTCGACCTCCTCCGACCAGCCGCGTGCGCGGTTGCGGGCCAGCAGGTCGAGGAGTTCGGACAGCGAGCGGGGTCCCTTGCCGGTACGGGTGATGAGATCCGCCTGCCGGGGGAAGAGGGCCCGAAGTTGGGCCGGGGACGCGTGGGCGAGGATGGCGCGCCCGTTGGCGGTCAGGTGGGCGGGCAGCCGGACGCCGACGTCGGTGACGAGGGAGATGTCCGCCTCGCCGGACCGGGTCGAAGTCGGCCGTTCCTTGAGCAGATAGACGGTCTCCGCGCCGTGGACGATGCCCAGGTGCACGGTCTGTCCGAGACGGGCCGAGGCGCTGCGCAGGATGGGGCGCGCGAGGCGCTCCAGGGGTTCGTGGCGCAGATAGGCCGAGCCGATCTCGAAAGACGCGACCCCGAGACCGTACGCCTGCTCCTTGGGGAGATAGGTGACGAAACCGCGGTCCACCAGGACCGAGAGGACGTGGTACGCGGACGATCTGGGGATGTCGAGTTCGCGGGCCAGGGCCGCGGCCTGGACGGGGCCCGAGCGTCCGGCGAGGTGCAGCAGGATGTCCAGCGCGCGGCCGACGGCCGGTGAGGCACTGGACGCCGTTGTCCGTTCACCCATTGGTCCACCTCTTGACTCATCTGTATATACAGGAATATACAAGGGCCTTCGTCATGCGGGAGTGCTGACGAACGCCGTCGACCGGCAAGTGATTCAGCCCCGCCACCTCACCCGGAACTCGGCGTTCCCAAGGAGGACCTGCTTTGTCCACCGACACCACGTCCCTGCAGCGCGGGCTCAAATCCCGGCACATACGCTTCATCGCCCTGGGTTCCGCGATCGGGACCGGTCTCTTCTACGGCTCCTCGGAGTCCATCAAGGCGGCGGGGCCCGCCGTCCTGCTGGCCTATCTGATCGGTGGCGCCGCGGTCTTCCTCGTCCTGCGTTCACTGGGCGAGATGGCGGTGAGCCGCCCGTGCGCCGGATCCTTCGGCGAATACGCGACAAAGTACCTCGGACCGCTGCCGGGGTTCCTCACCGGCTGGACGTACGCCCTCGAAATGGTCTTCGTCTGTCTGGCGGACATCACGGCGCTCGGCGTCTACATGAGCTTCTGGTTCCCCGACGTGCCGCGGTGGATCTGGCTCCTCGCGGCCGTCGGCATCATCGGCGCGATGAATCTGTTCAGCGTCAAGGTCTTCGGTGAGCTGGAGTTCTGGCTCTCCTTCGCCAAGGTCGTCGCCATCATCGCGATGATCCTCGCCGGCCTGGCGATCATCGTCTTCGGCTTCGGCAGCAACGGCGGCGCGGGCATCTCCAACCTGTGGAGCAACGGCGGGTTCATGCCCAACGGCATCCAGGGACTGGTCCTGTGCTTCGCCGTGGTGATGTTCGCCTTCGGCGGCACCGAGATCATCGGCGTCACCGCCGGCGAGGCGCAGAACCCGGAGAAGACCATTCCGAGCGCCGTGAACTCGATCCCCATCCGCATCGTGCTCTTCTACGTGCTGACGCTCGCGGTGCTCATGTCGCTCAACCCGTGGCAGCACATCGGCGACAAGGGCAGCCCGTTCGTCGAGATCTTCGCCGGACTCGGCGTCGCCTCCGCGGCCGCCGTGCTGAACGTCGTCGTCATCATCGCGGCCCTGTCCGCGATCAACAGCAACATCTTCGCCGCCGGACGCATCATGTACGGCATGGCCGAGCGCAACCAGGCTCCGTCCGTCATGCGCCGCCTGTCCCGCAACGGTGTGCCGTGGATGACAGTCGTCATCATGATCGGCGCACTCCTCTGCGGCGTCGTCCTGAACTACCTCATGCCCGAGCGGGTGTTCCTCGTCATCGCCTCCATCGCGACCTTCGCCACGGTGTGGGTCTGGCTGATGATCCTCCTGTCCCAGGTCAGCGCCCGCCGCAAGATGTCCCCGCAGGAGGTCGCCGCGCTGAAGTACCCGGCGCCGTTCTGGCCCTACGGCCAGATCATCACCATCGCCTTCATGGTCGGCGTGGTGGTGCTCCTCGCGTTCTCGGACAGCACCAGGATCGCGCTGCTCGTCGGCGGTGTGTGGCTGTCCTTGATGACGTGCGTGTACTACCTGTGGCTGCGCCCCCGTGCCCGGCGGGCGGCATTGGCCGACGCCGCGCCGCAGGTCGTACACGGAGAGGGCAAGGAACCCTCGGACGAGATCGACTCCAGGGCCAGTGCGGAGCCCGTGCACCAGCGATAACGGCGACAGCAAGGGCCGGCGGAACCGCGAGAGCGACGGTTCCGCCGGCCCTTTCTGCGTGGTGTCGAGACCGCCCGCGCAGCTGCGATCGGCGCGAAATTCCGGCGCTTGCGGCAACTGTCTGGGATCCCAGACAGTAACCCTCCGCAGCCACTGACGAAGCGGTTCCGTTTTCGGGCTTCATGGAGTCATGAACGAAACCTTCGTAGGGGTCGGCCCCCTCTCCGTCGCCGATGTCGTGTCCGTCGCCCGGCACGGGGCCCGCGTGACCCTCACCCACGAAGCCCTGGGCGAGATAGCCCAGAGCCGCAAGGTGGTCGAGAACCTCGCCAACGACGTCGTGCCCCACTACGGCGTCTCGACCGGCTTCGGCGCCCTGGCCACCCGTCACATCCCGCTCGAACTGCGCGCCCAGCTCCAGCGCAGCCTCGTGCGCTCGCACGCCGCCGGCTCCGGCGCCGAGGTCGAGCGCGAGGTCGTCCGCGCCCTCATGCTGCTGCGCCTGTCGACGCTCGCCACCGGCCGCACCGGTGTGCGCCCCGACACCGCCCAGGCCTACGCCGACCTGCTCAACGCCGGCATCACGCCGGTCGTCCACGAGTACGGCTCGCTCGGCTGCTCCGGCGACCTCGCCCCGCTCGCCCACTGCGCCCTCGCCGTCATGGGCGAAGGCCAGGTGCGGGACGCGAAGGGCGACCTGATGTCCGCCGCGGACGCGCTCGCCGCCGCCGGTCTCTCCCCCGTCACGCTGCACGAGAAGGAGGGCCTGGCCCTCATCAACGGCACCGACGGCATGCTCGGCCAACTCGTCATGGCCGCACACGACTTGCAGATGCTGCTGCGCACCGCCGACATCGCCGCCGCCATGAGCGTCGAGGGACAGCTCGGCACCGATGCCGTGTTCGCCGCCGATCTCCAGGCCCTGCGCCCGCATCCGGGCCAGGGTTCGAGCGCCGCCAACCTCACCGCTCTCCTCAAGGGTTCGGAGATCGTCGCGAGCCACCGCGGACCCGAGTGCACCCGGGTCCAGGACGCGTACTCGCTGCGCTGCACCCCGCAGGTCCACGGCGCCGCCCGCGACACGCTGGCGCACGCCGAGACGGTCGCCTCGCGTGAGCTGGCCAGCGCCATCGACAACCCCGTCGTCACGCCCGACGGGCGCGTCGAGTCCAACGGCAACTTCCACGGCGCGCCCGTGGCCTGCGTCCTGGACTTCCTGGCCATCTCCGTCGCCGACGTCGCCTCGGTCAGCGAACGCCGCACCGACCGCTTCCTCGACGTCGCGCGCAACCACGGCCTGAACGCCTTCCTCGCCGACGACCCGGGCGTGGACTCCGGCCACATGATCGCCCAGTACACCCAGGCGGGCATCGTCTCCGAGCTCAAGCGTCTCGCCGCGCCCGCCTCGGTCGACTCCATCCCCTCCAGCGCCATGCAGGAGGACCACGTCTCCATGGGGTGGGCCGCGGCCCGCAAGCTACGCCGCGCCATCGACGGCCTGACCCGTGTGGTGGCGGTCGAGATCCTCACCGCGGCCCGCGCGCTCGACCTTCGTGGCCCCCTGGCCCCCGCGCCCGCCACGGCGGCCGTCCTGGCCGGACTGCGCCGCGATGTCGAGGGCCCCGGCACGGACCGGTACCTCGCTCCCGAGATCGAAGCCGCCGTGCAGTTCGTGGCCACCGGCGGCGCCCTCGCGGCCGCCGAGTCGGTGACCGGTCCGCTGAGCTGAACCGATCGGACCTGGTTCCTGTGATCACTCGAACCCGGTCCCTGTGACCGTTCCGACCTGGTCCGAGCAGACCGAACTCCCGCCGCCGGCCCGTCCGGCGGCGGGAGTTCGGCTTCTACGTGAGGTGTCCCGCCACCTGCGTACGAGCAGTCGCGTCGGCCACCCCGCCGATGCGCCGGCTCAGTTGGTTCGCCGTACGGGTCACCTGCGCGGCGATCCGCCGCTGTTGCTCGGCCCCGACCTCGTCGCCGCGAAAGGTGACCGCCACCCCGGCGACGGGGTGTGCGCCGTGGTCGAGGACCGCGGCCGCCACGGACGCGAAGCCCAGTGTCACCTCGCCGTCCTCCGTGGCGTACCCGCGTCGGCGTGCCTCCACGAGGAGTTGGCGCAGCGCGGTCAGCGAGCCGGGACCCGACTCGTTGCGCAGGACGAAGGCCGACGCGTCGGGGAACAGGGCCCGCACCTGTGCCTGCGGCAGCCGGGCCAGGACCGCCCGGCCGCTGGCGGTGAGGTGGGCCGGCAGCCGCACACCCACCTCGGTCACCAACGGGGCACGTCCCGGCGCCCGTTCCTCGATCACGTAGATGACCTCGCGGCCGTGCAGTACGGCGAGGTGCGCATTGTGGCCCGTGCTGTCGACGAGCTTCGCCAGCGGTACCCGCGCCAGGCGCTGGAAAGGCGCCTGCCTGCTGTATCCGGAGGCGAGTTCGAAGGCGCTGACGCCCAATCCGTAGCGTCGCTCCTCCAGCAGGTGCACGACGAATCCCTCGCGCGCCAGGGTGTCGAGCAGGTGGTACGTCGTCGAGCGGGGAAGCCCGACGTCACGGCTGATCGCCGCGGCGGGTACGGGCCCTGCCTGGCCCGCGAGATAGCGGAGGATGGCCAGCACCTGGGCGGCGGCGGGAACGGAAGACATACCGGGAGGTTACGTCCGCGCGCAGGCGCCGCCGCGGACCACCCGGGCGAAGTCTGGGATACGAGACGCATTGCAGGCGGCGGCCCTGGCACGGCCCCCGGCGCCTGGTGCTTGATGGAAGCCCCCGGTGCGGACGAGCGATGGAACGCCGTCCGCGCCGGGCACTCACTCATCCGCTGCCCGGCCGTGTGCCCACGGATCAGGCACCTCCAGTGTTCCCCTCGTCAGCGCCGGCCAGCGCGTCGTCCCGCCCACGTGAGGAATCCCGCGCCGCGCCCCCCGTTCGATCTCCGCCGTCCCGAGACACGACGTCACAACCAAGGAAGCCACACGATGGGTGACACACCCGCCAATCCGCCTGCTGGGGCGTCCGGTTCACCGGCCGCCGGCGTGTACAGCAGCGTCCGTCAGCTGCGTGCCGACGCCTGGAGCTCGCTGACCGAACTCGCACGCCGGTGGGCGTCCGACACCTCCGGCGCAGCCCACCGGCAGTCGACGCAGGAGCTCCTGGACGGACTCTTCCGGCAGTTGCTGCCGATCGAGAACTGCTGGGCCTTCCCCGGCAAGACCGCCTTCGCCGAACTGCGTCGCCTGCGCACGGCCGAGGACAGGTACGGCCTGGCCCGGCGCACGGACGAACTGCATCGCGCCCTCGGCACGGAGTCGTACCGCAGCGCGACGCCCCGCCCGGCCGAACCGACCGCTCCGGCCGGGGAGGAGCCGCTGCCGGGCGGGACAACGCCCAAGCCGTACTTCGAGGTCCTCGTCGTCGGCGAACTGACCGCGGCGGAGGAGGAGGCGCTGCGCCTCTCGCTGCGCGGCCGGCGCCGCGCCGAGGACGAGTTCGTGTACGAGATCGTCGTCGCGCCCAGCTTCGAGGACGCGACGATGGCGGTCCTGGTCAACCCCGGTCTTCAAGCCGTGGTCATCCACCGGAGGTTCGCCGACCGGTCCCCGTACGACCTGAGCGTCGTCGCCGGCCTCGTCGAACAGCCGCAGGTCGACCCGTACGCGCAGGACGGGCCCTACGAGCAACGGGCTCAGGCGCTCGGCGCGCGACTCCTCGAACTGCGGCCCGAGATCGACCTCTATCTCATGACCGACGGCTCGGTGGAACGGATCGCCGGCGTGCTGAGCAGCGGATTCGCCCGGGTCTTCCACGCGCGCGAAGGGCTGCTCGAACTCCACCTGTCGATCCTGCACGGCGTCCGCGAACGCTTCCGCGCACCGTTCTTCACCGCGCTCAGAGCACACAGCAGACGCCCGACCGGTGTCTTCCACGCCCTGCCCATCTCCCGCGGAACCTCGCTGCTGACCTCGCACTGGATCCCCGAGATGGTCGAGTTCTACGGGCTGAACATCTTCCTCGCCGAGACCTCCGCCACCTCGGGCGGCCTCGACTCCCTGCTGGAGCCGACGGGCCCGCTGCGGGAAGCCCAGGACCTCGCCGCCAGGACGTTCGGCGCGCGGCAGTCGTACTTCGTCACCAACGGCACGTCCACCGCCAACAAGGTCGTCGTACAGGCCCTGGTGCGGCCGGGCGACATCGTCCTGGTGGACCGCAACTGCCACAAGTCCCACCACTACGGACTGATGCTCGCCGGCGCCCAGGTGGTCTACCTCGACGCCTATCCCCTGGACCGCTACGGGATGTACGGCGCCGTGCCCGTGAAGGAGATCAAGCGCAAGCTGCTGGAGCTGCGGCGGGCCGGGCTCCTCGACCGCGTCAAGATGCTGATGCTGACCAACTGCACCTTCGACGGCATCGTCTACAACCCGACGCGGGTGATGGAGGAGTGCCTGGCACTCAAGCCCGATCTGGCGTTCCTGTGGGACGAGGCATGGTTCGCCTTCGCCCGCTTCCACCCGGTCTACCGCCGGCGCACCGCCATGGCCGCTGCCCGCACCCTCACGGAGAGTCTGCGCGGCGAGGACCTCGCCCACCAGTACGCCCTGCAGCAGCGGGAGTTGGGGGACGACCCCGACGACGAGACACTCCTCGACCACCGACTGGTCCCCGACCCCGCCAAGGCCCGGGTCCGGGTGTACGCCACACAGTCGACCCACAAGACCCTCACGTCGCTGCGCCAGGGTTCCATGATTCACGTCTTCGACCAGGACTTCAGCCACCGCACGGCGGAGACGTTCCGCGAGGCGTACATGACGCACACCTCCACCTCCCCCAACTACCAGATCCTCGCCTCTCTCGACCTGGGCCGAAGACAGGCCGCGCTGGAGGGCTTCGAGCTGGTGCAGAAGCAGCTCGAACAGGCAGGAGTGCTGCGCGATGCGATCGACCAACACCCCGTACTCAGCCGGTACTTGCGCTTCCTGACGACGCCCGACCTGATCCCGCGCGAGTTCCGGGCCTCCGGTGTGGAACAACCGCTGCGGACCGGTCTGGCGCGGATGTCGGCGGCGTGGGAGGACGACGAGTTCGTGCTCGACCCGACCCGGGCGACCCTGCACATCGGTCTCACGGGCATCGACGGGGACACGTTCAAGCACGAGCACCTGATGGACCGCTACGGGGTGCAGGTCAACAAGAGCACCCGCAACACGCTGCTGTTCATGACGAACATCGGGACCACGCGCAGCGCCCTCGCCTACCTCATCGAGGTACTCCTGAAGATCGTCGAGGAACTGGAGGACCGCAAGGACGAGTTGGGCCCGCCCGCCCTGCGCCGGCCGGACGCCGATGCCGTCCGGGACACGGTCGTCGCCCTCCCCGACTTCAGCGCCTTCCATGCCGCCTTCCGGCCGGGAGGCCGTACTCCCGAAGGGGACATCCGCCGGGCCTTCTACCTGGCGTACGACGAGACACAGTGCGAGTACCTGTCGGCGGACGAGGTACGCGAGGGCATGACCGGCGGCCGGGACGTCGTGTCGGCCACGTTTGTGACGCCGTACCCGCCCGGATTCCCCGTGTTGGTCCCCGGGCAGGTCGTCAACGAAGCCGTACTCGACTACATGCGGGCCCTCGACACCCGGGAGATCCACGGATACCGGCCTGAGACCGGTTACCGGGTGTTCACCGAGCAGGCGCTGAAGGAGCAGCAGACGCTCCTCGAGTCCGGCAACGGCCCCTGGGCGGCCGCCTGATCGGTCCGGCCCCGTGCCGGAGCGCCCTTCTCGTCCGGCTTCGACGAGACCGGTGCGGGCACGGGACCAAGGTCAATGCCTCGACACGGGAATTACCGACCGCTTAGTATCCAGAAGGTCCAGAAGGCAGGTCACCCACCCCCTCGCGTATCCCACACCAGACAGTCGCCGGCGTCAGCCCTGGCAGACAGCGCAGACAGCCGCGACGGAGAGGCCGCCCATGAACGGCGCGCAGTCGCTGATCCGTACTCTCGTCGGTGCCGGTGTCGAAGTGTGCTTCGCCAACCCCGGCACATCGGAGATGCACTTCGTCGCCGCGCTCGACTCCGTACCCGAAATGCGCGGTGTGCTCGGCCTGTTCGAGGGTGCCGTCACCGGGGCCGCCGACGGATACGCGCGTATCGCCGGCAAGCCGGCCGCCACCCTGCTCCATCTGGGCCCCGGCCTCGGCAACGGGCTGGCCAATCTCCACAACGCGCGCCGGGCCCACACCCCCATCGTGAATGTGGTGGGCGACCACGCCACCCATCACAAGAAGTACGACGCTCCTCTGGAGTCCGACATCGAGCCGGTGGCAGGTTCGGTGAGCGGCTGGGTGCGGCGCAGCGGCCAAGTCGCGGAGGTCGGGGCCGACGCCGCTGCCGCGGTGGCGGCGTCGATGGAGGCGCCGGGGCAGGTCGCGACGGTGATCCTGCCCGCCGACGCGTCCTGGGACGAAGGCGGTCAGGTCGCCGAACCGCAGCCCTCGCGCACTCCCGCGGATCCCGATCCGCAGACGGTGTCATCCATCGCCGACATCCTGCGCAGCGGCGAACCCGCCGCGCTCCTGATCGGCGGCGCGGCCTGCCGTGAGCCCGGCCTCGTCGCGACCAGTCGGATCGCGAACGCCACCGGCGTGCGTGCACTGGCGGAGACCTTCCCCTCACGGCTGGAGCGCGGCGCGGGCCTGCCCGCCATCGAGCGTCTCCGCTACCTCGCCGAGCAGGCCGTCCGCCAACTCGACGGCGTCAAGCACCTGATCGTGGCGGGCACCCGCTCGCCGGTGTCGTTCTTCGCCTACCCCGGCAAACCGAGCGACCTTGTACCGCAGGGCGCCCAGGTGCACACCCTCGCCGATCCGTCCCAGGACGTGGTCGCCGCTCTGGAAGCGCTGGCCGAGCAAGTGGCCGCGGACACGCTCCCGACCCTGGCCGAGCCCGCCCTCCCGTCCCTCCCGAGCGGCCCCCTCACGGCGAACAACTGGGCCGAAGTCGTCGGCGCCCTGCTCCCCGCCGACGCGATCATCTCGGACGAGGCGAACACGTCCGGCGCGGCCCTGCCTGCGGCGACGGCCGGCGCTCCCCGGCACGACGTCCTCACCCTGACCGGCGGCGCGATCGGGCAGGGCATCCCGGTCGCCACCGGTGCCGCGATCGCGGCACCGGACCGGCCGGTCATCAACCTGGAGGCCGACGGCAGTGCGATGTACACGATCTCCGCCCTGTGGACCCAGGCCCGCGAGAACCTCGACGTCACCACCGTCATCCTGAACAACAGTGCCTACGCCGTACTGCGCCTCGAAATGCTGCGGGTCGGCGCCGACCTCTCGGGCCCAGCCGCGAAGACGCTGCTCGATCTCTCCTCACCCGACCTGAACTTCGCCAAGATCGCGGAAGGGATGGGTGTCCCGTCGTCACGGGCGACCACCTGCGAGGAACTCGCCGAGCAGCTCCGCCACGCACTCGCAGAACCGGGCCCCCACCTGATCGACGCCGTGGTGCCGCCTCACCTGTAGGGCGCTACTCCGTAGGGTCCCACCGGACCGGCCGGTCAGTGCACGCCGAGGCACCCGCACCTCGCCACGGCTACTCGGGCAGAGGCCGGTCCTGCACCACGTTCTTCATGACGAGGGTGGAGGTCAGGCGCTGCACGCCGGGGAGTTGGGCCAATTGCTGGTCGTAGAGCTGTTGGTAGGCAGCGAGGTCTGCGGTGGCGACGCGCAGCAGGTAGTCCGGATCCCCGAAGAGGCGCTGCGCCTGGATGACGTGAGGGATGGCGCTCACGGCCTCCTCGAAGGCGGTGACGGTGTCGCGGTGCTCCCAGCGCAGGGTCGCGAAGACCAGGGCTTCGAAGTCCAGGCCGACGGCCGCCGGGTCGACGACGGCGCGATAGCCGCGGATGGCGCCCTCGCGTTCGAGATCCCGCAACCGGCGGTGGCAGGGCGAGACGCTCAGCTGTACGCGGGCGGCCAGCTCGGTGATGGTCAGGCGGCCGTCCAACTGCAGCTCGGTAAGAATCTTCCGGTCCATGGCGTCCATGAGGAAGATTCTCCCTCAGATGACGCGATCACGGAGAAAAGGCAGGAACACTTTCGGGCAGATCACACCTAATCTTCCCTCTCAAGCACGGAACGCGAGAGGGAACGATTGATGGACACGACAACAGTGGCGGCATTTCTGGCGGTGGATCTTCTGCTGGTGTTCACTCCGGGCGCGGACTGGGCCTACGCGATCTCGGCAGGGCTGCGGGACCGGTCGGTCGTCCCGGCGGTCACCGGGCTGATAGCCGGATACATGGGCTACACCCTGCTCGCCGTCGTGGGCCTGGTGGCGATCGTGGCGAGTTCGGCGACCGCCCTCACCGCGCTCACCGTCGCCGGCGCCGTCTACCTGATGTGGCTGGGCTGGGGCGTTCTGCGGCGGCCGGCGGTCCCGGGCGCGTCCACCGAGCCGATGGCCACCTCGCGCGGGCAGATCATGCTCAAGGGCGCCGGGATCAGCGGACTCAACCCCAAGGCGCTGCTGCTGTACTTCTCGCTGTTCCCGCAGTTCATCCGCCCCGCGGACGGCTGGCCGGTCGCCGCGCAGACGGGGCTGCTCAGCGCGCTCCACATGACGGCGTGCGCCGTCGTCTACCTCTCGGTCGGTGTTCTCGCCCGCACCGTCCTGAAGACCCGGCCTTCGGCAGCCCGAGCCGTCACCCGCGCTTCCGGCGCCATGATGATCGTCATCGGCGGCTTCCTTCTCGCCGAACGCCTGGCCGTCTGACGAAGGCGGCTCACAGAACTCACCCGCAGAACCCGATGTCCGACGAAGGAGACCACGTGGCAGGCCACGAGCAGCAGGAGCAGGCAAGCACCGAGGTGCAGGAGCGCATCCGGGCCAGTTTCGCCCGGCAGGGCCTCATGGCCCACCTCGGTGCACGGCTCACCCGCATCGCACCCGGCGTCGTGCACATCGCGCTCCCGGCCCGGCCTGAAGTCACACAGCAACACGGCTACTTCCACGCCGGCGCCACCAGTTCCGTCGCCGACAGCGCGGGCGGCTACGCGGCGTTCACCCTGTTCCCCGAGAACACCGAGGTGCTCACGGTCGAATACAAGATCAACCTGCTCGCGCCCGCCCTCGGGGACCGCCTTGAGGCTGTCGGAACCGTCCTCAAGGCCGGCCGAACCCTGACCGTGTGTCAGCTGGAGGTCTTTGCCGCTCAGGACGACGGCACACGCAAGCTCGTGGCCAACGGACAGCAGACACTGATCCGGGTGAACAGGACCGCCGAGCAGTGATCGGGCAGGGACCGTACCGCCGGCAGGCCCGCCGGGCGCTGCCGGCCGGACTCGTCCACGCCTCTCATCGAGTGTTCCTTCAACCTCATCTTTAGGGTGAGACTTCGGCGCCCCTCCGCGACCGGTCACGGGGGGCATCGGGTGTGATGGATGGTGCATGACGTGCTTGGTGAGGTCTCGACCATGACGTCTCGACCGTGACGAAGGGGCCGAAGATCTCGTCTCGGGCGGCTTCGGCCCCTTCGGGCACGTCGACCGGCAAGGTCGGGGCCAAGAAGCAGCCGGGCCCGTCGATGGCACCGCCTCCGGTCGCGGCACGCATGGTCGCGCAGCCGCCTGACACCGACCCGCCGGTCGAGAGCCTTCGCCGGATCAGGCCATCGTCGACTCGCCACCCCGATAAGCGAGTTGGCCCCCTGGCCGAGGCCACGAGCCACGGTCAGATGGCGTCGCGCACAGCCCGCTCGAAACCCTCGACATGCGCACGGGCGATCTGGGCCGCCGCGTCCGCCTCACCGGCGACGATCGCGTCGATCAGCGGCCCGTGCTCCTCGACGTGGCCGGCCATGTCGGCGAGCCGGTCGATGAACAGGCACCAGATGCGCGTGGCCAGGTTGTCGTGGCGGACGAGGGTGTCTTCCAGGTACGGGTTGTGCGTGGCGGCGTAGACGGCACGGTGGACCTTGAGGTCCAGGTGCATGAGCTCGGCCGCGTTGCCCTGCCGGGGGTCCACGCCTGCCAGCTCGCGCCGTACGGCCGTCAGGGCCGCCCGGTCCTCGGCCGTCGCCCGCCGCGCCGCGCGGGCTGCGGCCAAGGGCTCCAACTCCAGGCGGACTTCGGAGATATGGGCCAGGTCGGTGATGTTGACGTCGGTGGCGAAGGTGCCACGCCTGGGGTACGTGGCGACGAGGCGCTCGTACTGGAGCCGCTTGAGCGCCTCGCGCACCGGGGTACGGCCGACGCCGAGGGACTGCGCGAGCTGGTCCTCGTTGATGGGCGCGCCGGGACGGATGTCGAGCATCACGAGCTGGTCGCGGATGGCGCGGTACGCGCGCTCGGCGAGGGACAGCTCCTCGCCACCGACCGCCGGCTCGGTCGCCACGTGCTGCATGAGGCCCCCTTGACCTGTCCCATCGAGGTCCCATACCTTACCGCACAGACTGATATATCAGTTGCTCATTAGTCGGCTCTCAGAATGGTGCGCAGATGGCAACGGACGCCCAGTCGATCACCACGACCACGACTCCCGCCTCACTCCAGGCCCTCCCGCTCAGCGACCTCGACCCGGACGTCGCCGCCGCGGTCGACGCCGAGCTGCACCGCCAGCAGTCGACGCTGGAAATGATCGCCTCGGAGAACTTCGCCCCGGCCGCCGTCATGGAGGCCCAGGGCTCGGTGCTCACCAACAAGTACGCCGAGGGCTACCCGGGGCGCCGCTACTACGGCGGCTGTGAACACGTCGACATCATCGAGCAGTTGGCCATCGACCGGGTCAAGGACCTGTTCGGCGCCGAGGCCGCGAACGTGCAGCCGCACTCGGGTGCCCAGGCCAACGCCGCCGCGATGTTCGCCCTCCTCAGCCCGGGCGAAACGATCCTCGGCCTCGACCTGGCGCACGGCGGTCATCTGACCCACGGCATGCGCATCAACTTCTCCGGCAAGCTCTACAACGTCGTGCCGTACCACGTAGGCGAGTCCGACCTGCGCATCGACATGGACGAGGTCGAGCGGCTCGCGCGCGAGCACCGGCCCAAGCTGATCGTCGCCGGCTGGTCGGCCTACCCCCGCCGCCTCGACTTCGCCGCATTCCGACGCATTGCCGACGAGGTGGGCGCCTACCTCATGGTGGACATGGCGCACTTCGCCGGGCTCGTCGCGGCCGGACTGCACCCAAGTCCCGTTCCGTACGCGGACGTTGTCACAACCACGACTCATAAGACTCTCGGCGGCCCGCGCGGCGGGGTGATCCTCAGCCGGGCCGGTCTCGCCAAGAAGATCAACTCGGCGGTCTTCCCCGGGCAGCAGGGCGGACCCCTCGAGCACGTCATCGCGGCGAAGGCGGTGGCCTTCAAGGTGGCGGCGAGCGAGGAGTTCAAGGAGCGCCAGCAGCGCACCCTGGACGGCGCCCGGATCCTGGCCGGGCGCCTGCTCAGCGACGATGTGGCCGAGGCCGGGATCACCGTGCTCACCGGCGGCACCGAGGTCCACCTGGTCCTCGTCGACCTGCGTAACTCCGCACTCGACGGACAGCAGGCCGAGGACCGCCTGCACCGAGTCGGCATCACCGTGAACCGCAACGCGGTGCCGTTCGACCCGCGCCCGCCGATGGTCTCGTCCGGCCTGCGCATCGGCACGCCGGCGCTGGCCACGCGCGGCTTCGGCGCCGAGGAGTTCCGTGAGGTCGCCGACATCATCGCGGGGGCACTCAAGCCCGAGCACCTCGGCGAGGAGCAGGCGGGCCTGCTGCGCGACCGGGTCGAGAAGCTCGCCCACGCTTTTCCCCTGTATCCGCACCTGCCCCGCCTGAACGGAGACGCGGCATGACCGCCCAGCCGCAGCCGAAGCTGCCGGAACACCCGGACTTCCTCTGGCGCAATCCCGAGCCGCGCTCCTCGTACGACGTCGTCATCGTCGGCGCGGGCGGCCACGGCCTCGCCACCGCCTACTACCTCGCGAAGGAACACGGCATCACCAATGTCGCGGTCCTCGAGAAGGGCTGGCTGGCCGGCGGCAACATGGCCCGCAACACCACCATCATCCGTTCCAACTACCTGTGGGACGAGAGCGCGGCGATCTACGAGCACGCGCTCAAGCTGTGGGAAGGGCTCCCGGAGGAGCTGGACTACGACTTCCTGTTCAGCCAGCGCGGGGTCCTCAACCTCGCGCACACCCTCCAGGACGTCCGCGAGGGCATGCGCCGCGCCAACGCCAACCGACTCAACGGAGTCGACGCCGAATGGCTGGACCCGGACCAGGTCGCCGAGGTCTGCCCCATCCTCAACGTCTCGCCGGACACCCGGTACCCGGTGCTCGGCGGCACCTTCCAGCCCCGCGCGGGAATCGCCAAGCACGACCACGTGGCCTGGGCGCTCGCCCGCCGCGCCGACGAGATGGGCGTCGACCTGATCCAGGGCTGCGAGGTCACCGGCTTCGTCAAGGACGGCGAGAGGGTCGTGGGTGTCGAGACCAACCTCGGCCGCATCAACGCCGGCCGGGTCGGACTCGCGGCCGCCGGGCACAGCAGCGTGCTCGCCGAACGGGCCGGAATCCGCCTCCCCGTCCAGTCCCACCCCCTCCAGGCGCTCGTCTCCGAGCTGCACGAGCCGGTCCACCCCACCGTCGTCATGTCCAACCACGTCCACGTCTACGTCTCCCAGGCGCACAAGGGCGAACTGGTGATGGGCGCGGGCGTCGACTCGTACAACGGCTACGGGCAGCGCGGTTCCTTCCACGTGATCGAGGAACAGATGGCCGCTGCCGTCGAACTGTTCCCGATCTTCGCGCGGGCGCATGTGCTGCGGACCTGGGGCGGCATCGTCGACGTCACCCCGGACGCCTCGCCGATCATCAGCGCCACTCCCGTGGAGAACCTCTTCGTCAACTGCGGCTGGGGCACGGGTGGTTTCAAGGCCACGCCGGCCGCCGGCCGGACCTTCGCGCACACCATCGCAACGGGTGAGGCGCACCCGCTGAACGCCCCCTTCGCCCTGGACCGCTTCACTACGGGCGCACTGATCGACGAACACGGCGCCGCGGCCGTGGCCCACTGAGAGGACGCTGCTGCGATGCTGCTGATCAACTGCCCATGGTGCGGTCCCCACAACGAGAGCGAATACCACTACGGGGGCCAGGCCCACGTTCCGTACCCCGAGAACCCCGCAGATCTCGACGACGGGCAGTGGGCCGAGTACGTCTTCTACCGGGACAACCCGAAGGGCCCCTTCGCCGAGCGGTGGATGCACAGCCACGGCTGCCGCCGCTGGTTCAACGCCCAGCGCGACACGGTGAGTTACGAGGTGCTCGCCACCTACCGGCTCGACGAGCCGCGCCCCGAACCCCACGTCACCGATCCGGCCGGAGAGCAGCGATGACCGACCAGCAGTTCCGGCTCGGCGACGCAGGCCGCGTCGACCGCACCACCTTCCTCCACTTCACCCTCGACGGACGGGAGTTGACCGGCCACCCGGGCGACACCCTCGCATCCGCCATGCTGGCGAACGGCATCGTGGAAGCCGCTCCGTCGCTCTACCTCGGCCGTCCCCGCGGCATTGTCTCGGCGGGTGTCGAGGAGCCCAACGCCCTGGTCCAGCTTGGCGGTTCATGTTCGGAGGGCATGCTCCCGGCGACGACGGTGGAGTTGTACGACGACCTGTCCGCGACGACGCTGTCCGGGATGGGGCGGCTCGACCCGACCCCCGACCCCGCCGTCTACGACAAGAAGTACGTCCACACCGACGTCCTGGTGGTCGGCGCGGGCCCGGCCGGGCTCTCGGCCGCCGCTGCCGCCGCCGAATCCGGCGCGCGGGTGATCCTGGTGGACGACCAGCCCGAACTCGGTGGTGCGCTGCTGTCCGGACGCACCCAACCGGAGTGGATTGCCGAGTTCCGCGCGGCGCTCGATGCCGCGCCCGAGGTCACCGTCCTGACGCGCACCACCGCGTTCGGGTCGTACGACGACAACTACGTCCTCGCCCTGGAGCGGCGCACCGACCACCTCGGAGCCGACGCCCCCGACCCGTCCTCGGGCGTCTCGCGCCAGCGGCTGTGGCACATCCGCGCCTGCCAGGTCGTCCTGGCGACCGGCGCGCACGAGCGCCCGCTGATCTTCGCCGGCAACGACCGTCCCGGCGTGATGCTGGCCGCGTCCGTACGCACGTACATCAACCGGTACGGCGTGACTCCGGGCAGGCGAGCCGTGGTCGGCACCACCAACGACAGCGCGTACGACACGGTCGCCGATCTGCACGCGGCCGGGATCGACATCGCCGCCGTCGTGGACGCACGCCCCGAACTGTCACAGCGAGCCGCCGAGATCGCGGCGACTACCGGGGTTCGGGTACTCACGGGCAGCGCGGTGGTCGACACCGCGGGCGAGTCCCGGCTCATCGGCGTCACCGTCCAGGCTCTCGATGCCGATGGCCAACTCGTCGGCAAGTCCGAAGAGTTCGACTGCGACCTGCTCGCCGTCTCGGGCGGCTGGAGCCCTGTGGTCCACCTGCACAGCCAGCGCCAGGGAAGGCTGCGCTGGGACGACGACCTGGTCGCGTTCGTGCCCGACGGCACGGTGCGGGACCAGCAGGTCGTCGGCGCGGCGCAGGGGACGTACGGTCTCGACGGGGCTCTGGCCGAAGGAGCACGGGCCGGTGCGCTGGCCGCGACCGAGGCGGGGTTCCCCGTCCCGGTCCCCGCGGCGCCGTCCGAGGACGCACGCCCCGACGTCCGCGCCCTGTGGCTGGTGCCCTCCCCCGCCGGCGAACCCGGCACCTGGGACACCCACTTCGTCGACCTCCAGCGCGACGTCACCGCCGCCGACGTCTGGCGGTCCACCGGCGCCGGCATGCGCGGTGTCGAGCACGTCAAGCGCTACACCTCCCTCGGCACCGCGAACGACCAGGGCAAGACGTCCGGCGTCAACGCGATCGGCGTGATCGCCGAAGCCCTCGGCGCGGGCGCGTCACCCGGCGAGATCGGCACCACCGCCTATCGGGCGCCGTACACCCCGGTGGCCTTCGCGGCCCTGGCCGGGCGTGAGCGCGGGGACCTCTTCGACCCGGAGCGCACCACGTCCATCCACGGCCGGCACGTCGCCCACGGCGCCGAGTTCGAGGACGTCGGGCAGTGGAAGCGGCCCTGGTACTACCCCCGGCCCGGCGAGGACATGGACGCGGCCGTCGCCCGCGAGTGCCGCGCGGCCCGTGAGGGTGTGGCGTTCATGGACGCCACCACCCTCGGCAAGATCGAGATCTGGGGCGCGGACGCGGGCGAGTTCCTCAACCGCGTCTACACCAACGCCTTCAAGAAGCTGAAGCCCGGCATGGCCCGCTACGGCGTGATGTGCAAGCCGGACGGCATGATCTTCGACGACGGCGTGACGCTGCGCCTCGACGAGAACCGCTATTTCATGACCACCACGACGGGTGGCGCCGCCGGGGTCCTGGACTGGCTGGAGGAGTGGCTGCAGACCGAGTGGCCCGAGCTCGACGTCAACTGCACCTCGGTGACCGAACAGTGGGCGACGGTCGCCGTCGTCGGCCCGAAGTCACGTGACGTCATCGCAGAACTGGCTCCCGAACTCAACGTCTCCGCCGAGGCGTTCCCCTTCATGGCCTTCCGCGAGACGACCCTGGCCTCCGGCATCCCGGCCCGTGTCTGCCGGATCTCCTTCTCCGGCGAGCTCGCCTTCGAGATCAACGTCTCCGCGTGGTACGGCCGGAGCGTCTGGGAGCAGGTGTACAAGGCCGGACAGCCGTACGACATCACCCCGTACGGCACCGAGACGATGCACGTCCTGCGCGCCGAGAAGGGGTTCATCATCGTCGGCCAGGACACCGACGGCACCGTCACCCCGCAGGACGCGAACATGGACTGGGTGGTCTCCAAGCGCAAGGACTTCATCGGGAACCGGTCCTACTCCCGCGCCGACACCACGCGCGCCGACCGCAAGCAGCTGGTCGGCCTGCTGCCCACCGACCGTACGACGCGGCTGCCCGAAGGATCCCAACTCATCGCACAGGACACGCCGTTGACCCCCGAAGCCGGGCCGGTTCCCATGCTCGGCCACGTCACCTCCAGCTACCACAGCGCCGCCCTCGGCCGCCCCTTCGCCCTCGCCCTCGTCGCCGGCGGGCGGGCCAGGATCGGCTCGACCCTGCTCGCCCCGGTGGGCGACGACCTGGTGCCCGTCGAGGTCACCGACTCCGTCCTCTACGACCCCGAAGGGACCAAGCGCGATGGCTGAGCCCACGAACGAGGCGCGCACAGGCCTGTTGGCACTGCGCGTGAGCCCCCTGGCGCATCTCGAGGAGCGGATGCGGGACGCCGCCGTCACCGGGGCCCGCGGCGTCAGGCTGACCGAGTGGCCCTTCCTCAGCATGGTGAACGTGCGCGTCGACCCCACCTCCGCGGCGGCGACCCGCATCGAAAGAACCTTGGGAGCACCACTCCCCCGCGAGCACGGCGAGACCACCTCATCCGGCGCTCACACGGCGTTCTGGCTCGGTCCTGACGAGTGGCTCGTGCTGTCCCAGACCGAAGAGGGCGTTGCGGCCGCCGAGTTGAGGGAGGCACTCGCTGCGGATCCGGGCTCCGTCGTCGACGTCTCGGCGAACCGCACCACCCTCGAACTGAGCGGCCCGGCCGCCCGGCAGGTGCTGGAGAAGGGCTGCCCGCTGGACCTGCATCCCCGGGCCTTCGGTCCGGGCCGGGCGGTGTCGACCACGGTGGGACCGATCGCGGTCCTGCTCTGGCAGGTCGACGACGGGCCGACGTACCGGCTGCTGCCGCGTTCGTCCTTCGCCGACTACCTGGCGCGCTGGCTCATCGACGCCATGCACGAATACCGCGGCCCCGAGCTGCCTTGACCGCGCAGGGCACATCGGCCCGCACTCGGTCCGCATCGGCCCCTCCTCTCGCACGGTGGGGCCGATGCGGGCGGCCCGGCGCTTCGTCAGTAGCCGGTCCGGTCACCCCACGTACACGGACAGCCTCGCCAAGGTCATCACGACCTTGCGCGACACCGGCCGGGACATGAAGGCCACATGCCAGGAGGCCGCCCGCGGCTGCCTCGCCGTCAACGTCACCGAATGCGGACACCATGACTGATTCCCCGGCTTCCGCCGCGTCCCCCGCCCCCGCTTCTCCCGCCCCCGCCACGGCGCCGGTCGAGCACGTCCTCACCCTCGACTGCCCCGAGGCGCCCGGTATCGTCCACGCCGTCTCGCGGTTCCTCGTCGAGCACGGCAGCGACATCATCGACAACCAGCAGTTCGGCGACCGCCGCGACGGCCACTTCTTCATGCGGGTGCACTTCGCCGCCACCGGCGGCGAGAACACCACGCAGTCCCTGCGCGACGACTTCGCCGCCGTTGCTGCCCCCTTCGCCATGCGGTGGCACATCGAACCGGTCAGCACCCGACGGCGCGTGCTGATCATGGTGTCCCGCTACGACCACTGCCTCAACGACCTGCTCTTCCGCACCCGCAGCGGTGACCTGCCCATCGACGTGGTCGCGGTCGTCTCCAACCACCGCGACCACGAGGCACTCGTCGCCTGGCACGGCGTCCCGTTCTTCCACGTGCCGGTGACCGCCTCGACGAAGCCCGAAGCCGAGGCCCAACTCCTCGAGCTCATCGACTCGTTCGACGTCGACCTCGTCGTGCTCGCGCGCTACATGCAGGTGCTCTCCGACGGCCTGTGCGCTCAGCTGCCCGGCCGGCTGATCAACATCCACCACTCGTTCCTGCCGAGCTTCAAGGGCGCCAAGCCCTACCACCAGGCCCACGACCGCGGCGTCAAACTCGTCGGCGCGACGGCCCACTACGTCACCGCCGACCTCGACGAAGGCCCGATCATCGCCCAGGAGGTCATCAGCGCCGACCACAGCCACACCCCCGAGGACCTGGCAGCGATCGGCCGCGACGCGGAATCGGCAGCCCTGGCGCGGGCCGTCCGCTGGCACTGCGAAGGCCGCGTCTTCGTCCAGGGAAGGCGCACGGTGGTGCTCCGGTCAACTTGACCCGGTCCTGAAGGACCGGGCTTGGAGGTAGCGTCCAACTGGCTGCTGGGTGGGCTCCTCCGTCCAGTCACCCTTATGGGGTGGCAGGGACGCGTGACTCACGCCCCGCAGTCCACACAGCCTCGCCCTTGCGGGCGATGTTGTGGGAAGCGTTCCGGTCTGCGTGGGCAACGACCCCGCAGTCCCGGCAGGTGAACAGGGCCTGGCTTGCCCGGTTCTTCTTGTCGATGTGGCCGCACTCGCAGCACTGCTGCGAGGTGTAGGCGGGATCGACGAAGACCACGGGGACGCCGGCCCTGCGGGCCTTGTAAACGATGAAACCTGCCAGCTGGGCAAAGGCCCAGGAGTGGAGCGCGACCCGTTGGGGCTTACGGAGCCGTACCCTCTGCCGGATTCCCTTGAGTTCTTCCAGGGAGATCCCGGCCGAGGTGCGTTCAGCCTCGGTCACGATCGTCTTGGCGATGATGTGGTTCTGGTCCTTCGCGTGGCGCTGTTCGCGCCGGTTGCGCTTCTTCAACAGCCGCTTGGCGGACTTGGTGGACTTGGCCTGGAGTTTCCTGCGCAGGTCGAGTTGCCGCTTGCGGTGGCGGTTCAGGCCACGCCCGGCGGTCTTGTGGCCGGTGGATGTGGTGGCGATGTTGGCGATTCCCAGGTCCACGCCGATGAAGTGGTCGGGCTCGTACTGCTCAGCCTCGGGAACGTCACACGTCGCGAGCAGGTAGAACACGCCGTCGCGCTCGATCAGGTCCGACTCGCCCTGCCGGTGGTCCCGGAGCGCCTTGAGTGCGTCAGGAGAACAGGCGAACCGGACGTTCTTGGCCCGGCCGTCCACCGTCCAGATGGACACGGTCTGCGCGTCGTACTGCCAGCTCAAACACCGGTCGTCATACGGTTGCGCGGCCTCGGGCCTAAAAGCGATGGGCTTGGACTCGGCCTTGGTACGGCGCTTCGATCCAGACTTGCCGAGGTTCCCGGCACGGATGTTGGCCCTGAGCGTCGTGTAGGCATCGCGGGTCTTCTTGATGATGTGCTGGGCGGCCTGCGCCCCCAGTCCCCGCGACCGCAGTTCACCGTAGGTGTGCTTGCGCAGCTCGTACTCACGCGGGACACCGTGCTCGAACGCCACCGCCGACACCCAGTTCGCGGCCTCGTTGACCGTGCGCAGCGTCACCGACAGCGCGGATACCTGCACGGCCTCCGGCATCAACTTCACTTGCACGACGATCTTCACGCGGGCGATCGTATCGACCCATGTCACCATGCTGGGAGCCAAACCCCAATATTCGTAAGGGTCCCACGGTCGTCCACACCCTCCACGCCCATTTGGTCTTCACACCCAAGTACCGGCGCGGACCGTTCACCGACGAGATCCTTCGACGCTGCGAGGAAGTCATGCGCGCCGTCTGCGCGGACTTCGAAACAGAGTTGGTCGAGTTCAACGGCGAGACCGATCACGTGCACCTGCTGGTGCACTACCCGCCGAAGGTCTCCCTGTCCCGGCTGGTCGGCTCCCTCAAGGGCGTCTCCGCCCGCAGGATCCGTCAGGAGTTCCCGGGCACATCCGCACGTACCTGTGGGGTGACCACTTCTGGTCGCCCTCGTACTTTGCCGCCTCGTGCGCAGGCGCCCCCCTGTCGATCATCAAGAAGTACGTCGAGAACCAGAAACGTCCCGGCTGAGGCCAACCGTGCGGACCCATGGGAACCTGCAGGTAACAGCAGCCCAGAGAAGCGCTTCCTCCCGGGCGTGAACGACTCCGTTGGGAAATCCATAAATCGGCTCTCGGGGGCGGGTCATGCCGCGAGGGTGAGGCGTGCGAGGTGGGAGACGCGGGTGGTGCCGAGTGGGGTGCCCCGCAGCCAGGCGTCGATTCGGGTGAGGTTGAGGGCGGTGGCGGAGAGGACGTTGGCGAGGTGGGTCTTGTGCTGGCCTCGGTAGGGAGTGCGGCGCAGATGGGTGCGGCGGACGGCCTGGGAGATGGTGCCCTCCACCCCGGCTCGCACGTCGTAGCGGGCCTTCCACTCGTCGGTCTGCTGCTCGGCACGTCGTTCTTCGAGGATCTGTTGCTGCTCTCGGGGCAGCAGGGTCAGGCTGCGGCCCCATTTGCCGTTGGCTGCTTTGGTGCAGCGCGCTCTCAGCGGGCATGGATCGCAGTCGGCGAGTGCGAAGTGCACCCGGACGAGCACGGTCCCACTGGCCTTGCGCTGTTGGGACCAGCTGACACTGGACGCGCCCTGAGGGCAGATAACCTTCCTGGCGTTCCAGTTGGTGGTGAAGGCGGCCTGAGTCAGGTCCGGTGCCTGCGCGTCCCGTCCGTTGTGGTGGGTATCAGCGCCGACGGGACCGACCAGGTCGATGCCATGGTCTTCGTGGGCGGCCAGGATGTGGGCGGCGGTGACGTAACCGGCGTCCACCACATGCTCACGCGGCCTCAACCCCCGTTCATCCAGATGCTGGTGGATGGTTGCGGTGACCTCGGTGTCGTTGACGGTGGCGTTGGTGGTCTCCACATTCGTGATCAGGTGGGGTGCGTCCGGCTCGCAGGTCTCGCTCAGGTGGACTTTGAATCCGCACCAGCCCGTCCCGCGTTTGATGCCGTAGTGGGCGTCGGTGTCATAGGGCGAGGACAGCCGGTCTCTGGCCGGCGGGAGGTCCTTGCCCTCCCGCCAGCGCACCCCTGCCCGTCCCGGTGATACTGCTCTGCCCAGGCCCGGCGCAGGATCCGCACTGCGGGCACCTCGCGCAGCCAGGCCACAGCGGCCGGCCCATCAATGGCGTCAAGCAGAGCGAACCCGTCCCGGCCGACCTGCTCGGCCCATTCCCGACGGACGTTCTCCCCTTTCGGGAAGCGGTAGTTGTCGACCTTGGCCCCGTAGCGCTCCACCCACCCGGGGCTGATCAATCCGCTCAGCCAGTCCGGAGCGGCCGCGGCCAGCGCCTCCAGCGCCGCCCGCAGCGTCTCACCGACGAACTCCATCCGGTTCAGCGTGCGCACCGCGGCCAGCACGTGCGTCGAGTCGGTGCGCTGCCGGCCGCCCGCCCGCAGCAGCCCGGCGTCCGAGAGCCGCGCCAGCACCACCTCCAAGACCCGCTCTTCCAGCCCGTGCGTGATCAGACGGGAGCGGAAATCCCCCAGGACGGTGAAGTCGAAGCCGGGATCATCCAGCTCCAGCCCCAACAGGAACTTCCAGTCCATGCGCGCTCGCACCTGGTCAGCGGCCTGCCGGTCGGAGAGTCCTTCGGCATATTGCAGCACCGACACCAGCGCCAGAGCCCCTGGCGAGATCGCGGGCCGGCCTCGATCAGCAAAGGCCCCGGCGAAATCCTCGTCCGTGAACACCGGACCGAGCACTTCCCTGATCCGGATGGCCAAAGTCCCCTTGGGGAACGAGGCCCGCACCACCCGAGCCGTCAGCTCAGGCACTCCGTCATCCGACCGCGACTCCAACGACATCCCGCTCTCCCCATCCCGCCAACGACCATAGCCATCAGCAAGACGAACGACACAGCACTGCCCGAATCACGACTTTCCCAACGGAGTCGTGAACGCCCGGGGTTCCGCGCTAGATCCTGCTGAAGGGCGGACCCTGCCTTGGGTCTCACGACCTTCTGGCGGTCCGCTGTCTCCACGTCGGTTCCCAGACGTCGGGGTCCGGGGTCTGCGCTCGGGTCGCCTCCAGGTGGGCGCGGAACGCGTCGAGCGCCGGATGCCGATTGTCGCCGCGCCAGATCAGGGACATCGGGTAGACCGGCGTCGGGTTCCGCACCGGGATGCGCCGCAGGTCATAACTGTCGGGCCAGAGATAGCGCGATCCTTCGCCCACGAGGGTCGCGAGGTCGGCGGAGTCGGCGATCTCGTCCAGCAGCGCCTCGTTCCCGAAAACGGGCCCGACGACATCGATCGTGAGCCCGAATGCGGCGGCGAACTCGTCGTAGTAGTCGGCCCACTCTGTGCCGGGTGCCATGCCGGGCATCCAGATGCGGTGTCCGGCGAGCTGTGCGGGCGTGACGCTGTCGGCATCGGCCAGCGGATGGGAGGGCCCGACGAGAAGCTCGTGCGGGTCGTCGATCACTCGGGTGGTCCTGATCGAGGCCGGCAGGTGATGCTCGGCGACGGTGATCGCGTGGAACGTGGCATCGATCGTCCCGGCTTCGACGGCGGCGATCGCGGTGTCGACGTCGACGTTCAGGGTCACGACGTCGAGCTCGATGTCAGGACGCGTGCGATAGAAGTCCTGGAGAAGCACCGCCGGAGCGATCCGCCGGTTGATCACGTCGACGCGCAGGGCGCGCCGGCCGGGGCGCACGGAGGCATCGGCCCGGTCCTCCGCCCGGAGGAGTTCGCGGGCGTGGGGCAGGAACGCCTGGCCGTCGATGGTGAGCTCGGCGCCACGTGGTGTGCGGGTGAACAGCCGTACTCCCAGGTCCTTTTCCAGCACGGCGATGCGCTTGGAGACGGCTTGCTGGGTGATCGACAGGGCTGCGGCGGCTTCCTGGAACTGGCCGGCATCCGCGGCCGCGACAAAGGTGCGCACAGCGTTGAGATCCACTCGCCCACTCTATTCACACCCCGCCCGGGTGGTCTTGACGGGCCGGAGGGCGGTGCGCTGCCGTGCCCACGGCCACGGCGTTCGCGGCAACGATCACGGCGATGGCCGTCCACGATGCCGGGTCTAGGTGCTGGCCGAGTATCACCAGGCCCACCAGTGCCGCGCACACCGGGTTGACGCTCATGAAGATCCCGAAGAAGTGGGCGGGGACGCGTCGCAGCGCGAGCAGATCGGCGAGGAAGGGCACCGCGGAGGACAGCACACCGGCTGCCAGCGCGCACAGGAGCGCGGCTGCGGTCGGCCGGTGCAGGCACAGTACGGTGATGCCGACCGGCACGTAGAGCGTGCCGGAGACGAGTGCGGCGGCCGCAGAACCCTCGATCCCGGGCAGGCGCTGCCCCACGGTGCGGTTGAGAAGGATGTAGCAGCCCCAGCACACGGCGGCGAGCAGGGCCAGGGCGATGCCGAGGTAGTCGGTGCTGGGCCGGGGCCGGGTGAGGACCAGTACTGCCGTGCAGGCGACGAGAGCGCAGACCAGGTCGACGCGACGGCGGGAGCCCGCGAGGGCGACGGTGAGCGGCCCGAGGAACTCGAGGGTGACCGCCAGACCGAGCCCGATCCGGTCGATCGCCATGTACAGCGTCAGGTTCATGGTCGCGAACACCATGGCCAGTCCCACCACCGGCCGCCACTGGGCGGCGGTGAATCATATGCTCGCCGAGGCCGACGAACTGGTCCGCCAGGCGACCACCGGTCACACGCGCCTGCGCATCGGCCACGCCTGGTCCGCGATGGGGCGGCACACCGCCGAGTTCCAGCGCCGCTGGCGCGACCGCTACCCCGACGTCGAGCTCCACCTGATCCGTCACAACACCCCCACCGGCGGGCTCGCCGAGGGCCTGTGCGACATGGCCGTCATCAGGACCGCCATCGACACCCGGCGCTACGCTCACGCCCTGGTCGGGCACGAGCGCCGCTACGTCGCTCTCGCCTCCGACGACCCGTGGGCCAGGCGCCGCGGCATCCGCCTGTCGGAGATCCGCGAGCGCACCCTCGTGGTGGACCGCCGCACCGGCACCACCACCCTGGACCTGTGGCCCGAAGGGGCCCGTCCCCACGTGGAGTACATCCAGGACGTCGACGACTGGCTCGCCGCCATCGCCACGGGCCGCTGCGTCGGCGTCACTCCGCAGTCCACGGCCACGCAGTACCGTCGCGACGGCATCGCCTATCGCCTTCTGCGCGACACCGAACCCGTCCCCGTACACCTGATCTGGCCGCAACAGAGCCCGCATCCCGCCACCCACGCCGCGGTCGCCCTGCTGGCCGACCTCTATCGAGAGGACGCAGGAAGCCCAAGGATGTGAAGGGATCAGCGGTGCGACCTGCCGAGCAGCCACAGCAGATAGGGCGCACCGACCAGCGCGGTCAGCGCACCCACCGGAACCTCTAGCGGTACGAGGATCAGGCGGGCGGCGAGGTCGGCTGCCGTCAGGGTGACGGCGCCCGTCAACGCCGAGCACACAACCGGGAGTTGGGGCGTGCGGGACCATACGCGCGAAGCTACCGGGGTCCCGCCTCAGGGAACCGGTCTTCAGGCAAGGTTCCGGTCAATCCGAACCGACGGGGTGACGGTGGCCGCGAAGCTGTCGTTCGACGCGGCCACCAGTGAAGGACTCCCGCCCGTGCGTCCGTTCAGCGCGGGCGAAGGCCTGCGAACGTCACGCAGGAAGTCGCTCCAGCAGCCCCGCGAAATCGGTCCTTGGCGGCAGCGTCCCGAAGGCGAGTCCGCGGTCCCCGGCGAGCCGCGACGCGCAGAACGCGTCCGCCACGGCGGCCGGTGCGTGCCGGACCAGGAGCGAACCCTGCAGCACGAGGGCCGCGCGTTCGATGACGCGGCGGGCCCGCAGCGGCGCGTCCTCGGTCAGGACCAGCTCGCCCTGCAGCTCCTGCCAGGCCGTGTCGAGTCGCCGGTCACCGCCGGCCGCCGCCTCGATCTCCGTACGGAACGCCTCCAGGGACTCGGGCTCACGGGCCAACGCCCGCAGCATGTCCAGGGCGTTGACGTTGCCGGAGCCCTCCCAGATGCCGTTGAGCGGGGCATCGCGGTACAGCCGCGGCATGCCTGATGCCTCGTCATATCCGTTGCCGCCGAGGCATTCCAGGGCCTCGGCCACCGCTACGGGCTGCCGCTTGCACACCCAGTACTTGCCGACCGCCGTCGCCAGGCGCAGGAAGGCGCGCTCCCCCTCGTCGCCGTGCTGGGCGCGGTCGGCGGCGCCGGCCAGGCGCAGCGCGAGCGTGGTGGCGGCCTCGGACTCCACGGCGAGGTCGGCCAGTACGTTGCGCATCAGCGGCTGGTCGATGAGCTTGGCGCCGAACACCGAGCGGTGGCGGGCGTGGTGGGCGGCCTGGGCCAGTGCGGCGCGGGTGCCGGCGGCGGAGCCGAGGACGCAGTCGAGCCGCGTCATGGTCACCATGTCGATGATGGTGCGGACGCCCTTGCCCTCGGCGCCGACGAGCCAGGCCACGGTGTCGTCGAACTCGGGCTCGCTCGACGCGTTGGAGCGGTTGCCGAGCTTGTCCTTGAGACGCTGGATGCGGAAGGTGTTGCGGCTGCCGTCGGGCAGGACGCGCGGGACCAGGAAGCAGGACAGGCCGCCGGGCGCCTGGGCGAGCACAAGGAACAGGTCGTTCATCGGGGCGCTGGTGAACCACTTGTGACCGCGCAACCGCCAGGTCCCGTCGGCCTGTTCGGTGGCGGAGGTGGTGTTTGCGCGCACATCGGTGCCACCCTGCTTCTCCGTCATCCCCATGCCGGCGAGCAGGCCCCCCTTCTCGCCCGGGGTGTGCAGACCGGGTTCGTAGACACGGCTGGTGAGCAGGGGCTCGTAGATCTTGGCCAGGTCGGGGGCGTGGCGCAGGGCGGGGACAACGGCGTACGTCATGGAGACGGGGCAGCCGTGCCCGGCCTCGGTGCTGCTCCACACCATGAAGGCCGCGGCCCGCGCCACATGCGCGCCGGGCCGTTCGTCCGCCCAGGCACTGCCGGCCAGCCCCTCGCCCACCGCCACGTCCATCAGGGCGTGGTACGAGGGGTGGAAGTCGACTTCGTCGATGCGGTTGCCGTAGCGGTCGTGGGTGCGCAGCACCGGCTCGTAGCGGTTGGCCTCGTCGGCCCAGCGCTGTACCTCCTCGCTGCCCGCGCGGCGGCCGATCCGGTGGAGGTCGTCGAGCGACCATGCGGCGCCCTCGCGGCGCACGCCCTCGATGAGGACCGGGTCGTCTGCGATGTCGTGGCCGGTCAACGGCGGTGCCTGGTTGGTCACTTCGTGCGTCACGGCGGTGGGGTTGCTGGGCATGGGGCCTCCTCCGGTTGAGCGGGTGGGAATCAGGCGGTCGGGGCGCCCGCGCAGCGCAGTGCCGCGGCGGTGAGGTCGGTGAGTAGTTGCTCGGTGGCGTTCTCGTCGGGGGTGCCGAGCGGGTCGACGAGCACTTCTCCGATGGCTCCGGTCAGGGCGGCCGCGGTGATCTCGGCGTTCTGTGGGGGTAGTTGGCCCGTCGCCGTGCCCTCGCGCACCACCTCGGCCCACAGCGTGCGGTAGCGGCGGCGAAAGTCGAGCCGCTCGGCGCCGACCGCGGGTTCGGCGGGGGCCGCGAGCAGGGCGTAGGCGAGGCCGCGGTTCTCCAGGGCGCGGCGGGCGAAGATCTCGACGCCGCGGCGGAGCCGTTCGACGGGGTCTCCCGGACCGTGCAGCACCTCACCCAGGACATCCACCTCGCGCCCCGCGGCGCGCCGGAACACTTCCACGGCGAGGGCCGCCTTGGACGGGAAGTGCTGGTACACGGAGCCTGCCGCGATGCCCGCCGAGTCGGCGACGGCGGTCACGGACGCCTGTGACCAGCCCACTTCCGCCACGACCGAGGTGGCGCAGGAGACGAGCCGCTCTCTCGCGGCTTCGAGCCGGCTGATTTCGGCTGGGGTCTTGCGGTAGGCCATGAAAGAAGTGAACCATGATTCAGAGTTTCCCGCCACGGTCGGTTCCGTCGGCCCGGCTCGTCAGGAGAACGTGATGCACCTCAGTGCCCTGCTGGACGGCGTGGTTCGCTCGGCCGGCGACAAGGAAGCGGTCGTCTATCGCGAACAGCGGTGGAGCTACCGGGAGTTCGACGAAGCCGCCCGGCGCGCCGCGACGGTACTGAGCGAGGCCGGGCTGCGGCCGGGCGACCGTCTCGCGGTGATGACGTACAACACCCCCGCCTTCCTGTTCGCGGCGTTCGGCGCCTGGCACGCGGGCGCCACCCTGGTACCCGTCAACCACAAACTGCAGACTGCCGAGGTGACGCGCCAGCTCCTGCACTGCGGAGCCAGGCTGATGCTCGTCGACGCGGAGATCGGCGGGCGCGCGACCGCTGCCGCCGAGGCGGTGAACGTGCCCTGGCTGGTCAGCCACCCCGACGCCGACGCGGACACGCGCCCCGCGGACAGTTTCGAGTCCCTCGTTGCGCGAGCCGAGCCGTCCCGCGGGGAACCGGGCCCGGACAGCGACATCGCGCAGATCCTCTACACGTCAGGCACCTCCGGGACCCCCAAGGGCTGTGTGCACACGCACCGCGGCATCGCCCTGACGGCCGGGCACACGGCGGACACGATCCCCCTCGTCCCTGACGAGCGGTTCCTGATCTGCATGCCGATCTGGCACGCCTCCCCCCTCAACAACTGGACGCTCGGCACGCTGGTGCGCGGGGCCACGGTCGTGCTGCAGCGCGAGTACGATCCTCGCGGCATGCTGGAGACGATCCAGCGCGAGCGGGTCACCGCGATGTTCGCGGCGCCGATCGCGCTCATCGCCCCCGTGCAAGCCGTCGCCGACTTCGCCGACTTCGACCTCACCTCTGTGCGCGCGTGGATCTACGGCGCCGGGCCTCTGGACGCCGACACCGCGCGCCGGCTGATGAAGGCGTACGGCTCGCAGGACTTCCATCAGGTGTACGGGATGAGCGAAATGGGCCCCGCGGGGACCTCACTCTCCCCCGCCGAGCAGGTGACCAAGGCCGGTTCGATCGGGTGCCACGGCATGCCCGGTGTGGATCTGCGCGTCGTCCGCCCCGACGGCACGGATGCCGGTCCGGGCGATACCGGGGAGATCTGGCTGCGCTCGGACACGCGCATGGTCGGCTACCTCGACGACGAGGCCGCCACCGCCGAGGTGTTCGCGGGCGACTGGTACCGCAGCGGCGACCTGGGACGGGTCGATGAGGACGGCTTCGTCACGGTCGTGGACCGGATGAAGGACGTGATCATCACCGGCGGCGAGAACGTCGCCTCGCAGGAGGTGGAGGGCGCGCTGCGCGGCCATCCTGACGTGCTCGACGTCGCCGTCGTCGGCCGCCCGCACCCGCAGTGGGGCGAGACCGTGGTGGCCGTCGTCGTGCCGCACGACGGTACGGAACCGGACCTGGCGGGCGTGCGCGCGTGGCTCGAGACGCGGATCGCCCGCTACAAGATCCCCCGCGAGCTGGTCCTCCGCCGTGAGCTGCCGCGTACTCCGTCGGGGAAGATCACCAAGCATGTGCTGCGGGCCGAGCTGGCCGACGTCACGCACGCCGTGGGCGCCTGAGCGCCACAGGCCTGCGGACACGTCCCCGCGAGCAGCGACGGACGCGGTCCGCGTAGGGTCGCCGCATGTCGGAGGAACAGGTGGAGAGCGCACGCCGGGGTCCGGGCCGGCCGCGCCAGGAACATGTCACGCGGGCCGTGCTCGACGCCGTCGTCGACCTGGTGGCGGAGAGCGGCATGGCCGCGCTCACGATGGACGCCGTCGCGGCCCGCGCCGGGGTGAGCAAGCCGGCCATGTACCGGCGCTGGTCCACCAAGCAGGACCTGGTCATCGCTGCCGCGGAGTCGCGGATCGGGCCGCTGACCGTGCCCGACATGGGGGACTTCCGGGCCGAGCTGCGGGCCGTCCTGACGGCGCGCATGAAGGCCTACCGGCAGCCGGGGGTCGACCGCCTGCTGGCCGGGGTGATCGGTACCGCCGCCGAGGTGGGAGCGGAGCCGGGCGCCTATCGCGCCTACACGGCCCGCGTGATGAGCGAGACGCGACACCTGCTGGAGCGCGGGATCGCACGCGGCGACGTCAGGCCTGACGTCGACGTGTCCGCCGCCTCGACGCTCGTGGCGGCGTCGCTGGTCTTCCGGATGGTCGGCGAGCAGCAGATGCCCGACGAGACGCTCGTCGAGTCGGTCGTGGACCTGATCGGCCGGGCGGTCGGCGCCCGGCCCTGACGTTGGACTGACGTCCCGTCACTTCCCTGCGCGCAGGGCACTTCGTCGTGCCCGCGCGCCCTTCGCCGTGCCCGGATGCCGGTTCCGCAGCCCCGGACGGCACAGGAAAACAACTCCTCCCGACCCCTTGCACCTGCGCATTCCAATATCGATACTGCGGGTTACGTAATTAGCGTTCACCGTCAGGAGGAGGACCGCCATGCAGGCCGTCGCATCGACCCACGTGACCAACCCCGAGCCGGTACTGGACAAGCCCCTCATGCACTACGGCCGCCGGGTCCTGGAGCGGCTCGCCCCCGGCGCCGAGCAGTCCGCGTACCGGCTGATCGACATCGACCCGCTCACCCCGCACTTCGGCGCCGTGCTCGGCGGCGTCGACCTGACCCGGCCCATCTCCGACGAACTCGCCGCGGAGCTTCGGCAGGCGCTGCTGGAGTGGAAGGTGATCTTCTTCCGCGGACAGACCGGATTCACCGCCGAGCACCACCTCGCGCTGTCGGGCATCTGGGGGCCGCCGGAGGCGAACCCGTTCTTCGCGAAGACCGGGACCGCCGGCATCTCCCGGCTCGCCAAGGACGCCAAGGCCGCGGGCAACAAGAACATCTGGCACAGCGACCACTCGTTCATGGCCAACCCTTCGCTCGGCGCCGTGCTGCGTGCCGTGGAGGTACCCGCCGCGGGCGGAGACACGATGTGGGCGGACATGGGCGCCGCGTACGACAACCTGCCCGAGGACCTCAAGGAGCGGATCGCGAACCTCACCGCCGTCCACGACTGGGAGGCCAGCTGGGGCGCCCTCATGGACGACAGGCAGAAGGCCGCCTTCCGCGAGAGCTGGCCGCAGGTCGAGCACCCCGTCGTGGTGCGCCACCCGCGCAGCGGCCGCAGGACCCTTTACGTGAACGAGCCGTTCACCCGGTACATCAAGGGTCTGTCCGAGGCCGAGAACCGTGAACTGCTCGACATCCTGGTCCTCCAGGCGCGCATCCCCGAGTTCCAGATCCGCTTCCGCTGGGAGGCCGACTCGATCGCCGTCTGGGACAACATCGCCGTCCAGCACTACGCGGTCAACGACTACTTCCCGCAGCGCCGGGTGATGGAGCGCATCGCCATCGCCGGTGTCCCGCTGTCCTGAACCGTTCTCCCACTTCTCTCTCAGGAGTACGCATGACCGCGGTACCGACCGTCCCCCCGCGCCCGACGGGGACCACCGGGGCCACCGGCAGCAGCAGCCGGCGCGCCTGGACGGTGACCTTGCTGCTCGTGGTCTTCATGATGGTCAATTTCGCGGACAAGTCCGTCCTCGGCCTGGCCGCCGACGAGATCCGCGCGGACCTCCATCTGAGTGCCACTCAGTTCGGGCTCGCCAACAGCGCGTTCTTCCTGCTCTTCTCCGTGGCCGCGGTCATCGTCGGGCTCGCCGCCGACCGGGTGTCGCCGAAACTGCTGCTCCTGCTGATGGCCGTCCTGCGGTCGGTCGCCCAGGTGCCCGCGGCGATCGGCGGCGGCCTCGCCGTCCTGGTCGTCTCGCGCGTCTTCCTGGGAGCGGCGGAGGGCCCCGCGTTCCCCGTCGCCCAACAGGCCACGCTGGCCTGGTTCCCCGACCACCGGCGCAATCTGCCCGGCGCGCTGATCACCCTGGGCGTCACCCTCGGCGTGATCGTCTCGGCGCCCGGCCTGTCCTGGGTGATCCAGCACCACGGGTGGCGCTCGGCGCTGTGGGTGCTCGCGGGCGCGGGGCTCGTGTGGGCGGTGGCCTGGGCCGCATTCGGCGCAGACGGCCGCCACGGTGTCGCCCCCGCCAGTGGCGCGGGTGTCACCCCCGTCAGTGGCGCGATACCGCACGAGGCGCGGGCGGCCGTCCCGTACCGGAGGATCTTCGCCAGCCGCACCTGGATCGGTGCCACCCTCGCCTACTTCACCAGCTACTGGGCCGTGGCCCTGATGCTGGTCTGGCTGCCGTCCTACCTGCGCAACGCCCTCGGGTACTCGGCCCACGCGGCGGGCACCCTCGTCGTCGCGCCCTGGACGATCGGCGCCGTCGTGCTGCTCGCGCAGGCCGGCATCACCGGCCGGCTGATGCGGCGCGGTGTCGGCAGCCGCCGTGCCCGGGGCTGGGTGGGCGGCTGGCTGCTCGCCCTGGGCGCCGCGTGCTGTCTGGCCCTGCCACTGGTCGACGGCTCGGGCGCGAAGACCGTCCTGATCGCCCTCGGCTTCGGCCTCGGGGGCTCGTACGCCACAATCGCCGCGACCACCGTCGCCGAGCTCGCCCCGCCGTCCCGCAGCGGCGGTGCGCTGGGCACCATGAACGCGGTGGTGACGGCGGCGGGTCTGGGCGCACCCGCCGTCGTCGGTGCCCTCGTCGACGCCCAGGGCACCGACGGCTACCAGAACTCGGCACTGCTGTCAGGACTGCTCCTGGCCGTCGGAGCCGCCGCGTCCTTCCTGCTCGTCGACCCGGCGCGGGACATCGCACGACTGAGCACCTGACGCGACCTCACCACCTCGATCCCCCTCACCTCCCCAGGAGTTGACCCTTGTCTGCCGCACCCGTACCCACTCTCGACACGGCTCCCCTCGACCTCGCCGTGTCCGACCTGCGCGACCACGCCGAGTCCTGGACCGCCACCCCGCTCACCGAGCGGATCGCCCTGCTGGAGCGGATGCTCCCGCGCATCGCCGAGGGCGCTTCGGGCATGGTCGCCGACGCGGCCCGCGCCAAGGGCTACGAAGCGGACTCCAACTGGGCCGCAGAGGACTGGGTCACCGCGCCCTGGGCGCTGGCGCAGACCGTGAGCGCGTACCTGCACGTGCTGCGCCGCCTGGCCGCCGGGCACACCCCGGTGCCCGCCAAGTCCGTCCGCACGCACGAGGGCCGCGTCGTCGTCGACGTCTTCCCCGCCACAGCCACGGACCGCCTCCTGCTCAACGGTTTCACCGCCGAGGTGCGGACCCTGCCGGGCACGACCCGCGAGCAGGTCCTGGCCGGCGCGGCGGGCGAGTACCGCGGGCGGCAGGGCGAGCCGGCCGTCGCGCTCGTCCTCGGCGCCGGGAACGTCCCGGCCATCACGCCGCTCGACATCCTGCACAAGCTGTACGCGGAGGGCCAGGTCGTCCTCGCCAAGATGAACCCCGTCAACGCCTACCTCCGCCCGCACTTCGAGAAGGTGTTCACCGAGTTCGTGGAGCGCGGCTGGGTCCACTTCGTCGACGGGGGCGCGGCCGAAGGCGCGTACCTCACCACCCACGAGACCGTCGACACCATCCATGTCACCGGCAGCGAACGCACCCACGACGCCATCGTGTGGGGCACCGGCGCGCAGGCCGAGGAGCGACGGCGCGCCGACACTCCGGTCAACGACAAGCCGTTCACCAGCGAGCTGGGCGGCGTCAGCCCCTGCATCGTGACGCCGGGACCATGGAGCGCGGCGGACTTCCGCTTCCAGGCCGAGCACATCGTCACCGGCAAACTGAACAACTCCGGCCACAACTGCGTCGCCAGCCAGGTCCTGCTCGTGCCCCGCCACTGGGAGGGCACGGAGCGCCTGCTCACGGAGATCCGTCGCGTCCTGCGCGAACTGCCACAGCGCGGCGACTACTACCCCGGCGCGGCCGACCGTCTCGACGCGGTGACGCGGGCCCACCCGGAGGCCGAGATCTACGGCGACGACACGTGCCGCCTCCTCGTCCCGGACATCACCGACGCCGACGACCCCATGCTCACGGACGAGGTGTTCGCCAGCGCCCTCGGCGTGGTGCGCCTGCCCGGCGAGGACGCTCCCCAATTCCTGCGCGCAGCAACGGAGTTCGCCAACGACAGGCTTCCCGGCACACTCGGCGCCACACTGCTGGTCCACCCCCGCACCGAACGTTCCCACCGCGCCGCCGTGGACGAGGCCGTCGCCGCACTGCGCTACGGCACGCTCGGCGTCAACTGCTGGTCGGCGTTCGGCTTCCTGCTCGGCTACACACCCTGGGGTGCCCACCCCGGCCACACCCGCCAGGACATCGGCAGCGGTATCGGGTTCGTGCACAACGCGTTCATGCTGGAGGACGTCGAGAAGACCGTCCTGCGGGCCCCCTTCGCCCCCGCGCCGCGCGGTCTGTTGACCGGCTCGCCCTCGCTGTCGCCGCGCCCGCCGTACTACGTCACCAACCGCACAGGACGTACGACGATGGAACGTCTCACGGCCTACGCCACCGATCCGAGGGCGAGCCGGCTGCCGGGCATCTTCGCGTCGGCCCTGCGCGGCTGACTGCTCCGATCGCTTCCATCGGACGAGTGCTCCGATCGGACGAGTGCTCCGATCAGCCGGCTGCTCCGATCGGCCGGGTCAGGAGTTCAGGACCCGGGCCTTCTCAGCGGCGAACTCCTCATCCGTCAGCAGCCCTTGGGCCTTGAGCTCGGCGAGTGCGGTGAGCTGGGAGACGCGGTCCGTGGCCGGGGGCGCGGCCGGCTGCTGCGGCGGGGGCTGCTCCGCCGCAGCCTGCTGCTGGGCGGCCTGCGACTCCGTCTGCCGACGCACGTCGCGCTCGCCGATGCGGCGATCCACACGGCTGGAGACGGCGGTGGCGGTACCGGAGATCACCGCGGTGCGCGCGATCGTGCCCAGAAGGCCCGGTCGTCCGAATCGCTGAGGCATGCCGATCTTCCCCTTAGTCCGAATTGTTCGGTGTCACTCGGAGCCGAGCGCGGCGACGGCTTCGACGACGGCGGCCCGCGGGATGCGTTCCAGGAGCAGCAGTTCGCCCTGCGAGTCCCGCAGGGCCGTCGCAAGCCGGGCGGCCCAGGTGTTCTCCCAGGCCACGACCAGGGCCGACGACTCCGGAGGGAGGTTGTCCGCGACGGTCCGCAGGTCTTCGTCACTGAGAAGGTCGAACTGGGCATCGGTGACCTGCTGGAATGCCTCAGCCACTTCCTCATCTGCCAGTTCGACGACATTGACGGAGCCGTCTGCCGCCTTCATGACAAAGCTCAGGTCGAGGATGCGTACCGTGCCGTTCTGCTGCAATTCCCGCAGGGCGGGCGCGACGTCACCGTTGAACCGGTTGCCCTCGAACCCGACCACAGCGACGTCGACGGGTCCAACGGTGTCGGCATTGAGGCCACTGGGCACGAGCGGGCCGCCTTCCCTGAAGTACATTAAGGACATTACGGAGCATAAGGCGACGAACATGTGATGCGCGAGCCGCGCGAAGAGGTAACCCCATGGAAGAACGAGCCGTCTGGGGCCTGACGCGCAGCTCCCCTGAGCGACGCCTGGTCACCAGGCCTCCGTCTCGGGCGCCTGGGGCATCCGGGGCTTGATGTGGCGTTCCCGTGCCCGCAGCCGCAGAGCGAGCAGCGGGAAGACCAGGACCGAGATCATCGCCGCGCCGACCAGGGCCGCCGCCTCGCTCTTTTTCACGACGCCTCGTCCAGGCCGATCGCCGTGATCGCCACGACGAGCGGGAGGCAAGTGGAGGAGTAGATCGTGAGCGCCCGGCGGCTGAGCGGCGACAGATCCCGTGGTGCCAGCACGTACGTCGGCAGTCCCCGTACGACCACGAAGAGGACGAGGAAGACGGGCAGCAGCACCAGTGCGCGCCCGCCGTCGAGCAGCGAGGCCAGATCGAACTCGATTCCGGTGACGATGAAGAAGAGCGGGACGAGGAAGCCAAAACCCACCGCCTCCACCCTGGTCAGAATCTCCTCGCTGCTCTCCGGCGCCGAGCCCTGGAGCACGAGCCGGGTGAGCAGTCCGGCGGCGAAGGCGCCGAGGAGCACGTCGAGGCCGAGCTCCTGCGACAGCGCCAGCATCGCGACCAGCAGGAGCATCACGAAACGCACCGCGAACTGCGCGCTGGTGTGCAGAGTGCTGCGGATGACCTGGCTGAACCACGGCCGGCGCGGCCGCAGGGCCAGGAACACGGCGGCGGCGGTGACGGCGGCGAAGACGGCGAGGACCACCGTGGCCGCCCCTGGTTTGCGGCCACTGAGCAGCACCGCCATGGCGATGATGGGCCCGAACTCGCCGACCGCGCCGAACGCCATCATCACTGTGCCGAACCGGCCCTCCAGATCACCGCTGTCCCGCAGGATGGGCAGCACCGTGCCCAGCGCCGTACTGGTCAGCGCGGTTCCGATGATCACGGCGCGCGCCAGGTCCAGGCCCGTCAGGGCCAGCGCCACGCCCAGCCCCAGAGCCAGGGAGATCACCCAGGCCCAGACGGAACGGCGCAGCGTGTCTCCCCGGATGGCCGCGAACTGGATCTCGTACCCGGCCAGAAAGATGAGCATCGACAGACCCAGGTCCGAGAGCACGTCGATGATCTCTCCTCCGTGCGCCCAGCCGAGCACGTCGGGACCGATGAGGATCCCCAGCACGATTTCGAAGATGACCACGGGGATCCGGACCCATCGGCCGACGAAGTGTGCCAGCAGCGGCGCCAGAACGGCGGCCGCCATGATGAGGATGAGCGTTCCCGCCTGTCCCACACCGTCCCCCTGTTCCGCACCGGATCATGCTCTTCCGACCATCGGCGCTATGGGCGCCGGGCGCATGTGAGAGCGGACCGTGCGGGTGAGGGCGGCGGCCAGGGAGCTGAGGTGGCGGTACGAGCCCGCGACAGCCCGTAGAGACCAGGCCGTTCCGCACCGGCCTCCCGTGAGCTGGGATCACCGGACGGCCGCGAGGTGCACGGCCGCCCCGAAGTACCCAACTCGCTCCGAACCGCTACGTGTTCTCCTCCAGCCGGTTCAGCCGAGACGTGTTGAGCCTGGCCGCCTGGCGCGTCAGATGGTCGCGCTCGGCGAGGTTGGGTGCCTTGTCGGCCGCCTCCGCGTACAGCTGTGCCGCCGTCGCCAGGTCGCCGGCACGCTCGTGGAGATACGCCGCCACCGCGGTGTGGCGGGGCAGCGAGTCGGTCAGCTCCGCGAGCGCCGCCAGGCCGGCGCGTGGTCCGTCGGCCTCGCCGACGGCCACTGCGCGGTTGAGCCGGACGACTGGGTTGTCGGTCAGGCGCGTGAGCTCGTCGTACCACTCCACGATCTGCACCCAGTCGGTCTCCTCGGCGGCGGGCGCGTCGGCGTGGAGTGCCGCGATGGCGGCCTGGGCCTGGAACTCGCCCAGGCGGTCGCGGGCGAGGGCCGCTTGGAGGATCTCGACACCCTCGGCGATCGACTCGGTGTCCCACCGGCCGCGGTCCTGCTCGGCGAGCGGAACCAGACTGCCGTCGGGCGCGGTGCGGGCGGCGCGGCGGGCGTGATGGAGAAGCATGAGGGCCAGCAGCCCTCTCACCTCGGGGTGGTCGATCGCGGCCGCGAGCTGCCGGGTGAGGCGGATGGCCTCGGCGGCGAGGTCTATGTCGCCGGAGTAGCCCTCGTTGAAGACCAGGTACAGGACGCGCAGCACGGTGGCGACGTCGCCGTGCTGGTCGAACCGCACGCCGGCGACGGTGCGCTTGGCCCGGCTGATGCGCTGCGCCATGGTCGCCTCGGGCACCAGGTAGGCCTGGGCGATCTGGCGGGTGGTGAGCCCGCCGACGGCGCGCAGGGTGAGCGCGACCGCGGAGGACGGCGTCAGCGACGGGTGGGCGCACAGGAAGTAGAGCTGGAGCGTGTCGTCCGCCGCGGGTGCGGGTCCGGGTGCCGGTTCGTCGTCGACGAGGTCCTCACGCCGCCGCCGGGCGACGTCCGACCGGGTGGCGTCGAGGAACTTGCGCCAGGCCACGGTGACCAGCCAGCCCTTCGCATCCCGCGGAGGGTCGGCCGGCCAGACGCGGACCGCCTCGACCAGCGCGTCCTGCACGGCATCCTCGGCCGCCGCGAAGTCGGCTCCGCGACGGACGAGGACAGCGAGCACGCTCGGCGTCAGGCTCCGGATCAGGGCCTCGTTCATCGACGAGGTCATTCCATGATGGTGTGCTGCGAGCCCATGAACGGGCGCAGCTCGAGCCACTCGTGGATCGGCTTGCCGCCCGCCCCGGGTTCGGCCGACAGCTCCCCGGCCAGCTCGACGGCGCGCTCGTAGCTGTCGACGTCGATCACCATCCAGCCCGCGATGAGGTCCTTGGTCTCGGCGAACGGGCCGTCGGTGACCGGCGGGCGGCCCTCACCGTCGTACCGGACCCACGTCCCTTCGGGGGCGAGCGCCTGACTGTCGACGAACTCGCCGGTCTTCTCGAGCCGGTCCTTGAAGTCCTGCATGTACTGCACGTGCGCCGAGATCTCCTCGGGCGTCCACTGCGCCATGGGGACGTCGTTGACCGAAGCCGGAGCGCCCCGGTAGTGCTTCAGCAGCAGGTACTTGGCCATCGTGTTCTCCTCGGTGCTGGTGCGACCCATTGTGGTCGCTTTCACCTCAGGGACGGAGCCAACCACGGGTTCTCGACATCGCCGTGCACATTTCTTTGGGCCCCGTGGATGAGGCTGGTGAACGTCGTCGCCGGAGCCCAACGGATGACACCGACCGTGCCGAACCCGGCCGCCAAAGCTACTGCGGCCACCACCGCCGACGACGAAGCCTCCGCCCGCGCAGTGCCCACCGCCTGCGGCGCGCTCAGGGGCGGTCGGCAGGAGTCATCACGACGGCCGAAGAAGGCCGCGACTGCCGGGACGTCGTCACGCAGCTCGCAGCCGTCAGCCGCGCGCTGGACCGCGCCGGGCTCAAATTCATCGCGGGCCGCATGCGCGAGTGCCTGACCGCCACCGAGGACGGCGGCACCCCCGCCATGCACGAGGCACAGCTGGAAAAGCTCTTTCTCACGCCGGCCTGACTCACCTCCCGCCCGGGGCGGTAGGCCCTCGATGCAGGGTGCTCGATCCGTAGAGTGCAGGGATGCCTGCTCACCGAGCGGTCTCCCGCGCCGTTGCTCTGCTGAACCTGACCGGCACCTGCCGTTCGCCGATCAACGCAGTTCGCTGGGAACGCATCGAACCCTGGTCCGCGGCCCGGGTCTACCTCAGCGGTACCGACGCCCCACACCCTGGTCGTCAAGTGGATCGAGGACGGCCCCGGCCAGGCCCCACCTGCCCACCGGCGGCTGCGGACCGATCCGGCTGCGCTGCAGTTCCTCGGCGACGGCATCGGGACCGGCCTCGCGCCCGACTGCTGCAGGGCTCCGCCCAGCGGCGCGTCGGCCACGCCCTACCCGTGCCGGGCGGGCAGGCGCAACTACTGTCGACGCCATGGACGGTGATCGCCGAGCATGGCGTAAGTGTTCCCTCGCCGGCGCGGTATTCGCCGTGTGTATGGCCGGCACCACCCTGCCGACCCCGCTCTATGGGCTCTACCAGGACAAGTTCGGGTTCTCCGAGCTGACGGTGACCGTCGTCTATGCCGTGTATGCCTTCGGGGTCATCGGTGTGCTGTTGCTGGCGGGCAACGCGTCGGACGCTTTGGGCAGGCGGCCAGTTCTGTTGTGGGGGCTGGGGTTCGCGGCGGCCAGCGCCGTGTGCTTCCTGAGTGCCACCGGGCTGGGCTGGCTGTATGCGGGGCGGCTGCTCTCCGGATTTGCCGCCGGGCTGTTCACCGGGGCCGCCACCGTGTACGTCATCGAGCTGGCGCCGCACGGCGGTGGCTCCCGCGCCACGTTCGTGGCGACCGCCGCCAACATGGGCGGGCTGGGCTGCGGTCCGCTGCTCGCCGGACTGCTCGCCCAGTACGCCGCCTGGCCGCTGTACCTGCCCTTCGCCGTGCACCTCGCGCTGGTGGCCGCCTCGGCCGCCGTCCTGCTGTGGCTGCCGGAGACCGTGGCCGAGCGGCGGCCGCTGAGCACCGTACGGCCGCAGCGGCCGAGTCTGCCCCCGCAGGTGCGGCCGGTGTTCGGACCCGCCGCGATCGCCGCGTTCGTGGGGTTCGCGTTGTTCGGCGTGTTCACCTCGGTCAGTCCGGCGTTCCTCGCCGAGTCCCTCGACGTGGACAACCACGCCGTGAGCGGCCTGGTCGTCGCACTCGCCTTCTTCGCCTCGACCGCGGGCCAACTCGCGGTCACCCGGGTCGGGATGGAGCGATCCCTGCCGCTGGGCTGCGCCGGGCTCCTCGCCGGACTCGCCCTGCTCGCCGGCGCGCTGCGGTGGGACCTGCTGGTACTGGTCATGCTGAGCGCGCTCGTCGGCGGCACGGGGCAGGGACTGGCGTTTCGTGCGGCGCTCGGCGCCGTGGCCGAGGCGTCTCCCCCGGACCATCGCGCGTCAGTGATCTCCACGCTCTTCGTGGTGGCGTACGCGGGCATCTCCGTGCCGGTCATCGGTGTCGGAGTCCTGACGGGGCCGATCGGCCTGGAAGGTGCCGGGCTGGTGTTCATCGCGGTCATGGCGGTGCTGGTGTCGACCGCGGGTGTCTATCTCGTCCGGCGGCCACGTCGTACGACACCTGAGCACGCACGCCCTGGTCCGTAGCGTCTGCGACACCGCATGATCGCGCAACTGCCGCAACGAAGCCCGGCCCAGGTCGTTGACCAACCCATGAAGATCACCATCGCGCGGCGGCAGCTGCGTCTCATGGCCGCAACCGTCGCCGCCCTGGCACTGGGGCTCACGGGCGCCGGCAGCTCCCCGGCCGCGAGCTCCGCCGCCGCCGATCGCCCTACGGCGGAACTTTTCGCCACCGACAACACCGCGGTCATCACGGACCCGGACGACCCCAGGCTCCACACCCGTCTCACACGCTTCGACCACGAAGTACGCGGGATCATCCGCGCCAACGGGGCCACGCCCGTCGCCTCGAAGCTCCTGGAGGGAGTCTTCTGGTCCGGCGACCTCAAGCGGGCCACCTATGAGCGCTCACGCGAGTTCGGCATCAACAGGGTCGGCCGTGACGGGCTCCACCACATCGCCGGCGTCATCGCCAAGACGTACCTCCAGGAGTCCGTGCTCACCTTCCGCCGTCTGCCGCCCACCTCGCCGGAGACCGACGCACTCGAAATCGAGGCGGCCGGCGTCAGCGCAAGCAGGCTGCATGACGAGCTGGTCGCGGACCCGGTGGCCCGCGACAAACTCGGCGGCGGCTCGGTCACCGTCGACGGCAGGCTCATCCTCATCGCCCCGCTCGGCGACCTGACACTGGCCCGGGAGTTCACGGCCAAGCTGGGTGTCGACTGGCAGACGGCCCAAGTGCACTACGGGGACAGGGAATTCGTGAGCTGAATCAGGAGCGCGCCGACGCCCTCACGGCCTAAGGCCTTCCGTTCGGCCCGGCGGGGTGTCCGGCCGGATCGGGCGTCGGCCGGGCCCCACCATGACCGTTGAGCGCGTAGGCCGCCTGGTACTGCGCCTCCTGGGCCACCAGGCGGGCCTCCGCCACGACGTCACCGCGTTCGCGTACCAGGCTCTCGTAGACCGGCAGATGGTCGTTTCCGGTTGAGCTGAAATTCACAGGGCTGGTCCTTCTCGGTATCTGTCGTACTCGTGGTCCGTTCGGTTCCCGAAAGGCTCGGTGCCGCACGAGGCTGGGCCGACAGTTCACTCGGAGCCGGCCGGTAATGCAAGATTGATCGCGGTCACACGCGGTTGAGCCGCGCGGCGATCCCGTGCCCGACCAGCAGGTAAATCACCGCCGGCAGACCGTAATTGAGGAGAACGCGAAGGCCTTCTGTGTCCATGGTGAAAACATCCTGTGACCACCAGGCCAGCCAGTCGGCCATGCCGTGCACGAACTCGACGAAGACGTTGTCCTGGTTGGCTTCGAGCAGGTAGAGCAGAATCCACAGGCCCAGGAACACCGCGGCAATGTCAGCGATGGTGTGGATGACCAGCCCCGTCCGCCGGGCGCCGCCCTCGCGCCGCTCAGGGCGCCGTGGCGGCTGTGGGGGCTGCTGGTACTGGTCGTAGGGGTGGGGCGGTCCGGCCATCGGGTCGGTATTGCTCACGGGAATCCAATCTGACGCGTTACTTTGCAGGCCGAGGCAGGAGCGAACATCGCCTCTGGCTCTCTCAGGCAATCGCCTGCCGCACCACACATGCAAAGCGTCGCGCGGGCCCGTACAACTCTGCGTCACGCAACCGCCGTCGCGTTACATGGCCATCGGAATATCCCAAATATGGCCAGGTAATCGGCAACTTGCCTAAATGTGCGAGCGCGGGATCCATTTCACCGTCGAACACCTCACATCAGTGTGCCCATTGCGTGCGCTCTTCGTGATGCCTTTATGTGAATGGCTCACTTACCGTTCATGTCGCGGCGGACGGTGAGCGCCCGTATCCCCGGAGGTGCGGGCGTGACGGAGACTCCACAGGCCCATCAGCATCGTGCCGAATATGGCGAGTTGGGGCTCTCATGCCGACGTCCGGAGCTGCCCGGTCCGGAGCGTGACTCGGGGCGGCGACGCGTCCGGGCGCTACGCCAGTAATCGGTGGTCAAACCGGTCGGGGCATCTCCACCCGGCGCTGCGGCATGTGACGTAGTGCACCTGGATGTCTTGACTGCAGAGGTGGCATGATCCGGGAGCGTGACGCCCCGCAACCCGACAGTTCGCCCATTCCGGGCGACGGAAGGACATGCGCATGTTCCGTAAGGTGCTCGTCGCCAACCGCGGAGAGATCGCGATCCGGGCGTTCCGCGCCGGCTTTGAGCTAGGGGCTCGAACCGTCGCGGTGTTCCCTCACGAGGATCGCAACTCACTGCACCGGATGAAGGCGGACGAAGCCTACGAGATCGGCGAGGCCGGGCACCCCGTACGGGCCTATCTCTCCGTCGACGAGATCATCCGTGCGGCGCGCAAGGCGGGCGCCGACGCCATCTATCCCGGGTACGGCTTCCTGTCCGAGAACCCTGAGCTGGCTCTCGCGTGCGAGCGTTCCGGCATCACGTTCGTCGGGCCGAGTGCCGAGACGCTCGAACTGACGGGGAACAAGGCGCGCGCCGTGGCCGCGGCCCGCGCGGCCGGCGTCCCGGTCCTCGGTTCCTCGCAGCCCTCGACCGACGTCGACGAGCTGGTCCGGGCGGCCGACGATCTCGGATTCCCGGTCTTCGTCAAGGCCGTGGCCGGTGGCGGCGGGCGCGGCATGCGGCGCGTGGAGGACCCGGCGACGCTGCGCGAGTCGATCGAGGCTGCGGCCCGCGAGGCCGAGTCGGCGTTCGGCGACCCGACCGTCTTCCTGGAGAAGGCCGTGGTCGAGCCCCGGCACATCGAGGTGCAGATCCTCGCCGACGGCGAGGGCCGCGTCATCCATCTCTTCGAGCGCGACTGCTCCTTGCAGCGTCGCCACCAGAAGGTGATCGAGCTGGCGCCCGCGCCGAATCTCGATCCCGAGGTGCGCGAGCGGATCTGCGCCGACGCCGTGAAGTTCGCCCGGCAGATCGGCTACCGCAACGCGGGCACCGTGGAATTCCTCCTCGACCCCGCCGGACAGCACGTCTTCATCGAGATGAATCCGCGGATCCAGGTCGAGCACACGGTGACCGAGGAGGTCACCGATGTGGACCTCGTCCAGGCGCAGCTGCGGATCGCCGCCGGCGAGACGCTGGACGACCTCGGCCTGTCCCAGGACACCGTGCGCCTCCACGGCGCCGCGCTGCAGTGCCGGATCACCACCGAGGACCCGGCCAACGGCTTCCGCCCCGACACCGGCAAGATCAGCGCCTACCGTTCCCCGGGCGGCTCCGGCATCCGGCTGGACGGCGGCACCACCCATGCCGGTACGGAGATCAGCGCCCACTTCGACTCGATGCTGGTCAAACTGACCTGCCGGGGACGGGACTTCGAGACGGCGGTCGGCCGGGCCCGGCGTGCCGTGGCCGAGTTCCGTATCCGCGGTGTGTCGACGAACATTCCCTTCCTCCAGGCCGTTCTCGACGATCCCGACTTCGCCGCCGGACGCGTCACCACTTCGTTCATCGAGAAGCGGCCGCATCTGCTGACGGCACGTCACTCGGCCGACCGTGGCTCGAAGTTGCTCACCTACCTCGCCGACGTCACGGTCAACAAGCCGCACGGCGAGCGGCCCCATCTGATCGATGCCGCCACCAAGCTCCCGCGGCTGCCCGACGGCGAACCGCCGGCCGGCTCCAAGCAGAAACTGACCGAGCTCGGCCCCGAGGGCTTCGCCCGGTGGCTGCGCGCCTCCCCCACCATCGGCGTCACCGACACCACGTTCCGGGACGCGCATCAGTCGCTGCTCGCCACCCGCGTCCGTACCAAGGACCTCCTCGCTGCGGCACCGGCCGTGGCGCAGACGGTGCCGCAACTCCTTTCGCTGGAGTGCTGGGGCGGCGCGACCTACGACGTCGCGCTGCGCTTCCTCGCCGAGGACCCGTGGGACCGGCTCGCCCAACTGCGCGCGGCCGTGCCCAACATCTGTCTGCAGATGCTGCTGCGCGGCCGTAACACGGTCGGCTACACGCCGTACCCCACGGAGGTGACCAACGCCTTCGTGGAAGAGGCTGCCGCGACCGGTATCGACATCTTCCGGATCTTCGACGCCCTGAACGACGTGGGTCAGATGCGGCCCGCGATCGACGCGGTGCGTGAGACCGGCTCGGCGGTCGCGGAGGTCGCCCTCTGCTACACCTCCGACCTGTCCGACCCGTCGGAGAAGCTCTACACCCTCGACTACTACCTGCGTCTCGCGGAGCAGATCGTGGACGCGGGCGCCCATGTGCTCGCGGTCAAGGACATGGCGGGGCTGCTGCGCGCGCCTGCGGCGGCGAAGCTGGTCTCCGCGCTGCGCAGGGAGTTCGATCTGCCCGTACACATCCACACGCACGACACCGCGGGTGGCCAGCTGGCCACGTATCTCGCGGCGATCCAGGCGGGCGCCGACGCGGTGGACGGGGCGGTGGCGTCGATGGCGGGCACCACCTCGCAGCCGTCCCTCTCGGCGATCGTCGCCGCGACCAATCACTCGGAACGGCCGACCGGCCTCGATCTCCAGGCCGTCTGCGATCTGGAGCCGTACTGGGAGAGCGTGCGCAAGATCTACGCGCCGTTCGAGGCGGGCCTGTCCTCGCCGACCGGTCGCGTCTACCACCACGAGATCCCCGGCGGCCAGCTCTCCAATCTCCGGACGCAGGCCATCGCGCTCGGGCTCGGCGACCGGTTCGAGGACATCGAAGCGATGTACGCCGCCGCCGACCGGATCCTCGGCCACCTCGTGAAGGTCACCCCTTCGTCCAAGGTGGTCGGCGACCTCGCGCTGCACCTGGTGGGGGCCGGGGTGTCGCCTGCGGACTTCGAGGCCGAGCCGAACTCGTTCGACCTCCCGTCCTCGGTCATCGGGTTCCTGCACGGCGAGCTTGGCCTGCCGCCCGGCGGGTGGCCGGAGCCGTTCCGCACCAAGGCGCTGCAGGGCCGCGCCGGACCCGAGCCGATGCGTGAACTGTCCGCCGAGGAGCGCGCCGGTCTCGCGAAGGACCGGCGGTCGACGCTGAACCAGCTGCTGTTCCCCGGGCCGACCAAGGACTTCGAGAGCCACCGGCAGGCGTTCGGCGACACCAGCGTGCTGGCCAGCAAGGACTTCTTCTACGGCATCAGCCCGGACCGCGAGTACTCCGTGGACCTGGAACCCGGCGTCCGGCTGCTCATCGAGCTGGAGGCCATCGGCGAAGCGGACGAGCGCGGTGTACGCACCGTGATGGCCACTCTGAACGGTCAACTGCGGCCGATCCAGGTACGGGACCACTCCGTGGCGTCCGATGTCCCGGTGACCGAGAAGGCGGACAAGTCCAACTCGAACCACGTCGCGGCGCCGTTCGCAGGCGTGGTCACGCTGGCGGTGGCCGAGGGCGACACGGTGGAGGCCGGTGCAACGGTGGCCACGATCGAGGCGATGAAGATGGAGGCCTCCATCACCGCCCCGAAGGGCGGCACGGTGTCCCGGCTCGCCATCAACGCGATCCAGCAGGTGGAGGGCGGAGACCTGCTGGTCGAACTCGCCTGACGCGTGACGCCCGACGCCTGATCGCTGACCTGTGCGTCGCTGAGGAATGCCGGGACAGTTCCACCCCCTGTATCTCTCAAGGCGCAGGCCCCGGGCCAGTCGCACTGCGGCTGCCCGGGGCTCACGCGTCCTTGGGGCCGGCGATTCACATCACCGGGCGCGAGCCGTCTAGGACAGAGTCTGACCTACATGGGGCATAGCGTGGTTGTTGTCCGACGGAGCAGAAACACGTGGAGGCGTAACCATGGCTGTCAACGAGCTGGACACCCAGGCCCAGGCAGAGGCCCCGGCCGTCACCGGCGAGCGCGCCGAGTGGCTGGAGGCGCTGGACAAGCAGCGGAACTTCCTGCGCTTCACCGCCCGTGACCTCACCGACGAGCAGGCCGCGAAGCAGACCACCGCGAGTGCGCTGTGCGTGGGCGGTCTCATCAAGCACGTCACCGAGGTCGAGCGGTCCTGGGTGGACTTCATCCTCAACGGCCCGTCCGCGATGCCTGACTTCACGGCCATGACCGAGGCCGACTGGGCCCGCCGCGCCGACGGGTTCCGGCTGCAGCCAGGCGAGACGTTGGAAGGTGTGCTGGCCGCCTACGCCAAGGAGGGCCGCCGGACCGACGAGGTGATCGCCGATCTCCCCGACCTGGATGTCACGTGGCCGCTGCCGAAGGCCCCGTGGTCCGAGCCGGGCGGCAAGTGGTCGGCGCGCCAGGTGCTGATGCACATCGTCGCCGAGACCGCTCAGCACTGCGGCCACGCCGACATCATCCGCGAGTCCCTCGACGGGGCCAAGACGATGGGCTGACCGGCCCTAGCCCTTGGCACCGGCCTCGAAGTAGCGGCGGGGGACGTCGACGAGCATGGTGTCGATCTGCTCCTTGGCGACCCCGCGCCGTTCGAGGTAGGGCAGCACCTCGTCCACGATGTGGAGGTAATGCCACTGCGGGAGCAGCGGCATGACGGCGGGGTCGATCCAGTCGATGTAGCAGGAAGCGTCCTGCGAGAGCACCATCCGGTCGGCGTACCCCCGTCGGCACATCTCCACCACCGTCTCGGCCCGGGCCTCGAAGGTGGTCTCGAGGTTGATCCCGAACCGGTCCATCCCGAGTACGAATCCGGCTTCGGCCAGTTCGCCGAGGTGGTCCACGTCGGTGGTGTCACCGCTGTGCCCGAGCACGACGCGGCTCGGGTCCACGCCCTCCTCCTCGCACAGCACACGCCTGACCTCCAGCCCCGTGCGCGCCCCTGGGTGGGTGTGCACGGTGATGGGGGTGCCGGTGCGCAGATGCGCCTTGGCCACCGCACGCATCACCCGCTCCACTCCCGGTGTGAGGCCCTGCTGGTCGATGGCGCACTTGAGAAGGCCGGCCTTGACGCCGGTGCCGGCGATGCCGTCCTCGATGTCGCCGACGAACATGTCCACCATCGGGTCCGGCACTTCCATGCCCGCGGCTTCGTTCAGCGCCGGACCGCGGTGATGGAAGAAGAACGGCACGTCTTCGTACGTGTAACAGCCCGTCGCCACCACGATGTTGAGGTCGGGAAGCTGCTCGGCGACGCGCTGGATCCGTGGAATGTAACGGCCCAGGCCGATCACCGTGGGGTCGACGATGGTGCGGACACCCTGAGCGCTGAGCGCGCCGAGCTTGTCCACCGCGTCCGCGATCCGGTCGTTCTCGTCACCCCACTCCCCTGGGTAGTTCTGCTGCACGTCCGGGCTCAGCACGAAGATGTGCTCGTGCATGTACGTGCGCTCCAGGGCGCCCGTGTCCACCGGTCCCCGGACGGTCTCCACCATGGCCATCAGCGCAGCTCCTTCTTGAGGATCTTCCCGGTGGGTCCCTTGGGCAGCTCCTGGAGCACCCGGATCTCACGGGGATATTTGTAGGCGGCCATCCGTTCCTTGCAGAACGCGATCAACTCGTCGGGCGTGGCCTGCCGTCCGGGCGTCAGGCCGACGACCGCGACGACTTCTTCGCCGAACGTCTCGTCGGGCCTGCCGATGACGGCGGCCTCCGCGACGACGGGATGCCGAAGCGCACGGCGGCGTTGAGGACACTGGACAGACCGAAGACGTGGAACATCGGCAGTACGGCTATGACGATGTCGTCGTCGAGGAAGCCGATCAGGTCCCCGGCGACGGAGCAGTTCATGTACAGCTGGAAGTGCGTGAGTTCGGCGCCCTTCGGCTTGCCGGTGGTGCCGCTCGTGTAGAGCAGTACCGCGGTGTCGTCGGCGTTGGTCGGCACGATGTCGGGGGCCTCGGCCGGGGCGAGCAGCTCGTCGAACGGCCTGGTTCCTTCCGGCCGCTGCCCGCCACCGAGGTCGACGACGTACGTCGAGATACCGGGCACCGCGCTCGCACCCCGGTGCGCCTCCTCGGCGAACGACTCGCAGGTGATGAGCACTTGAGCGTCGGAGTTCTCCAGGTGGTACGTGACCTCCGGCGCCCGCAGCAGCGGGTTCAGCGGCACCATGACCAGGCCGGCCCGCAGGGCGCCGAAGTAGGCGAACAGGAACTGCGGGATGTTGGGCAGCTGGACCGCTACCTTCGCGCCCCGCTCTAGGCCTAGCGAGAGAAGGTTCCCGGCCACCAGGCCGGAGAGCTCCTCCACCTGGGCGTAGGTCAAGGCAGTGTCGCCGATGATGACGCATGGCTTGTCCGGGGCGGCCGACGCCGTCTCGTACAGCATCGTGGCCAGGTTGAAGCTCACATCAGCTCCTGAGTGCCGTAACAGTGGCCCTAGGCATACCGTCCAGTCGGTAGGGGGTCAAGGGATTGCGCACGGACGCCGAAGAGCGACCTTGGAACCGGCCGCGCGCTCCGGCTCGGCTGCCGCCGGTCGCGGTGGGCAACGCCTGCCGGGCGGCCGTCAGTTCGCAGGCTTCGCCCCTGCGGTCGAGCGTGAAACGTAGCGGCAGTGGAGGACGAGCCAGGTGAACGTGTCGAGGTCGGCCAGGTCGAGGTTGAACGTCGTCTGGATCTTTTCCACCCTGTATCGGGCCGTGTTGGGGTGGACGCCCAGCGCCGCGGCGGTTGCGGCGATGTTGCGGTTGTTGTCCACGTAGACCTGAAGGGTCCGGAAATAGTCCGTTCCCGACTGCTTGTCCATCTCCTCGATGCGGCGGAGGACTACAGGCTGCCGATGGCCTGTATTGCCTTTGAAGCCGGCCATTTCCGCAAGGTCGACGTGGTGGTGATGATGTGTCAGATAGACTACGTTCGTACCGGGTTGAGGTGTGACCACCTGCGCCCGCAGCAGCCCGGCCAGGGTCTGCATCTGTTTGAATTCGGCGCTGATGCCGCCCACGTTGCCGAGTCGGGATCCGGCGATGACGGTCATGGATGCAACATTCGGCTGCGCACCTTGGAAGAAGTCTTCGAGACTTCGCTCTGTCTGGACCCAGTCGTGCTCGGCGCTGCCGCTGAAGAGTATGACGAGGCGGGCGTCGACCTCGGCGAGGAGCGCACTTGGATGAATGATGTGGAGCCACGCCGAGAGGCGGCGGACGAGCCGGTCCCCGGGCGCGCTCGCCGAGTCGCAGGACGTCGGCGCCAGCATGGCCAGGACGAACCAGCGCCGTTGTGAGATGTCGAACGGAAGCGCGGCAGCGAGGGACTCGTTGGGCGCCCGCACCAGAGCTGAGAGCAGATTTGCCTGCCGTGTGCGCCGCAGGTCCAGCTCGGCGCGTGCGTGGTGAAGGTGCAGCGCGGCCGTGTCCAGCAGTCCCGGCAGGACGGCGGTTGCCTTTGCTCGAGCATCCTTGGTGTCGGCGATGACCCAGATCGTGCCCAGGATTTCTCCGTCGCTGCGCACGGCGGCGGCCACTCGTCCGAACACACCGGCCCCGCCCGGCACGTACAGGCACCCGGTGCGTGCGTAGACCGTCCGGTAGTCGGGGTCGGTGGCGGGCGAGTCGATCTCGCACGGCGCCGTTTGGAGCTGGGCACTACTGGATGGCGTGATGCTTGGAATTGGATCCATAGCTCCTGGGTGAGGTGGCTCCTACTTTTGTGGCCACAGCAACACCCGAGCCCTAGGAACAACTCATGAACAGATCCTTGCGGCGACTGTTGGCGGGCCTGTTGGTCACGGCCACGGCGACGCTCACGGCATGCGGTGCCGGACCGGCCAAGAGTACCGGCCCAGGTGGATCGACGTCGGCCGCACAAGGCATTCCGGCATCGATACGTCAAAGCGGTGTCCTGCGTGTGGGCGGCGGCCACGTGATCACCGAGCGGACCCCGCAACAGGAACGCCTGCGGGCATCGGAGCGACCGAGGCCTGACCCGGCCGCAGCACGTTCAGGGCGGCCTGACATGCGGCCACCATGCGCGCATTCTCGGCGGTGTCCCTGACCGCGATGCGCACGGTGCGCCCCTGGTACTGCGACGACAACGGCGACAGGTCGCGCAGGTACACGTCGCGGCGGCGGCACTCGTTCACCAGTTGCGCGGCACTCGGTCCGCCCGACGGCAGGGTCAGGGTGAGGAAGTTTGCCACGGCTTCCCCCACGACCAAGCCCTCGTCAAGTCCGGCCAGATCACTGGCCAGTTGCCTGCGGAGCACCCCGGTGCGAAGCCAGCAGTCGCTGTAGTGCACCGGGTCGCGCAGTGCTGCCACCGCGGCCAGCTGCGCCGGGAGACTGACCGGCCACGGCGGTGTCCATCGGCGTAGCTGCGCCGCGGTGACGGGCTCGGCCACCAGGTACGCGGCCCGCATGCCGGACAGCGCATACATCTTGGACAGCGAGCTGCAGACGACTACCCGCGGGTCCGTCGCGGCGAGGTCGGCGAGCGACTCTGTCAGGTCGACATAGCCCAGGTACGCCTCATCGATCCACCACCGTGTTCGGGCCGGCGCAGAGGCAATGAGCGAGCGCAGGTCCGCAGCCGGCGCGTGGCGGCCGGTCGGGTTGTTCGGGTTGACCAGCACCACGAGGTCGTAGTGACCGGCCCTTACAGCAGCGGACAGCTGGACCGGGTCGATGCGCCAGCCGTCTTCGCGGCGCAACCTGAATCGGTCCACCCGGCATCCGATGACCCTCTCGGTGACGTGGGCGTACTCTCCGTAGCCCGGGTCCATCAGCAGCACCCTGCTCTGCGGCGTCAGCCACTGACCGAACGCCCTGAAGATGAGGTCGGATGAACCGGCGCCGACCGCGAGTGTCTCAGTCGGCAGCGACCGCGCCATGGCGATTTCCGCCAGCAGGCCCTCGGCAGCGGTCGGCGGTGAGGTCCGGGCGGCCCAGCCCGGATCCTCCGCGAGCACCGCTCGTACGCCGGGAGCGGGTGGGAACCAGGCATCCAACACATCGGCCGCCACTACCTGATGGCGCCGGTGCAGACTACGGAAGTCCGTGCCGATGGCGGTGAACGAGGCCCCGCCGTGTTCGCAGCCGTCCGGCCGTGGTGCGAACGGCATGTCGAGCCGCCAGTCCACATCGGAGCCCAGACGCTTCAGCGTGGTGCGGTAGCGGTCCCTCGTGACCTTCGTCAGGTCGGTCACGCTCGCGGTCAGTACCTCGAACGTCAACGCACCGCTGTGGACGGTACGGCCGACCGGGCGCAGTCCGGCGGACAGGTACATGTTGAGCAGGTCGGTGCGCCCCATTGCCACCACCTTTCGGCCACCCCGGGCGGCGATCCAGCGCAGTGCCGCGTACATCAGCAGTAGTGCCGCTGAAGTGCTCCGCCAGCGCGGCTCAACCGTGAGGATGCGTACCTCGAACACATCGCTCTCGCCCAGGAGCGGCAGCTCCTCGCGGCTCAGGTACTTGTCCAACGCATACCGGCCCAGCCAGGGCGGAGTCACACTGACAAAGCCGATTCGGGCCGCCCCTCGCGCCGCGACGAGGTAGACGTTCTCGCCGTCCAACCCGTCGCGAAGCCGGCCGGCCGGATCCGGCGCGTGCTGGCCCAACTCCTGTGCGTACACCCGATGACGTAGCCCGTGGATCCACTGAAGATCCACCGGAGTGGCAACACGCAGCTGCAGATCACGGCCGCCCATAAGCACCTCTCTCAACTCGGATGGAGGGACTCCATGGTGGGGAACGACGCCCCTCCGCATCAGAGCCAAGTGACGCGATCAGCTGAGTAGGAATACTCAGGCGCAGCTGTCCCCTGCGTGCTCGGGGCCCGCCCCAGGCCGGGGCGATGCCGAGTGGCTCGCCGGCAGTCGGTCAGTAGCTCTCAGCTGTGCCGAGGTACTGCTCGGCGAACGCGGCCGCCGCGAGCGGAGAGGTGAACAGGCGCCGAAGCCGGGCGAGCGTGGTGCCCGTCCGGAACGGCTCCCCTGCAGCCGACCCGTGATAGACGTCGGACAACCACTGCGAGAACTCCTGGTAGTCCCACACCCGACGCAGGCAAGCCTCCGAGTAGCTCTCCAGACCGCTGTTACTTCCGGCTTCCTGCGTGAGGTGGGCGACCAGTGCGTCGCCGAGCAGGAAAGCGTCGTGCAGGGCGAGGTTCATGCCCTTCGCCGCGATCGGCGCCACAAGGTGGGCCGCGTCACCGGCCAGGAACAGGCGCCCGGACGCCATCGGCTCGACGACATAGTCGTGCATGTCCAGCATCCGCTTCTCGACCAACCGCCCCTCGACCAACTCCGGGGCTCCCTCCACAGCGAGCCGTCGGCGCAGCTCAGCCCATACGCGTTCATGCGGCCAGTTCTCCGGGGCGTCGCCGGGCGGGCACTGGAGGTAGTAACGGGTCACCTCGGAACTGCGAGGCATCTGTCCGGCGAATCCGTCCTGATGGATCCCGAAGAGCACACAGTCGGAGGAAGGCGGCGCCTCGGCCAGCAGAGACAGCCAACCTATGCCGTAGTCGTGCCGCGCGACCCGGTAGTGCTCAGCGGGCAGGGCGCGCCGCGTCACGCCACGCGCGCCGTCGCATCCTGCGACGAAGTCGCAATGAACCACTTGCCGCTGACCGGACTCGGGGCAGGTGTACGACACCGATGGCCGATCCGTTTCGATGTCGTGCACCTGCACATCCCGGACGCCGAACCTGATGTCACCGTCCCGCACATCGGCGTACTCACGCACCAGATCCGTGACGAGCAGCGGCTGCGGGTACACGAAGTGATGACGGTCCGTCAGTTCGCCGTATTCAAAGCGGTGTCGGCGCCCGTCGAACCGGAATTCACAGGCCGTATGCCGCTGCGCCTTCCGCAGCAGGTTCCCGGCAAGGCCCCGCTGCTCCAGGGCGCGAACCGCCCACTCCTCGATGACCCCGGCGCGCGGCCGCTGCTCGATGAACTCCCGTGTCTCGGACTCGAGGACCACGCAGTCGACCCCGGCGCGTCTCAGGATGTTTCCGACGGTCAGCCCGGCGGGACCGGCGCCCACCACGACTACCGAAACGCGTTGTGGAGCAGGGGTATTGGGGTGCTGAAGAGAGTTCACGGCGACATTATGTCGACGCGGGTGGACAGTTGGATCCCCGGCCCTGCTGTGCCGCCGGCCAACCCCTCGGAAGGCAGGTCACACCGGAGGTCTCACCCAAGAATCCAGGCGTTCGCCGGCCGCCAGGTCCTCGCGCCGGTACCGGAGACGATTCCCTGGACGACGCGGCCGACCGGGTGGCGCCCGCTGTTCTCCGGGGCTAAAAACACGCCCTGACCGGGATGGACCGGCGACTCGGAGAGCGTGCACCGCAGATTCACCGGCGCGGCGACTACCGTCGCCCCATGGAGCGAGAGCGAGCCGGCGCGATCCGCGCAGTCCTCATCGACATCGACGGAGTACTCACGGTCTCCTGGGAGCCTCTCCCAGGCGCCGTCGAGGCCATGGAGCGGCTGCGCGCTGCGGGGCTCCCCCTCGCGCTGGTCACCAACACGACCTCACGTACACGCGCGTCGATCTGCGCACGGCTTACAAAGGCCGGGTTCCCCGTCTCGGTCGACGACATCCTCACCGCCCCGGCCGTCACCGCCGCCTACCTTCGGTCGCACCACCCGGGCGCACGCTGCCTGCTGCTCAACGCCGGTGACATCCAGGACGATCTGACGGGCGTGACGCTTGTCGAGCCGGAGGCACACACCGAGCCACACCCAGAGACGGACGTGGACGTCGTAGTGGTCGGTGGCGCAGGGGAGGTGTTCGACTACGCAGCCCTCAACCGCGTCTTCCATCACCTCCAGCGCGGAGCACACCTCGTAGCCATGCACCGGAACCTCTACTGGCGCACCGCCGACGGGCTCGACCTCGACACGGGCGCCTTCCTCCTCGGGCTGGAGCGGGCCGCCCGGGTCGAGGCGAGCATCACCGGCAAACCGTCCGAGGCCTTCTTCGCCGCCGCGCTCGCCCACCTGGGCGCCGAGCCGTCCACAACCCTCATGGTGGGCGACGACATCGAGTCCGACGTGCTCGCGGCCCAGCGCAGCGGCATCACCGGCGCACTCGTCAAGACCGGCAAATACCTTCCTGAGACGCACCGTTCGGCCGACGGCACACCGGACCACGTGCTCGACTCCTTCGCCGCGCTCCCCGACCTCCTCGAACGCCTGGCCTCAGACTCCCGCTGAGCCCCGGGCCACGCGTGTGCCGTCGGCGCGGTCTTCAGCAGGTCCTACTTGTTGCTCTTCCAGAGGGTCAGCGTGGTGACATAGTCAGGCATGTCGCTGGACAGACCCTGCTTGGTGTCGGGTACGACGTCGGTGACACGTAGCATCGCCACGTTGTCGTCGCTGGTGACGGTGCACAACACCATGCCCTTGGTCAGGGTCTTCCCGGCGTCCAGGTCGTCGGCGGAGATCGCGGCCGGGAGCGCGTCGGTGTCCACGCCCGTCCTGCATGCCTCGGGCGTCGTGCCGGTGCTCCGGCCCATGGGGGTGAGGAAGCGCAGGTCGGAGTCGCCCCAGTCCTGGTAGGTGAGTTCCATGCCGTCGTCCTGGCCGATCTCTCCGTCGGGGAAGAGTTTCGGCGCGTCCAGGTCCACGTGTGTGCCGGTGTTGTAGGCCGGTGCCCGGAGGGTGAGGGGCTTGTCCTTGAAGACGAGTGTGTACGCGTCCTGCGGCGAGGGAGACGAGGTTGACGGTGACGAGGTGGCGGTTGGGGTGCCGGTGTGCTTTCCGTCCGCCCCGGTGCCGTTTGCACCATCCGTACCGCCGTCGGGCCTCGCGATGGCCCACGTGACGATCACAGCAAGGGCCACGGCGACCACGCCGGCGGCGGCCAGCAGCGGGGTGCGGGTGCGCTTGGCGGGCGTGGGTGAGGGCGTGTTCGTCGACCACGGCGCATGAGCCGGGCCGGACGGGGGCGGCGGGGCGGACACGGTGGGCTGGCCGGCCAGGTGCGCCGCGCCGTCCGGCTGGGTGGGCGTGGCCGTAGGTGTCGGCGTGGGCGTCGGGGGCCGCGCGGCAGCCGCCTCCCTGCGTGCGATCCGTTCCATGAGCGGCGCCGGCAGCCAGCCGCCGAACGCGCGCAGTGGCCGCACGGCCTCCCGCTCGCACAGCTCGGCGAGTTCGTCCGTCGTGATGCGGGTAGCCGGATCGGCGGTGAGGCACCGTTCCAGCAACGTCCGCAACGGCGCCGGGTAGTTGCTCAAGTCCGGAGGTGTGCGCTCGGTGTTGGCGATGCGTACGCCGAGGGCGGTCGCGCCGCCGTCGCCGTACGGGTGCTGTCCCGTCGCCGCGACCGCCGCGATGAGGCCGAGCGAGAAGAGATCGGTGGCCGCGGTGACGGGTTCACCCAGAGCGTGTTCGGGCGACATGTACTGCGGCGTGCCGATGACTCCGCCGCTGCGGGTGAGCTGGGTGGCGTCGGCCGCTTGTGCGATGCCGAAGTCGATGACGTAGGGACCGGTCGAACCGAGCAGGATGTTGCCGGGCTTCAGGTCGCGGTGGACGACGTCCGCCGCATGAATGGAGCCGAGGGCCCGGGCCGTGCAACCCACCAGCTGGAAGACGGCAGGCAGGGGCAATGGCCCGTACGTGGCCAGCGCGTCGGCGAGCGAAAGACCGGGCACGAAGACCGAGGCGATCCAGGGAAGTGCGCCCGCGGTGTCGTGGTCGACGACCGGTACGAGGTGGTAGCCCTGCACCCGGCGGGCGGCCCGCACCTCCTGCTCGAAGCGGCGCCGGAAGTCCGGGTCCTGGCCGTACTCACGGCGGATCACCTTGAACGCCACGGGTTGCCCGCCCCGCGTGTTGCGAGAGGTACACGGTGCCCATGCCGCCCTCACCGAGCCGCGCGAGAAGCCGGTAACCGGCTGTCTCGCGCGGATCGACGGGGTCGAGTGGGGCCAGTATGTCGTCGATGCCGTTGGTCACGGCAGCACACCCTATGACATATGACGTTGTGTCAAAGTGCCTTGTGCTGACGCCGTATGGCGAATTGGATCACGCCATGCGGGCGCCGACGGTACGGGCGACCTGCGACAGCACCTTGTCCGTCCAGAGCCGTTCCCGCTTCGCCGCAGCCGCGAGGTTCTCGGAGGCCTTCGCATCCGGGCCGGGCTGCGGCACTAGGCCCTCGGCGGAGCTCGAACCCCGCAGTTCGAACTCGTACGGCCCCTGCATGCACGTCACTTCGGCCCCGAGCACACCGTCGACGGAGTAGCAGTCCTGGGCGCCCCAGGAGCCGGCCAGATCTTTGAAACCCTTCTCGGAGCCGTCCTCCCCTTTGTCCTCGCGGTACTTGTCCCCGACGAGGGCGGGATCCGCAAGAGCCGTCACGGTGACGGTGAAGTTGCTGTTCGTCACGTCATCACCGCCGTTCCCCGGGAGGTTGAACTCGAACTCGCAGCCGCCGCGCGGCACGTCGCCCGTGGTGCTGGGGTCGGCATCGGCCAGGGGATTGAAGTTGAGGATGGTCACCTTGACCGGCTTGTGGTCGACGCTCTTCACCTGGGGCAGAAACGCACGGAGCTCCGAGCCGGTCACCAGCTTGCAGGCGTCCGGCCATTGCGAGAGCGCGACCGCAGCGCCTTTCTCCGGCTGGAGACCGAGCTTGTCTCCGGCAGGCTCGGCGGCCCCGAACTTGACGGGCGGCGGAGGCTTCTCCTCACCACAGCCGGCCAACAAGCCCACGCCCGCCACTACGGTCAGGCACACCCACCTGCTTCGGAACATCACGATCTCCCCGTTTCGTTTCCTGCACAGCATCATGACGACGCCGACTGGTCCGACTGATCCTCCCAGTGCGCCGACCCGTCTCGGTTGCGTTTGGTTCCAACGGGGACGGCTGCTCGCGACCAGTCGGCCACACGGTCTGCGACGCCATCTGTCTACGGCGCCTGTCCGGCCGCGCCTCTTGGGGCGCGAGCGGTCTGGCGTGGCCGGTGTCGCCTCACGTGGCACGTGAGGCCTCACAGGGCGCAGGAGTCCCGTCCTAAGTCGTACGTGTGTTGAGGCGTCGCGGGCCGCACGCTCGCTGTATGAGGGGTTCTGGCAGGGGGGTCGCGAGGATCGGCAGCGGGCAGTTCCGGTGTCCGTACTGCGGGCTGCCACAGGATCGGGTGGCCACGCTCGAGCATGACTGGGTTCTGCTGGAGCCCGGGATGCGAGTGCCGGCACATCTCGTGCCGGCGGAGCATCGGTGGATCGAGCTGTCGGACGGCCGGGTCACCGTGTACGGCGTGTGTCCCGTGGACGGGACGCAGCGGTGCCGCATCGAGCATCGGCTGGCCTGCGCCGGGCAGGAGCTGCCCGATCTGTGGCCGTGGCTGACGACACTGCGGAATGAGAACGGGCGGATGGCGCGGCGCCAGGAACCGGAGCCTCCTCCCGGGGATGCCCAGCTGCCCGACGTGGGGTGACAATCGTGACGGTCAGCGGCGGCCGGGCTCGATGTGCGCGATGAGCACGACCCTCGGAGGCCGTCCCGACCCGCTGCCGCCCTCGCCCCGGTCCGTCACCTTGCAGCCGACACCGCATCCCCTGATCTCGTGACGGGCGCGTGAACACCCGTCCGCCCCGCGCTTCCGGCGCTCAGGACGATGGCTGTGCGGCCGTCAGTTGCGCGCGGGAGCCCGGGGCGGACGTGTCGTGGCTCAGCAGTTGGGCAACGGGTTCGTCTCGCTGGAGATCGCGGTGTCCTTCATCCAGCCGTATTCTCCGTTGTCAGCGACCGTGAACTCCCAGCGGGTCGGGTGTGGTCCACCCACCCAGTTCTGGCCGTCCATCTTGCAGAAGAACCAGCTGGGGTTGGAGTTCATGTAGCCGACGACCCTGCTCGGATCGGGGTACTGCGTGCTCGCTCCCATCGTGCCGTAGACGGGCGCCCCCGATACGTTGTTGCACCACCATCGTCCGCCGCTCTGCCAGCATCCGCCGGCCGCGCTCGCGGACGGCGCGGCGGCTCCTGCCACGGTGACGGCGAGTGCGGCGGCGGTCAGCACCGCACCCAACCTGCTCCTCTTACGCATTCGAATCCCCCGTAACTCCCTTTGTACGGTGGGGCGTTCACCGCCCACCGCTGGTACTCCCCCATAGCAACACGATCGGACGCCTGCGCCCAGATGCTTGCCGCGAACACCACAAAACACCCACAACCCTTGCGCCCCCGTGTCCTACACGAACCGCACCTCCGGATACTTCGACGAGGATCCGTCCAGGAAGTGACCGTCTGAGCGCCCGAGGAGCCAACGGTCGAAGAACGCCGTCACATACGCCCGCTGCGTGCCAATCGCCCGCGCGGCCGGCACCGTCCCCACCAGACCGGCCACCGTCTCCTGCGGCAGGCCCAACTGCCCGGCGATCTGCGGGATCAGCGACGTCGCATCGGTGTACGTCGCATGCTGCGCGCCAGTCAGCACCAGGTCCCGGTGCCAGCCGTCGCTGTGCTCCCACAGCGCGCGCCAGGACGGCACGTTCGTACGGTCGTCGCCGTCCATGCCCATGAGGAGGAACGGCCCGTCCACCCCGTCACGGGCCACCGAGGAAAGCTCCCCCTCGTCGTGATCGTCCCCTACGTAGGCGAGCACTCCGTCCAGATTCGCTGCCGCAGTGATCCGCTCGTCGTCATGCATCGTCTGCAGCGCCGCGAAGCCGCCCGCCGACTGCCCGAACATGCCGATCGGCGCGCGCTCCAGGCGGCCCGTGGCGAACGCCCGCTCCACCTCGTCCAGTACGAACCCCGTATCGGCCACCCGTACCGCGCTCGTCTTCTTCATCAGCGCGACGACCGCTTCGGGCCCCTCCTTCTGCGCCCGTTCGAACTCCTGCGGAAGCAGAGTCGTCTCCACCCGCCCACCGGGGAACTCCACCGCCGACGCGTCGTAGGTGTGGTCGATCGCCACCACCACGTACCCGTGCGACGCCAGCTCGTCCGTCAGCGTCGTACCCAGGGTGCGCGGGTCCCCCACGCCCGGCGAGTACAGCACCACCGGCCGCGGACCGCGCCGGTCCAGTGGCGCGCCGAGGTGGGCGAAGGTCTGTGTCGCGCTCCAGTCGATGCGCCCCTTCGGCAGATCGCCGAAGTTGTTCACACGGTCGAAGCCGACCGCCTCCCCCTTCGTCATCTGCGGCACGCGCGGGCGCGAGGCGACGGATCGGGCCGGGTACCGGACATCCACCATCAGCTCGCGCCTGCGACCGGCCACCCACGGATCCGCACGCCGCCGGTCCACCAGCCGCAGCGACACCGTCCCCACGCCGTACGGCCCGGTCGGCGCGGGCAGCTTCAGACGCGCCAAGCGGGACGTGCGTGGCGTGGGCGCCGTGTCGTCCGCTGCCATCGCGGTCGCCCTCGCGCCGGGTACGCCCGCCGCCGCCCAGGCGAGGCCGAGCGCGGACGCGGCCAGCACGCGGCGCCTGCTCGTCATGTTGGTCTTGATGTTGGCGTTGGTGTCCATGCCGCAAGCTTCACGGGTGGCCCGCCCACGTCACCATCCGACAGGCCAGACCATCCAGTTGGGGGAAAACCCCCACGCAGCGCACGCGTTCAGTGCGCCGCGCCGCCCTCGACGAGTCGCCTCAGGGAGGGGAGCAGCGCATCGAGATCCTGTCCGGTCCGGAAGGCCACAAGGGTGGTGCCGGCGTCACCCGAGTCCCCGGCACCGGAGGGCGCGGGGAAGAGGGCGAGCACTTCGCGCATGGCGTCGTCCATCTCCGCCACCGGGTCGGAGGTCTCGCCCCGGAGCCAGCGGCGCAGTACGTGGTTGTGGGCCGCGACCACGGCCGCCGCCATCAGTTCGGCCCGCAGCGACGCCGACTCTGTGGGGTCACCCATCCAGTCCGCGATGAACTCGCGGAACAGCCGCTGGTACCTGGCCACACTGGCGATCTCCCGGTCCCGCAGGACCGCCACCTTGCTGGTCAGCGTGTACCGCCGCCGCGCGAGGTCGCCCTCGTCGATGTAGTGCAGCAGCACCAGGCGGACCGCGTCGGAGACGGCGATCAGGCCGGTGCTGTGGCTGGAGGTGGCCAGCCTGTCCTTGATCAGCGCGAGCAGCCGGTCATGGTCGGGGAAGATCACGTCTTCCTTCGACCGGTAGTGCCGGAAGAACGTCGTGCGGCCCACTCCGGCCCGCTCGGCGATCTCGTCGACGGTGGTCTGCTCGTATCCGCGCTCGTCGAAGAGCGCGAAGGCGGCGTCCGCGAGGCGGATCCGCGCGGCTGGCTTACTCATGACCACCCATCCTCACTCATGACCGCCCATCCTTCCCTGTCTCGGTGCTCGGAAGCCACTTGCCTGAGTCGATGGTACTGAGTACCGTTGATGTGACATCGAGTACCACAGGAGGTCCGGCGTGGGTTCCGAGGCACAGAGCGAATCCGGTCTGCCCATCCAGCCGCTCTACGACGGCTGGTCGCTGACGGATTTCGACGCGGACGCCAAGCTCGGCGCCCCGGGAAAGTTCCCGTACACGCGGGGCGTGTATCCGTCGATGTACACCGGCCGGCCGTGGACGATGCGGCAGTACGCCGGATTCGGCACGGCGAAGGAGTCCAACGAGCGCTACCACGAGCTGGTCGGCGCCGGTACGGGCGGCCTGAGCGTCGCCTTCGACCTGCCGACGCAGATGGGCTACGACTCGGACGAGTCGATCGCCCGCGGCGAGGTGGGCAAGGTCGGCGTGGCGATCGACTCGATCGAGGACATGCGCACCCTGTTCCAGGGCCTGCCCCTGGACAAGGTGTCCACGTCGATGACGATCAACGCCCCCGGCTCGACACTGCTCCTGCTCTACCAGCTCGTCGCGGCCGAGCAGGGCATCTCCGGTGACCAGCTGACCGGCACCATCCAGAACGACGTGCTCAAGGAGTACATCGCCCGGGGCACGTACATCTTCCCGCCCAAGCAGTCCCTGCGGCTGATCAGCGACATCTTCGCGTACTGCCACAAGGAGCTGCCCCGCTGGAACACGATCTCCATCTCGGGCTACCACATGGCCGAGGCCGGGGCCACGCCCGCGCAGGAGATCGCCTTCACCCTCGCCAACGCGAAGGAGTACGTACGCGCCGCGCTCGCCGCCGGCCTCGACATCGACGATTTCGCACCGCGCCTGTCGTTCTTCTTCGTCGCCCGGACGACGCTGCTCGAAGAGATCGCCAAGTTCCGCGCCGCCCGCCGCATCTGGGCCCGCATCATGCGCGACGAGTTCAAGGCCAAGAACCCCAAGTCGCAGATGCTGCGCTTCCACACCCAGACCGCCGGGGTCCAGCTGACCGCGCAGCAGCCCGAGGTCAACCTCGTACGGGTCGCCCTTCAGGGCCTCGGCGCGGTCCTCGGCGGAACGCAGTCACTGCACACCAACTCCTACGACGAGGCCATCGCCCTGCCCACGCAGAAGGCGGCGCGGCTCGCCCTGCGCACACAGCAGGTCATCGCCTACGAGACCGACGTGACCAAGACCGTCGACCCGTTCGCCGGGTCCTACGTCATGGAGTCGATGACGGACGATGTCGAGGCGGCGGCCCTTGAGCTGATCCAGGCCGTCGAGGACCGCGGCGGCGCGGTGGCGGCGATCGAGCAGGGCTTCCAGAAGTCCGAGATCGAGAAGTCCGCGTACCGGATCGCGCTGGAGATCGACCACCAGGAACGCACCGTGGTCGGCGTCAACAAGTACGCCCTCGACGAGGAAGAACCGTACGAGCCGCTGCGGGTCGACCCCCAGATCGAGATCGACCAGTGCGAACGCCTCGCGGCCCTGCGCAAGGATCGCGACAACGAAGCCGTCGAGCGAGCTCTCGAAGCGCTGCGCGACGCGGCGCGCGGCACCGACAACGTCCTGCCCCCGATGCGCGAGGCCCTGCGCCTGCGCGCCACGGTCGGCGAGGTCTCCCACGCCCTGCGCGACGTGTGGGGCGTTCATGTCCCACACGACACGTTCTGATCCTCCCTGTCCCCTTCGATCCGTCCGATCCTTGCGATCCATCCGATACTTCCGATGACCAGTGAGCCCGGTGGAGCAATCAGTGAACGACATCGACATCCACACGACCGCGGGAAAGCTCGCGGACCTGCAGCGCCGGATCGAAGAGGCCACGCACGCCGGCTCCGCGCGCGCGGTGGAGAAGCAGCACGCGAAGGGCAAACTGACGGCCCGTGAACGCATCGAACTGCTCCTGGACGAAGGCTCGTTCGTAGAACTCGACGAATTCGCCCGCCACCGCTCCACCGCCTTCGGCCTGGACGACAACAAGCCCTACGGCGACGGCGTCGTCACCGGCTACGGCACCGTCGAAAACCGCCCGGTAGCCGTCTTCTCCCAGGACTTCACCGTCTTCGGCGGAGCCCTCGGCGAGGTCTACGGCCAGAAAATCATCAAGGTGATGGACTTCGCCCTCAAAACGGGCTGCCCCGTCATCGGCATCAACGACTCCGGCGGCGCCCGCATCCAGGAAGGCGTCATGGCACTCGGCATGTACGGCGAGATCTTCCGCCGCAACACCCACGCCTCCGGCGTCATCCCCCAGATCAGCCTCGTCGTCGGCCCCTGCGCGGGCGGCGCCGTCTACTCCCCCGCCATCACCGACTTCACCGTCATGGTCGACCAGACCTCCCACATGTTCATCACCGGCCCCGACGTCATCAAGACCGTCACCGGCGAAGACGTCGGCTTCGAAGAACTCGGCGGAGCCCGCACCCACAACACCAACTCCGGCGTCGCGCACCACATGGCCGGCGACGAAAAAGACGCCATCGAATACGTCAAAACCCTTCTGTCCTACCTCCCCTCGAACAACCTGTCCGAGCCGCCCGCCTTCCCCGAGGAAGCGGACCTGGCCCGCACCCTGGAGGACGACGAACTCGACACCCTCGTCCCCGACAGCGCGAACCAGCCCTACGACATGCACACCGTGATCGAGCACGTCCTGGACGACGCGGAGTTCTTCGAGACGCAGCCGCTGTTCGCACCGAACATCCTCACCGGATTCGGCCGCGTCGAGGGCCGCCCCGTCGGCATCGTCGCCAACCAGCCCATGCAGTTCGCCGGCTGCCTCGACATCGACGCCTCCGAAAAAGCCGCCCGCTTCGTGCGCACCTGCGACGCGTTCAACGTCCCCGTCCTGACCTTCGTCGACGTCCCCGGCTTCCTGCCGGGCGTGGACCAGGAACACACCGGCATCATCCGCCGCGGCGCCAAACTCATCTACGCCTACGCCGAAGCGACCGTCCCCCTGATCACGGTCATCACCCGCAAGGCGTTCGGCGGCGCCTACGACGTCATGGGCTCCAAGCACCTGGGCGCCGACCTCAACCTGGCCTGGCCCACCTCCCAGATCGCGGTCATGGGCGCCCAGGGAGCGGTCAACATCCTGCACCGCCGCACCATCGCGGCCGCCCCCGAGACCGAGCAGGAAGCAACCCGCAGCCGCCTGATCCAGGAGTACGAGGACACCCTCCTCAACCCCTACACCGCGGCCGAACGCGGCTACATCGACGCCGTCATCATGCCCTCGGACACCCGCGCCCACATCGTCCGCGGCCTGCGCCAGCTCCGCACCAAGCGCGAATCCCTCCCGCCCAAGAAGCACGGCAACATCCCGCTCTAGCCCCAGGACCGAGCCGCCGCAAAGAGCCGCCCGAAAGGACCCGACCAATGATGATCAAGGTCGTCAGGGGCAACCCCACCCCCGAGGAGCTGGCCGCCGCACTGGCGGTGGTCCAGGCCCGCGCCGCGGCAGCGACCACCGCCCCGCCCGGCGCGACAGGCACCCGCGACGCATGGGCGGACCCGGCACGCATCAACTCCCTGCCTCAGCACGGGCCCGCGGCCTGGGCGCGCACCTACTGGCCGCGCTGAACAACCACCCGATCGGAGATTCATGAACACCGTGCAACGGGGCGCGCCTCGCGCCGGTCACGCACCGGCACCGCGCGCTCGCGTGGTGATCGCCAAGCCCGGCCTCGACGGCCACGACCGTGGCGCCAAGGTGATCGCCCGGGCGCTGCGCGACGCGGGCTACGAGGTGATCTACACCGGCCTGCACCAGACCCCGGAGCAGATCGTCGCGACCGTCATCGCCGAGGACGCGCCGCTCCTCGGGCTCTCCGTTCTCTCGGGTGCCCATCTGACGATCGTCGAGAAGGTGATCCAGTTGCTGGCCGAAGAGGATGCGGGCGACGTCCGCCTCCTGGTCGGCGGCATCATTCCCGACGCCGATGTCACGGCCCTCGAAACACTGGGCGTCCACGCCGTGTTCACCCCCGGCGCGGGCATCGGCGGCATCGTCGAGACCGTCGACCGCCTGCTCGCCACCACCGACACGACCGCCACCACCGACACCCCGGAACCCGCGCTGGAGCAGGCATGCTGAAGAGAGTCCTCATCGCCAACCGTGGCGAAATCGCTGTCCGCGTGGCCCGGGCGTGCCGGGATGCCGGTATCGCGAGCGTTGCCGTTTACGCGGAACCGGACCGGGACGCTTCGCATGTCCGGGCCGCGGACGAGGCGTTCGCGTTGGGCGGTGACACCCCGGCCACCAGCTATCTCGACATGGCGAAGGTGCTGCAGGCCGCCAAGGACTCCGGCGCGGACGCCATCCACCCCGGCTACGGATTCCTGTCGGAGAACGCGGAGTTCGCCCAGGCCGTCCTGGACGCCGGACTGATCTGGATCGGCCCGCCCCCGCAGGCCATCCGCGACCTCGGCGACAAGGTCGCCGCCCGGCACATCGCCCAGCGCGCCGGCGCCCCCCTGGTCGCCGGCACCCCGGACCCCGTATCCGGCTCCGACGAAGTCGTCGCGTTCGCCCGGGAACACGGCCTGCCCATCGCCATCAAGGCAGCCTTCGGCGGCGGCGGCCGCGGCCTCAAGGTCGCCCGCACCCTCGAAGAGGTCCCCGAGCTCTACGACTCCGCCGTACGCGAAGCCGTCGCAGCCTTCGGCCGCGGCGAATGCTTCGTCGAGCGCTACCTCGACAAGCCCCGCCACGTCGAAACCCAGTGCCTCGCCGACCAGCACGGCAACGTGGTCGTCGTGTCCACCCGTGACTGCTCGCTGCAGCGCCGCCACCAAAAACTCGTCGAAGAAGCCCCCGCCCCCTTCCTCAGCCAGGCGCAGAACGAACAGCTCTACACCGCCTCCAAAGCCATCCTCAAGGAAGCCGGCTACGTCGGCGCCGGCACCGTCGAATTCCTCGTCGGCATGGACGGCACCATCTCCTTCCTCGAGGTCAACACCCGCCTCCAGGTCGAACACCCCGTCACCGAAGAAGTCGCCGGCATCGACCTCGTACGCGAGATGTTCCGCATCGCCGACGGCGAAGAACTCGGCTACACCGACCCCGCCCTGCGCGGCCACTCCTTCGAGTTCCGCATCAACGGCGAAGACCCCGGCCGCGGCTTCCTCCCCGCCCCCGGCACCGTCACCCGCTTCGCACCCCCACCGGCCCCGGCATCCGCCTCGACGCCGGCGTCGAGACCGGCAGCGTCATCGGCCCCGCCTGGGACTCCCTCCTCGCCAAACTCATCGTCACCGGCGCCACCCGCGAACAAGCCCTGCAGCGCGCCGCCCGCGCCCTGGCCGAGTTCGAGGTCGAAGGCATGGCCACCGCCATCCCCTTCCACCGCGCCGTCGTCACCGACCCGGCCTTCACCAGCGACCCCTTCACCATCCACACCCGCTGGATCGAGACCGAGTTCGTCAACGAGATCAAGCCCTTCGCCGCCACCCCCGACACGGACAGCGACGAGGAAACCGGCCGCGAGACCGTCGTCGTCGAGGTCGGCGGCAAACGCCTCGAGGTCTCCCTGCCCTCCTCCCTCGGCATGTCACTGGCCCGCACCGGCCTCGCCGCCGGCGCCAAACCCAAACGACGCGCCGCGAAGAAGTCCGGCCCCGCCGCCTCCGGCGACACCCTCGCCTCCCCCATGCAGGGCACCATCGTCAAGGTCGCCGTCGAAGAAGGCCAGGAAGTCAAGGAAGGCGACCTCGTCGTCGTCCTGGAAGCCATGAAAATGGAACAACCCCTCAACGCCCACCGCACCGGCACCATCAAGGGCCTCAGCGCCGAGATCGGCGCCTCCATCACCTCCGGCGCCACCATCTGCGAGATCAAGGACTGAGCGCCGCCCCTCCCCCTACGACCCGAACCCGAGAGCCCGGGAGGACGACCTCCTGGGCTCTCGGGCTGCTCCTGGCCTGCGCGGCCACTCCTGGGCTTCCGCGCTGTCAGTCGTAGGTGCTCAGGCCGGATTCTCGAACATCGGGGTGATCACGGCCCGCGCCACCGCGTGGGTGAAGAGCTGGAAGCCCAGCCAGGCCGGGGAAGCCGCCGCCGGCACATCCAGCTCGGGCGTGTCCACCGCATGGACGGCGTACATGTAACGGTGAGGGCCGTGCCCGGGAGGGGGCGCCGCGCCGAGGAAGCTGTGCCCGCCCGCGTCGTTGGCCAGCATCTTCGCGCCGACGGGAAGGTACTTCCCGCCCGGCGCCCCAGCGCCGGCCTCCAGTTCGTGCACCGACGCGGGGATGTCGTACACCGCCCAGTGCCAGAAGCCACTCGCCGTCGGCGCGTCCGGGTCGAAGCAGGTCACCGCGAAGCTCTGCGTGTCGGCGGGGAAGCCCTCCCAGGACAGCTGTGGTGAGCGATCCTCGCCCGGGCCTCCGAAGAGACTGCTGCACTGTGCGACATCGAGGGGCTTCCCGTCCGCGATGTCCGTGCTGTGCAAGCCGAACTCCGGCACTGAGGGCAGGACGCTGTACGGATCGAAGGAGTGGGGCATGTGCTTCTCCTCTGGTCAGGCGGTCAGGTGTGCGCGGAAGCGGTCGGTGACCGACCCGCCCTGATCGACCACACCCCCGACACTCGCACGACACCCACAGGCGCCGCACGCCGCAAATGGGCGACTTCTGTCCGGACGACGTCCATCCATGTCGATATACGTCCCTCAAAAGCGCGGCCACCAGACACACAGCACCCCAGCCACGCGGTATTGATTCATGCTACAAGTAGATGCATAATGCGCTTATGGATAAGCGGGTTATGGAAGTCGATCCCCGGGCCGAAGGCCTGATGATCGCCGTGGAGCAGATGGTCCGCTACGTGCGGCAGAGCGCCGTCGCCGGCGGCCTGAGCACGGCGGCCTCGTCCGCGATCGGCCGGCTGGGCCGCGAAGGCCCATATCGACTGAGCGAGCTGGCCAGGGCCGAAGGTGTCTCCCAGCCGAACATGACCCAGCTCGTCACCCGCATGGAACGTGCGGGCCTGGTACGCCGAGTGGCTGACCACAACGACGGCCGGGCCGTCCTCGTGGAAGCCACCGAGAGCGGCCTCGAGGTCTTCCGGCAGCGGCGCGCCGAGCGGACCCAGGCCCTCGATCTGCTCATCGGGGAGCTGACCGAGCCGGAGCAGCAGGCGGTGCGGACCGCGCTGCCCGCCCTGGCCCGCGCCATCCAGGACCGCCAGACCCGTACGGCCCAGGACTGACCCATCCCGCCGCAGCCCGTCCGCTCCCCCGCACCCCCTCCGCCCCACCCCTCTTCTCGACACTTTGGAGAGAACCGCGCATGAGTGCACCGCATGGAAAGGCCGCCAGTCCCTTCAAGCAGCCGAAAGCCGTCTGGGCCGTGGCGTTCGCCTGCGTGATCTCGTTCATGGGCATCGGCCTGGTCGACCCGATCCTCCCCGCCCTGGCCGAGAACCTGCACGCCTCACCGAGCCAGGTCTCCCTGCTCTTCAGCAGCTACCTGATCGTGACCGCGGTCGCCATGCTCTTCGTCGGCTGGATATCCAGCCGTATCGGCGCCAAGCGCACCCTGGTCGTGGGCCTGGTCGTCATCGTCGTCTTCGCCGCACTCGCCGGCACGGCCGGTTCCGTCAACGGCATCGTCGGCATGCGCGCCGGCTGGGGCCTGGGCAACGCGATGTTCATCGCCACCTCCCTCGCCGTCATCGTCGCCTCCGCGAGCGGCGGTTTCGGCGGCGCGATCATCCTGTACGAGGCCGCGCTCGGCCTCGGGATCGCCGTCGGCCCGCTGCTGGGCGGGGAGTTGGGCGGCATCAGCTGGCGCGGCCCGTTCTTCGGCGTCGCCGTGCTGATGGCCATCGCACTGGTCGCGACCCTCGCGTTCGTGCCCTCGCTGCCCAAGCCGAGCCGCCCCACCTCACCGATCGCGCCGCTCAAGGCGCTGCGCCACCGCGGTCTGCTGACGATGGGCATCATGGCCCTGCTGTACAACTGGGGCTTCTTCACGATGCTCGGCTACGCCCCGTACCCGATGAAGCTGAGCGCGCACGAGCTCGGTCTGGTCTTCACGGGCTGGGGACTGCTGGTGGCCGCCTTCAGCGTCTTCTTCGCCCCGCGTCTTCAGGCCCGCTTCGGCACGGCCCCCGTCCTGTACGCCAACCTGCTCGGCCTCGGCATCGTGATGGCAATCATCGCCGCCGGCGTCGTCACCCCCACAGTCGTCATCGTGGCCGTCATCGTCAGCGGCGCCTTCATCGGCATCAACAACACCCTCACCACACAGGCCGTCATGCTCGTCTCCCCCGTCGAGCGCCCCGTCGCCTCATCCGCCTACGGGTTCCTGCGCTTCATCGGCGGTGGCCTCGCCCCCTTCGTCGCGGGCAAGCTCGCCGACGCCACGGACCTGAGCGTGCCCTTCTATCTGGGCGCCGCCACCTTCCTCCTGGCCATCCCCGTACTGGCCAGCGGCCATGGTCTGCTGCGCAAGGCCGAGGCGAACCCGGTCGAGAGTGAACCCGTCAGTCCGTCGCTCACGCCTGTCGGCAAGACAGCCGCCTCGACCGACGCGCCGCCCGTCATCGTCGCCGTAGGAGCCCACGACAAGGCCGCCTGCATCGTCGACGCCGCGGCGCGGCTCGCTCTCGACACGGGCAGTCCGCTGGAGGTCGTCCACGTCCAGCAGACCGCGGTCGTCGAGGAACAGGCCGTCGACACCGAGACGGACGAACAGGCCCGCGCCGCCGTGACCGCCCACCTCGACCGCCTCAGCGCCGACGGCATCGCCGCCACCGGCCAGATCCTGACGAGCGTCGGCGACCACGCCGCCGCAGGCCGCGCCCTCGCCCACCACGCGGCGGACGTACACGCCCGCGCCGTGGCCATCGGACACTCACCGCGCGGCCCCCTCGCCCAGTTCGCCGACGGCAGTCTCACCACCGCGCTCACCCACTCCGCCACGTGCACGGTCGTCCTCGTCGACACCGACAGCACGCCCCGGCACCTGACCAAGGACAGCCTCGCGGAGCTGCGCAACAGCGTGGCCTGAGCGATTGCCCTCCGGGCTGTGGTGCCTTTCTGCACCGCAGCCCGGAGCCGTCTCCACGCACGGAGGCCGCACAGACGTCATCAGGCGCGTCTGAACGTGCGGTTCGCGAGCATCACATGCGCGGCACTCGCGGCCGGCGTCGTTCATCTGGGATCAGGCGGCCGCCACCGCATCCCCCGCCGAAGGCGCCCGCTCACTCCCTGACGCAGGACCGACCGACACCAATTTCGGACCTGGTGTATCAAGCGGCGAGCGATATCGGCAGACTTCATGCATTGCACTCCACCATCACGAGGAATTCACATGATCACGCTCACCAAGGAAGACGGACCGGCAGATCTCGACGGTGTGACCCACCTGTCGATAGGCGTGTCCTGGGACCCCACCGCCGGAAGCAGCGGCGGGCTGATGGGCAAGCTCCGCCGGAACGTCGGCACGGACCTCGACCTCATCGCCGTCGCACTGCAAGGCGCGGACCCGGTACGGCTCGCAGGCCTCGACTCCCTGGACCCGCTGGGCAACGGCTCCTTGGTGCACAGCGGCGACAACCAGACGGGGCGCGGCGACGGGGACGACGAGACAGTGACCGTCGAGTTCGGCCGCGTCCCGGCCAACATCACGTCGATCGTCTTCGTGGCCGCCGCCTACAAGAAGTCCAGCTCCTTCACGAAGGCGCGGAACATCAGCTTCAAGGTGTACGACGCAACCGGCGGCACCTCCCAGCAGGTCGCCGACATCTGGCCGAGCCTGCTCACCAACGACAACGGCTGCCGTGTCGCCAAGGCGATCCGGGTCAACGGCAGTTGGAAGCTCGAGGTGCTGAACGAGACGGGGAAGATCAAGCAGGGCGACGAGCGGGCGCTGATGCGTTTCGCGGTGAGCAACCGGTAGGCCCTCCGGCGCCCGGCTCCGAACCGGTCAGTGATGTGGCTCCCGGCGCGCCGACGTTGAAGGGTCGCTGCCTGCCGTCAGGTGCGTGGTGAACCACGACCTCGCGAGGGCGGCGACCCGGTCGAGCGCTCCGGGTTCCTCGAAGAGATGCGTCGCTCCGGGCACGATCTCAAGCCGGTTCTCGCAACGGAGTTGAGCCTGGGCGGCACGGTTGAGGTCGAGCACCGTCGTGTCGGCCCCGCCGACGATGAGCAGGGTCGGCGCTCGTACGTCGTCGAGGCGAGGTCCGGCCAGGTCGGGCCGTCCGCCGCGGGACACCACTGCGCCGATGTCCGGGTCGTCGGCGGCCGCCCGGAGCGCCGCCGCGGCCCCGGTGCTGGCACCGAAGTATCCGATCGGCGCCGACTCGCGGTCGCGCAGCCAGCGGGTGGCTCCGGCCAGCCTGCCGGCAAGCGTGCCGATGTCGAAGACGTTGTCCCGGTCGGCTTCCTCGGCGGGCGTGAGCAGGTCGAACAGCAGCGTGCCGAGGCCCGCTTCCTGCAACACCTCCGCCACCGCACGATTACGCGGGCTGTGCCGGCTGCTGCCGGAGCCATGGGCGAACATCACCAGCCCCGCGGCCCCTTCCGGCCGTGCGAGGTCTCCGGCCAGCCGGACTCCGGCGGCCTCCACCTCCACGCCGGTCGTGACCGGTGCCTGCCGGACGCGTGCGGGGTCCGCCTCGGCCCGTGCCAGACATGCGGCCACTTCCTCGTCCGTGGTCTGCGTGAAGTCGCCGTACCACTCACCGACGGAACCGAACAGGGGCTGTACGGAGAGGCACACCACGTCGTCGGCCACCACGCTCAGTCTGCGCACCGCGTCCGGCGGCGCGACCGGCACGGCGAGGATCACGCGGGCCGCGCCCTGCGCCCGTACGACCTGGCACGCCGCCGCCGCCGTGGCGCCGGTGGCAATCCCGTCGTCCACGACGATCACGGTGCGGGCCTCGCCGGTCCTCGTGCGGGCCTCCTCGGTTGCCGGAGGCCGCCCGCCGCGGTACCTCCGTGCCCGCCGCTCCAGCTCCTGTCGCTCCGCGCGCTCGACGGCCGCGATGCGGCCCGGTTCGATCCCGCAGTGGCGCACGACGTCGTCGTTGAGGACCCGCACGCCGCCCTCGCCGATCGCGCCGAACGCCAGTTCCGGCTGGTAGGGGACGCCGAGCTTGCGGACCACGATCACATCGAGCGGGGCGCCGAGCGCACGCGCCACTTCGAAAGCCACCGGAACCCCGCCACGGGGCAGCCCGAGGACGACCGGCTCCTCGTCACGCAGATGTTGGACCGCTGCGGCCAGCCGCCGCCCGGCATCAGTACGATCCGTGAACCGCACAGCGCTCGCCCCTCTCGGAGGCCCTCGCAGGTAAGGGCAGGCACCTCCTGCCCTTACCTCCGGGCTAACCCCGTTCGCGGCGCCGCGCAACTCGGGGCGTGCGCACCGCGCGACCCGGGCCGCTCTCCGGCGCGACAATGGTGGTGCGGATGATGCGCTCCTTCGCGGAAGGGCGGCACCCCCTATGCCGTATATATCGGTCACGGCGCTGAGCCACCCCGGACTCAGGCGCGAGCACAACGAGGACAGCCTGGTCGTCGGCCCATGGACGCTGTGCGGATCGGTGACGGAGAATCCGCAGACGATGGCGTTCCCGCTCGGCCATCCACTCGTGGTCGCTGTCGCCGACGGCATCGGCGGGCAGCCGGCCGGCGAGGTCGCCAGCAGCCTCGTCGTCCGCCGGCTCGCCTTGTTCGGGCCGGCGCTGGACGGCGAGGAAGCGGTTCGTGACGCGCTGGGGATGTGCAATCACGCCGTGTACGCGGCGGCCGACCGCGCCCCGGAGCTGTCCACGATGGGGACGACCGTCGCAGGTGTCGTGATCCTCGAACAGGAACTGCTCGTATTCAACGTCGGCGACAGCAGGGTGATCGAAGTGGGCCCGGCCGGGGACGGCATCGAGACGAGTGCCGACGGCGGCCTCACCGGTGACCGGGCCGCCACGGACGACACCCTCCACCAGGTGAGCGTGGACGACAGCCCGCCGCTCGCGCACGGTCGGCGCACCACGTCGATCGTCACGCAGGCGCTCGGTGGCGCACCGACGTTCAGCGCGATCACGCCGCATGTCAGCACGTCCGCACTCACCCCAGGTACGCGCATGCTGGTGTGCAGTGACGGCTTGACCGATCCCGTGCTCGAGAGCGAGATCGACGATGTCCTTCGGGAGCATGACGGCGGCCGGGCCGTCTTCGAGCTGTGGAAAGCCGCCATGGCCGCGGGCGGTCCCGACAACGTCACGATCGCGCTGGTCTCCGTGGCCGGCTGACCCGACAACAGCGGATTAGCCGACCGCCCCCGGCCATAGGCGGCCGCCGGCCCGGTCAGGCCGGGACATAGCGCAGCAGCACGATCCCGCTCCGGAAGGACTTCGAGTCCACGAGCCGCAGTCGCGGTACCTCGTACCCATCGGGGAAGAGGCGCCTGCCGCGGCCCTGGACGACGGGGTACACGAAGAGGCGGTACTCGTCGACGAGGCCCGCCTCGATCAACGTGTGGGCCAAGCTGATACTGCCGGTGAGCACGATGTCCTTGCCGCCCTCCAGCGCCTTCAGGGCGGTGACCTCCTTGACCGCGTCGCCGGACAGGACGATCGAGTTCTCCCACTGCGGGTCCTCGATCGAGCCGGACACGACGTACTTCCGCACCTGGTTGAGGTAGTCGGAGGTGCCCGTGGTGTCGTCGGTCAGCCCGGGCCAGTAGCCGCGGAAGTCCTCGAAGGTTCGCCGGCCCACGAGCAGCGCATCTGCCTCGCTGTCCTGACGGTGGCCCTCCGCCAGCACATCGGCCATGTCCGCGTTGCCCTGGGCCTGCGGTTCGAACCAATCGGTGAGCATCTCGACGCAACCGTCGACGGTGATGTTCTGGGTGATCGCCAGAGTGCGCATCCCGCGCCTCCTCCTGAGCCGTGGCTGGTCCACCCTTCATGACCGCGCCCGCCCCGGAAATTCATCGGCGGCCCTCATCTGGCCGGCGCCGTTATGAGGTCGGAGTGCTGGAGGGCGGAGGCGGTGGGCCCGGCGGTCGGGATGGTGGGGGCGGAAACAGCGGTGGGGGTGGTGGGGGCGCCGGGAGAGGGCGGCTGCGCTGCCGGGGCGGGGCCTGTGAGGGGGCCGGGGGCGGCGGAGTGGGTGGCGGGGGCGGGGGCGGCTCGATCGCCGGCAGCAGGGGACCGCCCTCGCGCAGCCGGGCGATGGTCAGCTCGGCGCGGCGGCGCGCCTGGGGGCCGTCGTCGCGTCCGTAGACGAGCCGGAGCCCCGCGCGGCCGAGGTTCTCGATGGAGTGCTGCTGGTAGCCGAGCGCGTGGGCGATCTCTTCGATCCGTCCCAGCCTGGCGGTTGTGGGGCGTCCGGGGATCAGCTCCACGCAGCCACGGCCGTCGAAGCGCGCACGTACTTCGTCGTCCTTCACCTGACTCCACTTCCGGGAGGGGCGGCAGCCACCTGGCTGCGCCACGCCATGATCCGTCTCTCCTCGACCGTAGAGCACCTGGGGTGCCGACAGCGTCACAAGTCGGCACCCGGGGCATGGCGTGACCGGTCCAACACCGGCGTCGTCCTCAGGTGTTGACGGTCTTGAGCAGTGCGGCGAGGCCGTCCGCGTAGATGCCGTGGAAGAGCTCCTCGACGTCGGCCTCGCTGACGCCGACGGGCGTGAACGAGCCCGTCCATTCCACCTGCGACGTTCCGGGTGCGCCGGGTATGTCGCGCACCGTCAGGGTGGAGAGGTAGTCGGTGACGGGGAAGGGCGCCTGCTCGATGGCGTAGGAGTAGGTGCGCTTGTCGTGGTCGAAGGCCTTGAGGCGTTCGACGATGACGCCGCCGTCCTGGTTGGTCAGGCGGCGGACGCGGCCGCCTTCGCTCAGCTCGCTCTTGGGGATGTACGGGAGCCAGTCGGGCAGGGAGTCGAAGCCGCCGATGAGCTGCCAGACGTCTTCGGCGGATCGGGGGAGGTCGATGGTGGCGGTGGCGGTGGTGGCCATGTGCTGCTCCTTGCGTGTGCCGTGGAGTCGGGGTCAGGCAGTGGGGGTGGGGGCGTCGGCGGCGATGAGCTGCTCGTCGCGGAGCGCGGTCCAGAAGGCGGCCGGGACGTTCTCGTCGAGGGCGGCGACGTCTTCGGCGATGCGGCTGGGCCGGGTCGCGCCGGGGACGACGGCGGCCGTCGCCGGGTGCGCCAGGGCGAACTGCAGGGCGGCGGCCTTGATGCTGACACCGTGCGCGGCGGCGAGCGCCTTGATCCGCTCGACCTTGGCGATGATGTCGGCCGGGGCCTTCTGGTACTCGAAGTGCTGGCCGCCGGCGAGGATGCCGGAGCTGTAGGGTCCGCCGACGACCATGTCGACGTTCTGCTCGGTGGCGGCGGGCAGGAGGCGCTGCAGGGACCGGTTGTGGTCGAGCAGCGTGTAGCGACCGGCCAGGAGGAACGCGTCGGGCTTGGGCTCGTCGAGGTCGAGGGTGAGCTCGATGGGCTCCACGCGGTTGACGCCCAGGCCCCAGGCCTTGATGACGCCCTCGTCGCGGAGGTTCTGCAGGACGCGGAAGGCACCGGTGCGCGCCGTCTCGTAGACGGCGAGCCACTCGTCGCCGTGGAAGTCCTGGGCGACGTCGTGCACCCAGACGATGTCGAGACGGTCCGTCTTCAGGCGCTTGAGGCTGTCCTCGATGGAGCGCAGGGTGGCGTCCGCGGTGTAGAGGTCGACCATCTTGTTCGCGCGGCCGTGCTCGAACAGGCCGCCCTTCTCGCCCAGGTCGCGGTCGGCGGGGTCCTCCAGCTCGTCGAGGATGACGCGGCCGACCTTGGTGCTGAGCACGTACTCGTCGCGCGGCCGGCCGGCCAGCACCTCGCCCAGGCGCAGCTCGGACAGGCCCGCGCCGTAGAAGGGCGCAGTGTCGAAGTAGCGAATGCCCTGGTCCCAGGCGGCTTCGACGGTGGCCGCGGCTTCCTCGTCCGGGATGCTGCGGAACATGTTGCCGAGCGGGGCGGTACCGAAGCCGAGGGATCCCGGCAGGAGGGACTTGATACCCATGGTGGGAAACTTTCTGTTCGCGGCGTAATGCGGGGATCAGGACGCTTTTATCCTGCTCCGCGGCTCTTGCTCTGTCGAGGTTAGGATCGAGGAGTCAGACTGTCCAAGACTTGCTTGGACACACTTGAGTCCCCCGAGGTCTTACATGCTTGACCTGCGACAACTTCGCTATTTCGTGGCCGTGGCCGAGGAGGAACACGTCGGCCGCGCCGCCGATCGCCTGCACATTTCCCAGTCACCGCTGAGCCGGCAGATCGCCCAGCTGGAGAAGAACCTGGGCCTGACCCTGTTCGAGCGCAGCCAGCAGCGCCTCCGCCTCACCTCCGACGGCCGCGTCTTCCTCACGGAGGCCACGGCCCTGCTGCGGCACGCGGACCGGCTCGAGAATCTCGGCCGCCGCCTGGGCCGCGGCGAGGAAGGCGGCCTGTGCGTGGGATACGTCGGCGATGCCATGCACACCGGGATCCTGCCCCAGGCGCTGCGCGCCCTGCACGACGAGCGCCCGGGCATCCACGTCGCCCTCTACGACCTCACCGCGGCCCAGCAGTTCGAGGGCCTGCGCCAACGCAGTCTGGACATCGCCCTCGTGCCGGAGGCACCCCCCGAGACGGACCCCGACCTGCGCAGCGCCCTCCTCCTCGAAGACCCCCTGCTCCTGGCCATGCCGAGCAGTCACGCACTTGCGGGGCGGGCGGAAATCCTGCCCGAAGACCTCGACGATCAGCCGTGGATCGCCATCGAGAACAGCCAACAGCCCGCCTGGCGCGACGACTTCGTCGCCTCCTGCGCGGCGGCCGGGTTCACGCCCGACATCCGGCTCGAAGCCCCCGAGCCTCTCACCGCTCTCGGTCTGGCCGCGTCCGGCCTCGGTATGACGCTCGTCCAGGAGAGCATGCTGCGAGGCGACACCCCAGGGGTCACCGTCCGTGAACTCCCCTGGTTCCAAAGGTCAGTACGCCTTTGGGCAGCATGGCACCAGATCGATCTGCGCCCGGTCGTCACGTCCTTCCGCGCGACCGTGCTCACCACCAAGGACACCGCGGATGACCCCGTCAGGTGAGGCTGGCGGCGGCCTGCTCCCCCGTGCTCCGGGGCGCCTTCTCGCGGCGCGGGAGCAGCAGCGGGGTGGCCAGGAGGACGACTCCGGCGAGCGCGATCGCGATGCGCGGGCCGGTGGTGGCGGCGACGACACCCCACACGGCGGTCAGAGCCGCGATCGAGAGACTGCTGCTGACCGACCACGCGGACAGCGTGCGGGCGACCCGGTCGGGGTCGGCGTGTTCGAGCCGATAGGTGGCAAGCACCGGATTGAACAGGCCGCAGCAGGTCACCAGGCCGAGCTGGACGGCGATGACGAGCACGATTCCGGGGACACCGGGCTGGACGAACGCCAGTCCGATGGGCCAGCACGCACGCAACGCCCCGACGACGAGCATCACCTTGTGCTGCCCGAGCCGTGCCACGAGCGGGTGCGCCAGGCGTGAGCCGATGAGTCCACCGATGCATGGGGCCGCGAACGCGAGACCGTACTGCCAGGGTGCGAAGCCGAGTCGGCTCAGCATGAGCACGGCGATCAGCGGCTCGGACGCCATGATGAGGCCGTTGACAACGATCGAGTTGAGGAACAGCGGGCGCAGCGTGCGGTGGCTGAGGATGTAGCGCCACCCTTCTAGCAGATCACCGGCGCGCAGCCGCGGTGCGGCGGCCCGCGCGGGGCGCGTTTCCGTCCCTCCGATCGCGCGGATGCCGAGCGCCGAGAGCAGGTAGCTGACCGCGTCGGCGACCACGGTCGTCACGGGGCCGAACATCCCGATCGCGGCGCCGCCGAGCGGCGGCCCGACCACGATCGAGGTCCACGTCGTGGACTCGAACCGGCCGTTCGCTACGAGCAGGTCCTCCGGCGCCACGAGCGACTTCAGATACGCGCCGCTGGCCGCCCTGAAGGCGATGTCGGCCGCGGCGACGACGACGGAGACAACCAGGAGCTGGGGGAAGCTGAGCCGGCCGAACGCGAACGCGGCGGGGACGCTCATCAGCGCCGCGAACCGGATCAGGTCCATCGCGATCATGACGGGCCGCTTACGCCGGAACTCCATCCACGGCCCGAGCGGCACCGCGACCACGGCCCCCACGGCCCGCCCCGCGGCGGCCAGCGCGGCCACCTGGGTCGGCCCGGAGTGCAGCACGAGGATCGCGATCAAGGGAAACGCGCCGAACCCGAATCCCGTGCCGTACGAGCTGACCGCGAACGCCGCCCACAACCACCCGAACCGCCGCCCCAGCGCCCTCCTGCCCTTCACGCCCACCGCACCTCTCGCCGCCCCGAACAACCACACGCTGACCACCGACATCAAAGCGAGGAGCAGACGACGAGATCAAACAACCGACCCGCCATAAGAACACAACCCATCGTTGTACCGAGACGCCGGTCGGCGTGGACGTCCCTGATCCGGGCCTCAGGCCTGCGCGATTCCCGGTTCGTCGATACGCACGATGGCGCCGAGGACGTCGTTGAACGCCTCGGTGGAGCTGGGGTGGGTGTAGATCGCGTCGCGCAGATCAGTAGCAGTGATGCCGTGCCGCATGGCCAGCGCGACGGTGTTGATCAGTTCCTGCGCGTCGACGCTGAGGAGTGCGGCGCCCAGGATCCGGTCGCTCTCCGCGTCGATGACGAACTTCATCAGGCCGCGGGTCTCCTCCACGGCGTAGGCCCGGGGCATGGCGACGATCTCTGCGACGGGCTGGCTTGTGATCTTGACCCGGTGTCCGGCGGCGCGGGCCTGCTTCTCGGTCAGGCCCACGGTCGCCAGCGGCGGGGTCATGAAAAGGGTGTGGGGTACGGCGACGCGGTCCGTCGTGGTGCGCTTGCCCTTCCCGACGAGCTGGTCCAGGACGATGCGGCTGTCATCCAGGGAGACGTACGTGAACTGCGGCCCACCGTTGACATCGCCCAGGGCGAAGATGTGCGGCTGGCTGGTAAGCAGATACTCGTCCACCGCGACCGCTCCCCGCTCGGTGGTGAGCACTCCCGCGGCTGCCAGCCCCAGCCCCTTCGTGACGGGAGCGCGCCCGGCGGCGGCCAGCACGGCGTCCACCTCGATGCTCGCGCCGACTCCGTCGCGTTCGTAGACCACGGTCGCAGCCGACCCGCCGTCGCGGATCTCCGTGACGCGGGAGCCGGACAGGACCTGGACGCCCTCGTCGACCAGAATCGCCTCGGCCGCCGCGGCGACGTCGTCGTCCTCCCGCCCAAAGATCTTCGGCGCCGTCTCGAACACGGTGACCTGGGAGCCGAACCGACGATAGATCGCGGCGAACTCGATCCCGAGATAGCCGCCACCGATGATCGCCAGCCGCTCCGGCAGCCAGGTCTGTTCGATGAGCTGGGTGCTCGTCACAGTGCGCGGGTTGTCCCGCAGTCCGGGGATGTCCGGGATGACCGGTTCAGAGCCGGTGTTGATCAGGATGGTGTCTCCGGTGACGGTGATCCGGTCCGCGCCCTCCCCGACGACCACGGTGTGCGCGTCGGTGAACGACGCCCGTCCGGTGATCACCGTGACCGTGTCCGCCCCGTTCAGCGCCTCGTAGTTCCCGGCTCGGAACAGGGCCGTCAGTTCCTGGACCTGGTTGACCGCGTGTGCGTAGAACTCCTGAGGCGGGTCGTCCGGCCGGCGCTTGCCCGAGTGGTGCACCAGCGCCTTCGTCGGCACGCACCCGACGTTCGGGCAGGTCCCGCCGTACATCCGGTCGGACGCCTCGATCATCACAACTCGCTTGCCCAGTGCGCCCATCCGCCCGGCGACGGTCTTACCGCCCTTCCCGAATCCGATCACCACGAGATCGGCGTGCATCGTCTTCTCCCTGTCCGAGTCCGTGTCCATGTCCGTGTACGTGTCCTTGGTCATGTCCATCCCACTGTCCGATTCCGTTCTTCCGTGTCGGTGGCGGTGTGTGAGGGGTCTAGAACCCCGGGAACAGTGAGCGAAGGTCCGCCGGAGTCACCGAGCCGGTCACGCTGACGTCGTCCTGGTCACGGTTGCGCCCGTATACGAGCCGAAGCACGGCCTCGGCCGTCCCGGACACCTCGCCGACCGGGTCGGCCGGCTCGCAGGGGTACAGGTGCAGCTCGGCTCCCAGGTCCAGAAGCAGGGTCCTGGACGTATCGGTCAGAGTGACCGTGAGCTGCCGGGTCCCGAGGCGGGCGAGGGTGGCGGCGTCCCGGAAGCGCGTGGCGACCAGGTCCAGCCGCTCCCACAGCAGATGGACCTCCGGCATCGGGATCACGGCCAGGGGGTCCAGGGCCGCCTCGATGTCCCAGGCATGCACCGACTGCTCCGACAGCCGGTATCCGGCGTAGGCGGTGACGTCCAGCAGCCCGGCGAAGTACGGCACCCGCACCGAGTCGCGCTGCTCGGCGTCGAGCGAGTCGAGGAGCTGGAGATGGCGAGCGTCAGCGGCCTTCCACTCCTCGCGCTGCGCGGGGCCGGAAAGGGCGTCCCAACGTTGCCATACCGGCGTGACTGCCTCCCTCCGCGGTCCGGTGTCGTCTCCGGCGATGCCGCGTTCGAGCAGGCCGGTCGAGATCTCCGCGGCGCTGCCCAGATGGGACAGGACCTGCGCGATGCTCCATCCGTCGGCCATGGACGGCCGGTCCATTTCCTTCTGCGACAACCCGTCCACCACGTCGGCGAGGCGTCGTGAACTGGTGTGGAGGGCCAAGTGCCAACGGTCATCGCTCTCCGTGGCGTCAGGTGTGTGTGTCTGCGTGGTGGTCATCGGAACGTGCTCACTTCTGCTGGTGGGCGAGATCGGCGGCTGTGAGGCCTTCCAGGGCCATTCCGAGCACGGTGCCTTCGGCCATGCGACGGCTGACGCGCCGGCGCAGGGTGACGGCCAGGTAGCGGGTCAGCAGTTGGGGCTTGGCGGCGAGCTGCTCGGCCAGTTCCTGCGCGCGGGCAAGAACCTTGTCCAGGGGCAGGACCTCGGCGACGACGCCCCAGCGCTCGGCCTGCTCGGCGGTGAAAGAGCCCTGGGTCAGGGTGAGGTAGCGAGCGGTTGAGACCCAGAGCCTCTTCCCAGGCGATGTGGACGCCGTCGCCGGGAACGATCCCGAAGGTCAGGTGCGGGAAGTCGGAGAAGACGGTGGTGTCGGCGGCGACCACGATGTCGGACAGAAACGCGTACTCGCTGTGGACGGACACCGGGCCGTTGACGGCGGCGATGACCGGCATCTCCAGGTCGACCAGTCGCTGCATGACGCGGCGGCCTTCGCCGACGGTGCGGTCCCAGTTGGCGGGCCTGGCGATGTCGCCGAGGCCGGCGCCGTCGATGTCGGTCATGAAACGGTCGCCGGTGCCGGTGAGAACCAGGACGCGGTTGTCGCGGTCGTCGCCGATCTCGTACACGGCGCGCGGGAGGTCGGTGTGCATCCGCCCGATGAACGTGGCCGGGCCGCCGTCGGTGTGGAACCGTACGGTCAGCACACCCGAGTCGGTACGGGTCATCGCGAGGTTCTCGAACACCGAGAAATACGCGGGGGTGCTGGTAGTCATGGAGAGCTCCTCAGCCGGCGTGGGCGACGCGACCGCCCTCTCGCCCTACACAACCTCAACTGCCTTACAAGGCATACCCGCTGGCCAGACGGCTGGCCGTGAGCCGCCATAACCGATTCGAATGGCGTAGTCGTCGCCCCGGCGACGTGGTGGGCCGGCCGGGCGCGGGCGGTCGCTCGGGGCCGAGACCGACACGTGCCGGACCCGTTGACATCGTGGCCGACGACCATGGTCCGATGGGCGCATGGAGATCAGGACCATGCGCGCGTTCGTGACGGTCGTCGAAGAGGGCGGGCTGTCCGCCGCTGCGCGCAGGCTGCACATCAGCCAGCCCGCGCTGTCCCAGACGATGAACGCGCTGGAACGCGAACTCGGCGTCCAGCTGCTGGTCCGCAGCACCACCGGCGTCGAGGCCACGGACGCCGGGATGACCTTGCTCGGCGAGGCCCGCGGCGTTCTGGCCCGCCACGACCAGGCTCTGGCCGCCATGACTGTTCACACCGCCCCGGGTGCCGCGACCCTGCGGCTCGGCATCCCCCTGGAGCTGCCGTCCGACCTGTTGTCCAAGGCGCTGGCCGACCTCGCCGAGGCCTATCCGGCCACCCGGGTCCAGGCCCGGCATCTGTCTACCTCGGCCCAGCTCGCGGAGCTGAAAAGCCATGATCTTGATCTCGGGCTCCTGCGCGAGCGCCCGATCGGACAGGATCTCGACGCGATGCTCGTCGTCGAGGAACGCCTGGGGGTGCTGCTCGCGGCCGAACGGGCTGCGGGCCTCGTCGGCCCTCAGGGAATTCGCCTTGACGCTCTGGCCGGTCTGGAATGGATCGGCTTCCCGCGCTCGGGAAGCCCCGCGTGGTACGACGAACTCACCGCCACCCTGCGCAGTCACGGGATTGCCGTGGGCCCGACGCCGCCGGACGGCCAGACCTTGATCGCCGAGGTCAAACTCGCCGCCGTCAGCGCCGGACGTGCCTTCACGCTGGCACCCCCCGGCTGGTCCCAGCCACTGCCGGACACGGTCACGTGGCTCCCCTTGGTGGGCCACCCGCTGGTGCGGCGCACCTGGGCGGTGTGGGACGCCGGCTCCCACCGCCGCGACCTGGGACACCTCCTCGCGGCGCTCGACTTCCGCGGACCGAACTGACTCGGGAGCCAGGACGCCACCACTGGCCTGGTCGCTTCCCCCACACAAAGGAGCGGGGGAAGCGACCTGATCTGTCGTGAGGAGGGCTCAGCGCTTGAGCGTGAAGGTGAAGTCGCCGGAGAGCTTGCCGCTCAGCCGGACTGCCGAGACGAGCTTCCCCTCCTCGATCAGTCTCTCGACCCCGGTCCGCGACAGACTGCAGCCGTCAGCGATCAGCCGCACCGGCCGGACAGGGATGCGCGCCGCAAAGCGGACCAGGACGTCGATCACCTCGCGGTCCAGGTGATCCGATCCGCCGGTGTCGAGGCGCCAGGCATCGTCCCAGTCGAGGGCGATGCGATTACGGCGCCGCACGACCGGATCCTGGAGCAACTCAGCTGCCAGGCCAGGGTCGTTGTCATGCATCCGGTCCAGCAGCTCGGGCCGTACGGAGCGCACATTCATCCGCTCCAGGACCGTGAGCTTTGTGGTTTCCCCGCAAGCGGTACAGAGCGCGAGGAGCCAGGCGTCGATGAGCTTGTGGTTGGCGTTGACGCGGAATTTTCCGTTTGCCCGGAAGCGGTGGGACGCGCACGCGTGGCAACGGCGGAGAACGAGCGGCAGGCAGGTGGGCATGACCACCCAGCTATTGAGCACAGAAGTACACCGGTTTCAGTGAGAAGTCCGCAGCAAAAAGGAGCGCGGCGCGTATGCGCGACGCGCGACAAATCAGCGCTCGGGAGGTCTCACACGGTGTACAACGGCACGTCCTTGCCTGGGCGACTTGGTTCGGCAGCACGGTAATGGCCCGCAGCGGCGCCGTTCCACCGGTTTTCGGAGCCTGTCCGGCGCACCCTGGTACGCCGGACAGGCCCTGAGCACTAGACGGCCGTACGGCCGCCGTCCACAGGCACGACGGCACCGTGCATGAAGCCGGCACTGTCGGTGGCGAGGAAGACGATGGCGGAGGCGATCTCCTCGGCCGTGCCGGGGCGGCCCGCGGGACCGGCCGCGGCCAGAGCGTTGAGGTCATCCTCCGCACCCGGAGTGCCCGAGGTGCCCTCGGTACGGGTCGGGCCGGGGCTGACCGCGTTGACCCGCACGCCGCGCGGCCCGTACTCGGCGGCCCAGGCCTTCGTGAGCAGGGTCAGCGCGGCCTTGCTGGAGCCGTAAAGACTCATGCCGGCGGCGCCGAGTTCGGCGGCCATGGTGGTGACGTTGATGATCGCGCCACGGCCTCGTGCGGCCATGTCCGGCGCGAGTTCGGCCACCAGGAAGTAGGGCGCCTTGACGTTGAGGGAGTAGACCGCCTCGAACTCTTCCTCACTGGTCTGCTCCGTGGGCCCGAAGGGGAAGATGCCGGCGTTGTTCACCAGTACATCCACTTGGCCGGCCTCCTGCTTGGCGCGGCGGGCGAGGGCACGTGCGGAGGCCGCGTCCTTCAATTCGCCGGCCAGGAACAGCGCCTGGCCACCAGCCGCACGGATCTCTTTCACGACCCGCTCGCCCCGGGTCTCGTCACGCCCCGAGACCAGGACGTTCGCGCCGAGACGGGCCAGCGCGATCGCCGTGGCACGGCCGATGCCGCTGGTCGCACCGGTCACCAGTGCCGTGGTACCGGACAGTTCTGAAATCATGATGGCTCACCGTTCCGCTGTGTCGATATCCGATCGGCCGACGCATCAGCCCGAAGGCCCGCCGGCCGCAGATGTAAGCCACGCCGACCGGTTGACGCTTCCTGATCGCCGCATGGCTTCGCCTATGGCCGCCATAAGTAGCGCATTCATCCCCGCTGACCGCGCATTTCCTGCCGCATTTGTGCGCCGACCCGTTGGGCGAGGAGTGATGATGTGGCCATGGCGTTCTCGACGGCGTTCACAGAGATGTTCGACGTGCGGTACCCGATCGCGCTGGCGCCGATGGGTGGGTCGGCCGGCGGCGCGCTGGCCGCGGCTGTCTCGCGCGGCGGTGGATTCGGGATCCTGGGCGGCGCGTTCGGGGCCCCGGAGTGGCTGGCACGCGAGGTGCCGATCGTCGCGGGCACCAACAGTCCGTGGGGCGTCGGATTCCTGACCTGGGCAATCGACGTCGCCGCCGTGGAGCGGGCTCTGGAGTACGGGCCGAGGGCCGTGATGCTGTCGTTCGGAGACCCCAGCCCTTACGCGGAACGTGTCCGCCGAGCAGGGGCGCTGTTGATCCTCCAGGTCACGGATCTGGAGGAGGCCGAGCAGGCCGCGGACCTGGGCGCCGACGTGATCGTGGCCCAGGGAACCGAGAGCGGCGGGCACGGAGCCCGGCACGGGCGCTCCACCTTGCCGTTCGTGCCGGCGGTCGTGGATCTCGTGGACCCGGTGCCCGTACTGGCGGCCGGCGGGATCGCCGACGGCCGCGGCGTGGCGGCCGCACTCGTGCTGGGCGCTGCCGGAGCGCTCATCGGCACCCGCTTCCAGGCCACCACAGAGGCCCTGGTGCACCCCTCGATCACCAAGGCGATCGTCGAAGGACGCGGCCGGGACACCGAGCGCAGCTCGGTCCTGGACATTGCCCGCGGCTCCCGATGGCCGGCGAAGTACCCCGCCCGCACCCTCGGCCACCCCTACCTCGACCAATGGCGCGGCCGCGAGGCGGAACTCGCCGCCGACCCCCAGGCCCGTCAGAACTACCAGGACGACGTGGCACGCGGCACGGTGCCCCCACAGCCGGTCTGGGCCGGCGAAGCCGTCGACCTCATCACCGACCTCCCCTCGGCAGCCGATCTCGTCCCCACCCTGGCCGCCCAGACGGAGGAAGCACTGACCCGCGCGGGCCGCCGCTGAGACGCCAACTGCCCGCGCGACCCAGGCTCATAGGCCGCGCACCCACGGCTTGGCCGGCCCGCGTCTACAGCGAGGGGCTACTTCCACGCGCCTTGAGCCACTCCTCCAGCAGAGGGATCACGACTCGGATGTCCTCACCATCCACACAGACTCCGGCTGTCTCACGTGCCTGCTGGTCGGCATTGAACGCGATGCTCAGTCCCGCCTCCCTGAAGAGCGGCAGGTCTGAACGGCTGTCGCCGATGGCAGCGCAGTCTTGAGGGGAAAGGCCGAGCGACCCGGCGTAGCGAACGGCAAAGTCACGCTTGCCGTACTCGTCGAGCTCTGCCAGGACGCGGCCGGTGAATCGTCCTTCCGCCGTCTCCAACTCGGGTCCGCAGTACGCGTCGAACCCGAACCGGTGACAGAGGTGTTTGCCTATGGACTGCCAGGCGAGCGTGGCCAGAACGGGGATGAGCCCCTGCCCTCGGCACCAAGCGACGGTCTCCTCGATACCGTCCACGAGTGGAACGCCGGCCAGCCAGTCGTCGATCTCCCGCTCCGTGTAGCCGGACCAGGTTTTCGCGTCGGCAGCGGCAACCTGAGGGTTGGTCAGCCTTCCGGCCGCATAGTCGGCCTCGGCTTCGGCCATGGCCGCCTCCGTCCCCAAGTAGCGGGCGACGTGGACGGCCGAGCCCGGAGCCGGCACGAGCGTGCCGTCTATGTCGATGAAGACGACACCTGACACATCCGAAGGCCTCGAGATCAGCAGCACGTTATCTCCCCCTACCTCTTCCGCCCGACCCCACCGAACATCGCCACTTCATCGGGCTCGGCGGCGGTGGCAGCCTCCGGACGCCAGCGCGAGCAGGAGACGACGCCGGGGTCCAGCAGTTCCAGGCCGTCGAAGAACCGCGCGACCTGCTCCGGTGTGCGCTGGTTCAGCTTCGGTGTGCCGTGCTCGTTCCAGAACGCCACGGCCGCGTCCACGTCCGGCATGGCCGGGCTGGTGATGGTGTGGGACAGGACGAGATGGCTACCGGAGGGCAGGGCGTCGAGCAGGCGCCTGACGATGCCGTACGGGTCCTCGTCGTCGCCTACGAAGATGACCACGCCCAGCAGCATGAGTGCCACGGGCCGGGTGAGGTCGAGGGTCTTGGCGGCGGACTCAAGGATCTGCTCGACGTTGCGCAGGTCGGCGTCGAGGTAGTCGGTTCTGCCCTCCGGCGTGCTGGTGAGGAGGGCCTGGGCGTGGCTCAGGACGAGAGGGTCGTTGTCGACGTAGACGATCTTCGCGTCCGGGGCTGTGCGCTGGGCGACCTCATGGGTGTTGTCGACCGTGGGCAGGCCGGTGCCGATGTCCAGGAACTGGCGTATCCCCACCTCGCCGGCCAGATAGCGCACCGCGCGCCCCAGAAACGCCCGGTCGGCCAGGGCGTAGTCCACGATGCCCGGGTGGAGTTGCCGGATCTGGTCACCCGCTGCCTCGTCGACGGAGTAGTTGTCCTTGCCGCCCAGCCAGTAGTTCCAGATCCGTGCCGTGTGCGGCCTGCTGGTGTCGATCCTGCTGCCAGAGCCACCGGAGCGTGCGTCACTTGTCACGGTTCCCTCTCCTGAGCATCCGCCGATCGTGATCTCGCCCCTCACCCTAGATGCTCCCGGCGACGTCGGCAGCGACCACCTAGGGATCAACTACCGCACAGACATGGGTGATTGAGGGAGGTCGGAGGTGAGGGAGATCGGGCGGGCGCTGCCCATGAAGGGGCAGGCCGGTCTCAGCCGGCGGCCCGCTTGATGAGCTCGCCGATCCGCGCCTCGTCGGCGGCGGTCAACTCGGTCAGGGCGTACGCGGACGGCCACATGGCGCCGTCGTCGAGCTTCGCCAGGTCGCTGAAGCCCAGCGTGGCGTACTTGCTCTTGAACTTCTGTGCGCTCTGGAAGAAACAGACGACCTTGCCGTCCCTGGCGTACGCGGGCATGCCGTACCAGAGCTTCGGCGCCAGGTCCGGGGCGCTGGTCCTGACGATGTCGTGGATGCGCTCGGCGAGGGCGCGGTCCGCTTCCGGCATTTCGGCGATCTTGGCGCGCACCTCGCTGCCGCCATCGGCCTTGGCCGCGCGCGATCCGCGTCGAGAGGATGCCTTGAGCTCCTTGGCGCGCTCCTTCATCGCGCCCCGCTCCTCCTCGGTGAACCCGTCGTACGTCTTGTCGGCGGTGCCGGCGCCGGTGGTGCTCTTAACGCTCTTCGTGGTGCTCTTCGCGGTCCTCTGCGTGTTCGTCATGGCAGGTTCCTCTCGGGCAACGCGTGGTCAGGACGAGCGGGACGGGGTGCTGCTTCAGGTCAGGCCGCGGAGACGACCGTGGTGGCCTGCCAGGCGAAGTCGTCCGGGTCGGTGAAGGTCCCGGCGTCGCCGCCGAGTACGAGCCGGTGCGATCCGCTGCCGTCGACGGGGACGCCGACATCCTTGGCCAGCGCGCGGCGCCCGTAGAGAGCCAGCTTGACCGGGCTCGAGGGTGTTTCGAACTCGACGTACTTGCGGCCGAAGCTCTTCGCCACGGTGAGACCGCGGTCGACGTAGAACTGCCTGCTCGCGGCCACGTCCGCCACTCCCAGCAGGAGCACGATGCTGTCGATCTGCCGGGTCGCCGGGCCTTTGTCCTTCCGCGCCGACGTGGCGACCTTCCAGATCGTCCCGTCCGGTGCCTGGACGACGCCGCCGTATCCCCACAGGGACTTCGTGACGGGCTTGAGCGGTGTGGCGCCGGCGTCGAGGGCGGTGCCGATGAGCGCCTTGACGTCGGCCGGCTGGGACACCGTGAGCGACAGCGAGAAGCCGCGGAAGCCGGTCGTCGGCGCCTCCGAGGCGCTCAGTCCGACCTGGGTGTCCAGGCCGAAGGCGGCGGTGTAGAAGCGCTGGGCGGCCGTGGGGTCGGCCACCTCGAGGGTGATGGACTCGATGGAGGTCATGGACATCACGCTAGTTGTGGCTAGGTGAGGAATGCTTCTCCATTCCTGACCGGTATCGGCGGCGTCCTTGTCGCGGCCGCCACCGCCCCGCACCGGTATGCGCTGGGCGTCACGCCGGCGAGCTCGGTGAAGCGGGAACGGAAGACGCCTTGCGACGCGTAACCGACCAGGAAGCCGACCTCGGTGACCGTGAGGTCGCCACCGCGCAGCAACGCCTTCGCCCGCTCGACACGACGCGTCATCAAGAAGGCGTACGGCGACAGGCCGTACGCGAGCCGGAACTGCCGGCTGAGATGCCCGGCCGGCCAGTCGACTCCGCGGGCGAGCGCCTCCACGTTCAGCGGCTGCGCGTACGCCCGGTCGATCCGGTCACGGACACGGCGCAGTCGCACCAGGTCCTTCAGCCGTTGATCCTGGGCGAGCGCGCGCCCCCAGGCCGGATGGCACATACGACACCTGCCTTCATGGGTATCCGCGCGCGCCAGGGGGCCCGGGGACCACCTGGCGCGGCGGGGCTCAGCGAAGCTCCTGGATGCGGACCATGTTGCCCGCGGGGTCACGGAAGGCGCAGTCGCGGATGCCGTACGGCTGCTCGGTCGGCTCCTGGACGACCTCGGCGTCGGCCGCCTGCACCTTCTCGAACGTGCCGTCCAGGTCCCGGGTGGCCAGCAGGATCCAGCCGTAGGTGCCCTTGGCCATCATCTCGGCGATGGTGCGGCGCTCGTCCTCGCTGATGCTGGGGTCGGCGGCCGGCGGCGCGAGGAGGATGGACGTGCCGGGCTGGCCGACGGGGCCGACCGTGATCCAGCGCATCTTGCCCTGGCCCACGTCACTGCGGACCTCGAAACCGAGGACGTCGCGGTAGAAGGCCAGGGAAGCGTCCGGGTCCTCGTGCGGGAGCGCGGTGGTGTGAATGGTGATGTCCATGGCACCACGTTAGTAGCGGCCCGGCGGACTGCGCTTCTCCAATCCTGACCGGCCGGGCCGGTTGCTCACCCCAGTGGGGTGAAGGGGGCGTGGCCACGACTCGGTGCGGCTACTGCTCGAGACCCTTCACGTTGTCCCCGAAGGTCCACCCCTTCGACCCGTCCCAGTTGATCGACCAGGTCATCAGCCCCTTGAGGCCGTCGCCGTACGTGTTCCATGCCTGCGAAACCAGACTCGGAGCCATATAGCCCCCGCCCGCGCCGGGCTGGGCCGGCAGGCCGGGGACCTGCTTGTCGTAGGGGACCTTGATCGTGGTTCCCTGGACGACCAGGCCCTTGTTCAGGCAGTCGGTCTGGGCGGTGAAGCCCTGGACGGTGCCGGCCTCGTAGGAGTCGCCGGAGCAGCCGTACATGCTGCCGTTGTAGTACTGCATGTTGAGCCACCACAGGCGGCCGTTGTCGGCGTACTTCTTGATGATGGGGAGGTAAGCGCCCCAGATCGAGCCGTACGTGACGCTGCCGCCGGTGACGTACGCCGTCTCGGGGGCCATCGTCAGGCCGAACCCGGCGGGCATCTGGGCAAGGATGCCGTCGATGATGCGGATCAAGTTTGCCTGGGACGTGGAGAGTTGGCTGATGTTGCCGCTTCCGGTGAGGCCCGTCTCGATGTCGATGTCGATGCCGTCGAAGTTGTACTTCTTCAGGATCGGGACGATCGTCTCGACGAAGTGGTCCGCGACGGCCGTCGAGTTGAGGTCGATGCCCGCTGCCGCGCCGCCGATGGACATCAGGACGGTCTGGCCCGAGGCCTTGGCCTGACACATCTCGGCCGGGGTCGCGACCTTCACGTTCGTGTCCATGCCGTCCTCCCACAGCGCGGTGCCGTCGGAGCGGATCACCGGGAAGGCCGCGTTGATGACGTTGTAGCCGTGCTGCGCCATCTCGGGGTTGGTGATGGGGGTCCAGCCGAACGGCGGGTGCACGCCGTTGGACGCACCGTCCCAGTTCTCCCAGTAACCCTGGAGGACCTTGCCGGCCGGTCGCGGTTTGGTCGCGCAGGTGTCGGCGGCGGGGGCGTCGGGTGCCGCGACCAGGACGGTGGAGAGGGACGCGGCAGCCGCGAGGGCTGCGCCGAGGAGACGGGAGGTACGACTGCGACGGGACATGGGGGGCCTCCGCAGGATCGCCGGGCGAGTGGGGGTTGGCGTGAGCACGACGCACGGTAGAGAGGTCCAGACCATTCGTCAATGGGTATGGACCAATGGGGAGTTGGGGTCGAGTCGCGATCGGGGCTAGTACGTCGCGCGTCGGCGCTGCGGCCGGGCCGCGCTCCCGTCGGCGGTCTCGGGGCGGTCGTCCGGCGCCGAGCGCTCGGCCTGCGCACGCAGCGCGGCGAGCCCCGCGACGACCTCACTGCGGTTGGCGGCCGAGGTCATCCAGTCGGGCAGCCTCGGGATCATCGCCAGAGACGACGACGGACTCCCCCGCTCCCTCAGACGCGCACCGATGTACGCCGCGAGCGCGTCCACGTGCGCGATGTCGTACGCCCACAGCAGCCGGCCCGCGCAGCGCGTCTGCAACCACAACGGCCGGCCGAAGAACGGCTCGGCCGGACCGCCGAGCGTCGCGCCGATACGGGCGCCGCCGCGCCGCTCCGGCTCCCACTCGGCCGTGACCCCGCAACGCGCGCACGCCAGCCGCCTGGACAGGAACAACAGGTCTACGGAGTAACGGAGTTCGGGCCCTCCAGGCCTGGGAACAACCACGGCACGCCCGGAACAGCGGGGGCACACCACGAGGATGCGGGCCGCGAAGCGGGCCAGCATGGCGCCCCTGTCGGCGTGCCGGTGCCCGGCGTCCATGGGGCCTCCCCTGCGTACTTCGACACTCGAATCCGCTTACCTCGACGCGCCGAATCGTACGCAACGACCGACCACGCCGCGCGGTCCGCGCCAGGTCACCGACCACCCTCCATACCGGTCAGCGCATCGAGATCGAGCACAGCGCCCAAGGCCCCCTTCAATGCACCGCCGCACATCCCGTGCAGTTCGGCGCGGGTGAACGACTCATTGGTCAGCCAGTCCACGCAGAGCACGCGGACGAAGACCAGCCAGCTCGTGAGCGCGGCCGACTCGAGGTGCGTCGGCCCGTCGCCGAGCACCGTCGCCTCCAGCAACCGCTGCCGCAGTTCCGCCAGTTCGTCTGTGATGATCGCCTGGATGACCGGGTCGCCGGCGAGCACCCGGTTCGCAACGCTCGCAATGGCGATGGGCATCGCCTGCGCGGCGATCGGCCTCTACCACCTCGTCCTCGGCATCGCCTCCGTACCCGGCGAGGGCCCGACGGGAGCGACTGTCGACAGCCGGGAGCGGTTCTACAACGCGATCTTCTTCGGATACTGGCTCGCGTGTATCTGGGTCGCACGCCAATCGCCGATCCCCTCAACGGCCGTACGGTGGCTCGCCGGTATCTTCCTGCTCGGAGGCATCGGGCGCGGGCTGTCCGTCGCCGTCCACGGCCGCACTGGTTCCAAGTGCCGGTCAGCGCCCTTGAACTCGGCCTTCCCCCGCTCCTCTTCCGGCTGTCGACCGCGGACGAGCGGAGGACGAGGAAGACGGCCGCGGGCGGGGACCGTGTCGGGGCGATCCGACCACGGACCGTCCGCCCGTCCGACCCACCTCCCTCATTCCGTCAGCTGCTGTAGGTGACCGGCAGTGTGAGCAGGCCGCGGGCGCGCATGGACGGCCGCCACCTCAGGTCATCCTGGGCCAGTTCGATCTCCTTGAACCTGTCGAGGAGGGCGGCCAGAGCGATCTCGGTCTCGGCGCGGGCCAACGGCGCGCCGAGGCAGTAGTGGATGCCGTGCCCGAGCGCCAAGTGCCCGCCGGCATCGCGCCCGAGGTCGAGGCGGTCCGGGTCGGGGAAACGGGCGGGGTCGCGGTTGGCGGCGGACAGCGACAGCAGGACCGTCTCGCCCGCGGGGACAGGGACTCCCCCGATGGCCATGTCCTCGGTCGGGAAGCGCCGGATGGCGAGCAGAGCCGGCCCCTCATAACGGGCGAACTCCTCCACTGCAGAGGGGAGTTGTGAGCTGTCCTTGCGCAGGGCAGCCAGTTGTTCCGGATGGCGCAAGAGGGCGAGGACGGCGTTGCCGATGAGCTGCACCGTGTTCTCGTACCCGGCGAAAAGGATCAGGAAGGCGAGCGATGTCAGTTCGTCCTCGCTGAGGCGGTCGCCGTCGGTGTCGCGCACCCCGATCAGGTCGGAGAGCAGGTCTGCGCCGGGTTGCTCGCGCTTGTGGGCGAGGAGTTCGGCGAAGAAGCCGAGCATCGCGACCACCGCCTCCTTCGCGGCCTGGGGGCGGCCGGGATCCGGGGCGACGAGTGCGTCGGTCCAGGCGCGGAAGTCCGGGCGGCGGTCGTCCGGGATGCCGAGCAACTCGCAGATGACGATGATCGGCAGAGGTCCGGCGTAGGCGGCGATGAGATCCGTCCTGCCGTGTGAGCCAAAGGAGTCGAGGAGTCGGTCCGCAGTTTCCCGTATGGGCGCGTGGAGTTGCTCGACGCGGTGAGCGGTGAACGCGCGGCCGACGAGCCGACGGATGCGGGTGTGGTCGGGGGGATCCATGTTGAGCAGGTTGGCATCGAGGGCCGGCGGCAGCGAGAAACCCCGATAGGACCCCTCCAGAGCGTGCTTCTTGTCCAAGGAGAGCCGGTGATCGGCGAGGGCGGCGCGTACGTCGGCGTACCGTGTCACGATCCAGGCAGGGTCCCCGTTCGGCCCGGCGATGCGATGCACCGGCGAGGTGTCACGCAGGCGGCCGTAGACCTCGTATGGGGTGTCGATGAGTTCATCCAACTCGTCCTGGAGATCCATACGTCCAGCCTAGGCCGTCCGTACAGTGTCGATCCGCGCGGCGCGAAAGGCTCCCAGGTCGGGTCTCGGCGATCAGTTCCGTCTGTGCTGCCGCCGTGGTGATGGGGTCGTGGCGGATGTACCACTCGGTGGAGAGCAGGCGGTGGCGCTCGGTCGGCTGGAGGTTCGCGACCAGGCCTGGGGCGGCTCCTCGCGCCACCTCGGTCCGGTGCGCCAGCACGGCTGCGACTTTCTGCTCGAGCCAGGGGCCGACATCGACCGTCGCGGTGATCCGCTCGTCCGGAACGCTGTGCATCGCCTTGCCCGAAGCAGCCACATGTCCGCCCCACGCCCGGATTGCCGAGTGCGGGTGTGAAGCCGAGTACAGGGCGCTCGGCTGCCAGGGCTCGCCGGCGTCCGGGTAGAGCCGCTCGAGCCCGGCCGCCTGGACGGCGAGCATGGTCACCCGATGGGTGTGCACATGGTCCGGATGCCCGGTCAGCCCGCCGTAGGCGTCATGGGTGACCACGATCTGCGGGCGGAACTCCCTGAGTTGCGCGACGAGTCGGCCCACGGCTTCGTCGATCGGCGCATCGCAGAATCGCATCGCGCCGGGAGCCGACTGCGGCGCACGAGCGTCGGCGTAGCCGAGCAGCCGTGGCGTGCCCGCGCCGACGATGCGCAGCGCCTCGGCCAACTCCTCGGCGCGTGGCGTGTCTTCGGCCCAGGTCGTCGTGACCACTCCGGTGCGGGCGCCGGCGGCTGCGTGACGGGCGAGTGTGCCTCCGGCCCACAGAGACTCGTCGTCCGGGTGGGCGAAGACCGCGAGCAGGCTCGGCACAGTCATCCGGAACCACCTTCCAGCGCAGGGAATTCGCATCCTAGGCCGCCGGGATCTGTCAGGCGTCGCGTCAAAGCGGCAAGCGTGCGCCACGCCCAACTGCCGGGGGCCGGGCCGCGTTCGCCGATCAAGGCCGGTTCTAGCCGTAGCACGTCAACAATCACGGGACCGGTCTTGCTGCCTCACGCGGCCTGTGTCTCAATGGGCGACGATTTCAGCACGTCACTCCCGTAACTGCACCCGCACCTGCACCGGGAACCGCACCTGCACTTTCCCCCCACTCACATAGTGAAGGCAGGCTCCCCATGAGGTATGGCAGAAGGCTCGGTATCGGTTCGGCACTGGGTGTCGGCGTGGTCGCCGTGAGCGCGCTCGCGCTCGCACCCGTGGCGACCGCGGTGACCCCCGACACCGCCACCCTCTCGTTCGACTGCGGAATCTACGGGTCTGGCATGGCGACCCTCACGGCCACCCAGGACGGGACCGCCGCGACGATCAGTGTGTCCACCTCAGCCATCTCGGCACCCATCGACGTCGCGGCGGGCTCGGTCGACTCGACGCTGACGCTCACCAACAACGGCACCGGGACGTCCACGTTCACCGGCAACTCCAACCCGGCGATCCCTGCCGGCAGCCCCGTGTCCACCGGGCCGCTGAACGGGACCGTCGCCGCCGGGGACAGCCTGGAGGCCAAGTCCCTGAAGGTCGTGGTCATGGGCATCACCGTGACCTGTAACGCCACATCCGCGCAGGCGCCTGGTCCGTTCGTCTTCTGACGAACAGGGCGGGCCTCGCCGGGCGGTGCCACTCCCCTCTGGGGGCGGTGCCGTCCGGCTCCCCACGAGGTGGCTCCGGCGCGTCGCCGACGCCGGCGGTGTGCCGTGGTCCGCCAGAATCTGCGCATGCTGAGAATCGGATCGGTTGTGCTGGGTGTCTCGGATGTGCCGCGTGCGGCCGCGTTCTGGACGGAGGCCCTGGGATACGTCCCACGCGACGCGATGGAGGACGACTGGGTGGTGTTGGTGCCGGCAAAAGGTGCCGGGGTCCAGCTGTCGCTCGGCCTCAGCGAGACGCCGGTCCAGGAGCGTCCGCGGATCCATCTGGATCTGTATGCCCGGGACGCGCCCGACCAGGCTGCCGAGGTCGAGCGGTTGGTGTCCCTGGGCGCACAGCGGGTCGACTGGGACCTCTATCCGGACGACGCCGACTTCGTCGTGCTCGCCGATCCGGACGGCAACCGCTTCTGCGTCATCGACGCCCGTCACAACTGACGGGAGTCGCGTGGACGTCGTAGCGCTGTTGTCGGCGAACGGCAGCGGACAAGGCCATGAGCGGCTCCCCCACAGCTCTTCCGCTGTCACCGGGAGGAGCCGCCTGGCCTGCACGTTCTATGCGTCTACAGGCAGACGCATCTCCGTGCCCGTGGCTACTTCCTGACCGGGCACATCCCCTCGGAGAGTGTGTTGTACGTGGGAGAGGTCTGCGTCGTCGCGGCGCTGCCGCCGAGCTGGATGAGGATCTCGTCGGACAGCAGGTCCTCCTTGCCCTTCAGCGCGTCGGCGACCTTCGTGTCCTTCGGGAACACCATCTCCGCGGCGATGTTGTCCTGCACGATCCGGGCGAGATTGTCGAGCGCGGTGAAGATCGGGTCCTTCGGCGTCTCGAGGCCGGGCAGGTCGATCAGGTGGGTGGCGACCTTCGCGGCGTTCATGCAGTCCTTGATGATGATGGTGTTCTGGTTGAGCACGCTGGTGGTCCACTGCGAGAGCACCACGCAGTACAGGTCCGCCCATGCGGCCTCGCCGACCTTCGCGCGCCAGGTCTTCATGGTGTCCTGCACGCCCTTGATCTGGGCCTGCGCGGCGTGCTCCATGTTGACGCGGATGTCGGGGTAGACGCTGCCGGAGAAGTCCTCGAACGACTTCATGTCGAACACCTTCGCCGTGACCGAGGCGTTGATGAACTTCAGGGCGGCGTCGAGGATGTTGCCGCACGACGTGGTCAGCGCGGCCGGCAGACCGGCGGCGGGAAGGTTCTTGCGCGCCGTGGTGAGGGTGACGGCGTAGGCCTGAAGGGGTTCGATCCACGCGGTGGACTTGTCGTCGTTGAACGCCACCAGCAGGAGGTCATGCGGGTCGATGCGGTCAGCGTTCGGCAGGTTCGGGATCTTGTCCGCGAGATACGAGGCGATCACGGAGAAGCAGCCGAGCGGAACGTGAGCGATGGACTTCGCCAGCTCGAACGTCTCCGCCACGGGGTTGACGGACTCCTGGCCGTTCGCCGTCACGAGGGTGAACCTGCCGCCCTTCGCGTCGTTCTGCACCACGATCACCGGGGAGAGATGCTTGACCAACTCCGCCTTGAGGGTGGCGTAGTTGGAGCGCATACCGGCGTTGACGGCGAAGATCGAGTCCTTCGCCTGCTGCTGGGTCACGGCTGACGTTGCGAGCGTGCCCGTCGAGTTGGTCAGTGGAGTGTCCGCGGCACTCGGGGACGCCGAGTAACCCAACAGCGCCGCGGTGCTGATACCGGAAGCGCTGCCTATAAATCCTCTGCGCGTAGCCATCTTCGTCTTCTCCGTAGCGGTTCGGTGCACGAATGTTGAGTGAGTGGGGGGACCATCTGCATGGGGGGCATGTGGGACATGGGGGGAAGTCCATTAGTTGGGTGAGCCATTTGTGGGGGGCCTTACTCGGGGTTCTTCTTCTTTGGGGGATCCGAGGGGGCGGAGGGGGAAGGAATGCGCATTCCTTCCCCCTCCGAAAGCAGCGCGTACCGGACGACTACCTGACCAGTACTGGCTACTTGAGCGAGCTCTGCTTGGGGACCACGACTCCGTAGAGGTCCTGGACCGTGGCGAGCGCGGCCTCGTGAACCTGCTTCGCGGGGATGCCGTTCGGGTTGCCCTTCAGCGGCAACGGCCGGGTCGCGGAGGCGTCGCCGACCACGGTCGGGTTGTTGCCGTTGAGGAACGCGCCCTGCGTCGTGAACAGGGTGCACATGTTGGTCATGAATCCGGCGATGATGACGTTCTTGCGCCCGGCCTTCTTGACCTGTTCGGCGAGATCGGTGCGATAGAAGCCGTTGGGGACGGTCTTCTCGACGACGGGCTCGCCCTTCGCCGGCTTCAGCGCCGGAATGATCTGACCCGCCTTCGACTTCAGGTCGTAGCCCTTGTCGACGATGTGGATGACCGGCGTGCCCGCCGCACGGGCGCGCTTCAGCAGAGCTTCGGCGTTGTTCACCGCGGAGTGCCACCCGTCGAGTTCCATCACCCCCTGGGCGTAGGTGTTCTGGTAGTCGACGAGGATCAGTGTCGCGTCGGAGAGCTTCGCCGGGGTCTCGTCCAGCTTGTTGAGCTGCCGCAGCGTCGTCGTGTCCGTGGCGACGTTCTTCTCCCCGGCGTTCTTCTCCGCGGCGGGCGACGGCTTGTGGTCGGTGCGTGCGGCGGCTTCGGAGCTGCCGCCGCACGCCGTCGCGGTGGCCGCGAGAATGGTGGCGAGACTCAGCGCGGCGGCTGAACGCAGCAGCTTCATCAGACGATCTCCTTCTGGGTCGGTACGACGACGCCGTACAGGTCGGCGATGGTGGCGAGGGCGCTGTAGTGCACCTGGCAGGCGTCGAGGTCGGTACCGGCCACCGGCAGCGAGCGGGTGGCGGTGGCGTCGGCGACGACCGTGGGACGGTTGCCGCGCAGGAACGCGCCCTGCGCGGTGAACGCCACGCACATGTGCGTCATCCAGCCGGCGATGATGACGTCCTGCCCGTCCGGGACGTGTGTGCCCAGGTCGGTGTCGACGAACGCGTTCGGGACCTGCTTGACGACGACGGCCTCACCGTCGACCGGCGCGACACGGGGGTGGATCCGACCGATCTCGGCCCGGATGTCGTACGGGGTGCCCTCGCCGCCGTCGTTGATGACGTGCACGATCTTCGTGCCCTCCTGGCGGGCCCGTGCCAGCAGCTGCGCGGCGGCGTCGAGCGAGGCCTCCCACCCGTCGAGTTCCATCACGCCCTGGGTGTAGGTGTTCTGGAAGTCGATCAGGATCAGCGTCGATTCGGCCAGCTTCGCGGGCGTCTCGTCGAAGCCGTTGAGCTCGCGCAGCGTAGTTCTGGACATGGGTGTACCGCCTTCGGTCTTCGCGTGAGGTTGGCAGCCCGAGCGATGCGGTGGGCTGCGACTAGAACGCTATGACCCAGCAGGCGTGTCGACAATGACGTCTAACATGCAGATACCGACATGCCACTCGCGCACCACCGATGGCACGGCAGACCGACCAGGGGGACTCATGCAGGACATCGCCAGACGGCTCATCGTCATCGTCCTCTTCGAAGGCGTCGACCTGCTCGACGTCACCGGGCCACCGGAAGTGTTCTCACTGGCCCGACGCGAGACCGAGGACGCGGCGGGCTATCACGTCGTCCTGGCCGCCGAGAGCATGGACCCGGTCACCACCTCCGCCGGAGTCCGCATCCTCCCGGACATCACCTTCCGGGAGGCCGCCGAGGGAAGCATCGACACGCTCATCGTGCCCGGCTCGGTGGAGGTCGACAGCGAACGCCGGGTACGCGCGCTCGTCGACCCCACACTGGTCAAGTGGGTGAAAACCCTCGCCGACCGCACCCACCGGGTCACGTCCGTATGCGTCGGAGCGCACCTCCTCGCGGCAGCCGGGCTCCTCGACGGCAAGCGGGCCACCACACATTGGTCGACCGCGCCCCAACTGGCCGCGGATCACCCGGCAGTGAAGGTCGACGCCGATCCGATCTTCATCCGCGAAGGCAATGTGTGGACCGGAGCGGGCATCAGTGCCTGCCTGGATCTGTCGCTCGCCCTGATCGCCGATGACCTGGGCGAAGCCATCGCGCTGCGGGTCGCCCGGCAGCTCGTCATGTACTTGAAGCGGCCGAGCGGACAGAGCCAGTTCAGCGTTCCGCTGGAACAGCTCTCCACGACACGGCGCATCGAGGATCTCCGCCACCACATCATGCGCAACATCAGCCGCACGCTGACCGTCGTGGACCTCGCCGAGTACGCGCACGTCAGCGACCGGCACCTCACCCGGCTCTTCAAGACCGAACTGGGCATGACCCCGCACGCCTACATCGAGTCCGTCCGCGTCGAGAAGGCACGCCACGACCTCGAATCCTCCGACGCCACCCTCGAACGCATCGCGTCCGCCTGCGGATTCGGCACGACGGACACCCTGGTCCGGGCGTTCCGACGACGGCTGAACACAACACCGACGGAGTACCGCCGCAGATTCCGGGTGCCCCAGACCCGCTGATGCCTGAGACCCGCCACCCCCCTGCTCACCGGATAGACACTGTCTACGCCTCAATGGTAGACAGTGTCTATGACCGATGAGAACTCCCTTCGCGAACGGCTGATCGACGTGGGTGTGGACCTGGTCCTCACCGAGGGCTCCACGTCGGTGGGGCTGCGGGAGATCGCCCGGCGGGCCGGGGTCTCGCACGGGGCCCCGCGCAGGTACTTCGCCACGCACCACGCCCTGCTCGCGGCCATTGCCCAGCGCGGCTTCGAGGATCTCGCGGCCCGGTTCGAAGGCGCCGACGACCGCGAGGCACCACCACGCGTTCAACTGGAGCGAATTGCCGGGGCGTACGTCGGGTACGCGCTGGAGCGCCGCGGCATGTTCGAGTTGATGTTCCGTCACGACCTGCTCGACGGGGCGCAACAGGAGGCAGGCCGGCCTCAGTTGCGCACCTCCACGCTTCCGCTGTTCATGCGGATGGTCGAGCTGGTCGGCCTGTGCAGGGAGGATCCGGACGCCGTACATCGGCCCGACTCGCCCGGCAGTTCGGCCGTATCGCCCGCGGTGACCGCCGCCGCCCTGTGGTCCGGGCTGCACGGCATCGCCCAGTTGTGGACCTGGGGAAGCCTGCAACTGGCCCTCGGCACTCCCCCGCCGGGTGATCAGGAACGCGACCGGCTCGTGACGGCAGTCCTGGACGCTCACCTGGGGCCGGTGACGGCGTGAGCACTGCGGCGAGGCGGCCCTACGGCAGTCCTGGACGCTCACCTGGGGCCGGTGACGGCGTGAGCACTGCGGCGAGGCGGCCCTTCGCTCTCCTGGCCTCCGCGTCCGGAGCGATGATCGTCGCACTGGACGGGACCATCCTGCTCGTGGCGCAGCCCAGCCTGCGGCACGATCTCGACGCGAGCGTGGCTCAGGTCCAATGGACGAGCACCGGCTACCTGATCGCCGTCGCCACGCTTCTCGTCGTCGCCGGCCGCCTCGGCGACCGGTACGGACACACGCGGCTGCTCCTGGTGGGCGTCCTCGGGTTCGGGGCCGCATCGACCGGCATCGCGCTCGCACCCTCCATCGGCTGGGTGATCGCACTGCGCGTCGCTCAGGGCGTTTTCGGTGCGCTGCTCCAGCCTGCGACGCTCGCCTTGCTGCGGCTGGCGTATCCGCCGGACCGACTCGGCACGCCCATCGCCATCCGTACCAGCGCGATCGCGGTGGCGGCCGGGATCGGTCCGGTCCTCGGCGGGATTCTGGTGCAGCATTTCGGATGGCGTGCGGTGTTCTGGGTCAACGCGCCTGTCGCGCTCGTGATCGCCGCGCTCACTCTCGCCGTCCGTACCCCGATGCCTGAACGCGCAGGTTCGCAACGGCTGGACCTCACCGGCACGGCCCTGCTCACGGCGGCACTGGCGATCCTCGTCCACGCTCTGACCGGCGTGCCGGGGCGCGGGTGGACCGCTGGGTCGACTCTGCTTGAACTCACCGGCGGCCTGGCCTTGTCGGCGGTACTCGTTCTGCACGAGCGCCGTGCCGCACACCCGATCGTGCCGCATGCCGTGGCCCGGTCCGTCCCGGTGACCGCGGCCATGGCGCTCCTCCTGGTCATGAGCGCAGGTCTGTTCGGCGCCCTGTTCAAAGCCACGTTCTACCTCCAGGACGCCTTGCGGCTCGCCCCGCTCGCCACAGGCCTGCGCGTCCTGCCACTGACCGCGCTGATGGTCCTGGGCGCGCCCGTTGCCGGCGCCGCACTGCGACGGTACGGCCCATGCCACACCGCCGTCGCAGGCACGGTTCTCGTCGTGGCCGGCATCGCGCAGCTGTCCTCGCTCGGTCCGACCAGCCCGTGGCCGTCCATGACAGCCGCCTTCGCCGCACTCGGAGCCGGGTTCGCGACGGTGATGGTCACCGCCACCGGGACAGTCGTCGGCGACGCGCCACCGGGCTACGCCGGAGTCGTCGGGGGGCTCAAACAGACGGCGATGAACATCGGTCCGTCGCTCGGCATCGCCGTCGCAGCCGGCGCGACCAGCGCCTCCGCCGCACCGATGAGCCGCAGCCTGGTACCCCTGGCCTTCCTCGCCCTCCTCGGCCTGATTCCCGCCTTCCTGCTGCCTCGGCACGCGGACGGCGACGCCGATGCCACTCCCCCACCACGACAACTGGCCCCGGGCAAAACGCCTGTTGCAGATGTCGGCGAACGCCCGTAGCACCACGAAGCGCCGCACGCGCCCCCACCCCCAGGGGTCACGTGCGGCGCGTATTCGGGAGTGGTCAGAGTTTCAGGCGGTGCACGCCTCCCTGGACCGTGCCGACGTACAGCCAGCCGCCGTTGGCCGCGAGAGTGGTCGCATTGAGGTTCTGGAGGCCGGTGGAGATGTTCTGCCAGGTCCGGCCGCCGTCCGTGGAGCGCAGGACTCCGCGGCCGCCGCGCGGCAGGGCCGTCTCCCAGTAGCTGGTGGTCGCCGCGTACAGCGTGCCGCCCACCTGGAGCAGATCGCTGACCCTCGTCGGCAGCTTGCCGGTGTCGCCGGTGCGGAAGGTCTTCCCGCCGTCCGTCGAGACCTTGATGGTGTCGCCGCCGGTCAGCATCCGCGAGCCGGTGAACTCGATGGTGTCGACGCGTCCGTCGGCGACCTTGGTGATGTCGTCACCGCCGTTGTCCGAGCGGTAGAGGCCGTCTGGGGCGCCGAGCCACAGCCGGTCCGGGTTCTTCGGGTCACCCGCGACCGCGGTGAAGTACGTCTGGTCGTTGAGCACGTTCTTCCAGGTGGCCCCGCCGTCCTCGGTGGAGAACAGGCCCATGCCCTGCAGATTGCCGTACGAGACGTAGACGCGGTCGGGGTCGGCGGGGTGCACGTCCAGGGCGAACACACTGCCGTTGCTGGCGCCCTTCTCCTCCCAGGTGGCGGCAGAGTCGCCGCTGCGCTCCAGGTGGAAGCCGCCGAAGGCGTCGCCGCGCACCCGCCAGACGATCCGTGAGTCCTTGGCGGAGGTCTGGAGCAGCCGGGTCGAGAGGCCGATGGTGCCCTCGCCGCCGGTGTTTCCCCACTCCGCTCCCGACACCGGGAGCTGGGCGCGGTGTGTGCCCTGTTCGCCGGCCGCAAGGAGCTGGTTTCCGCTGACGGCGAGGGAGTTGACAGTGCCGCCCTGGACGCCCAGTCGTCGGTAGTCCTTGCCTTCGGCCGTTCCCCGGTAGACACCTGCGGCTTCCGCGGAGACGGTCAGGGAGCCATCGGCCCAGCGATCGAAGTCCGAGGCCGTCGAGGCGTTGTTGACGCTCGGGATGGTGCTCCACTGCCGGCCGTGGTTGCGGCCGACCCGGATGTCGCCGCCGTAACTGACGTACATGTCGCCGCCGGTGAGGGTCATCCCCGTACCGCCGACGCCATGGTCGTCCAGCGTCGACCAGGTCTTCCCGCCGTCGAAGGAGCCCACGACGCCCGAGCCGATCTCGTAGATCGCCACGACCTGGCTGTCCGCGGCCACGGTGACGGAGACCCTCCCGTCCGTCGATTCATGGACCTTGGTGGCCGGGCCGAGAGTGCCGGTGGAGAGGCCGGAGCGCTTCCAGAGGGACTTGCCCGCCGTGAAGTACAGGCTGTCGCCGCCGATCGCCACGTCGTACACCTCGTCGACGGGGATGCCGATGGGCTCCTCGGCCCAGGTGTCGCCGCCGTCCTTGCTGATCAGCAGATCGGTGGGGGTGACGGCCACGAGCCTCTTCGTCGCCTCGTCGGCGAGGAAGGCGGTGAGGGGGACGTCGGGCGTGTCCAGGGTCTCCCAGGTGCGGCCGCCGTCCTCGGTGCGCAGGATCGAGCTCGTACGGGGGATGCTGGACATGGTGTTGGCGGCGTACCACCAGCGCTTCGCGTTCTTCGGGTCGATGACGGTGAAGGCCTGGCCGCCCACGTCGCCGATCGGCAGCCTGGAGTGCTGCTTCCAGGTCGCGCCCTTGTCGTCGGTCGACCAGGGGCCGAGCTTGTAGTACTGGGTGAGGAGGGCGGCCCCGGAGTCGCTCTTCGCGGTGGTGATGTTGCCGCTCTCCGAGTTCGGTCCGACGGGCTGCCAGCGGGAGTCGCGGCTGTCCTCGGGGGTGACCTCGAAGCCGTCCCGGTTGCTCGTCAGGGTCTTGCCGTCGGTCGTCCGTCCGGTCACCGAGACCAGATGGGTGCCGATGCCGCGGCCGGTGATCTCCGCCTGATAGACGTTCCCGGAGCGGAGTCCGGTGGTGACCGTGTAGGGCCTGCCGTGCGGCGGTGTCACGGTGAGCACCGGCGGCTTCGCCAGCGGGGCCGGTGTGAAGACGACCGCGGTGGACTTGCCGTCGCTCGGGTCGGGACCCGCCTGGACGAACAGTTGCCGTACGACCAGGAGGTACGGGACGCGCAGGGCCGCGCCGTGCTCGGGGGTGACCGTGACCGTGCCGCTGATCTCGGCCTCGCCCTCGGGGCGGTCGGCGCTGAGGGCGACGGTCGCGGCGGCGCTGCCGCCGGCCGGGATGCGCAGGGTGCGCGGGCTGACCCGGGCCTCGCCGCTCACCTTCAGCCGGACGGTGCGGGTCCGTGTGCCGGAGTTGTTGACCGTGAGCTTCTTGCTGCCGCCCACGGTGTGCCGGGAGAGGTCGGCGAGTCCGTACGAGAGGGTGGCCGGCGTCGTGGTGACGGCGGCGTCCGCCCGGTCCGCGGCCGCGGCGACGTCGAGCCGTCCGGAACCGGTGGTCGTCGTCCCGTAGTCCTTCAACTCCTTCGCACTGCCCACGAGTTCGGAGGTGACCTTCGCCGGGGTCTCACCGGGACGGAGCTGGCGCAGCAGGGCCGCGGCGCCCGCGACGTGCGGTCCCGCCATCGACGTACCCGACATGCGGTAATAGCCGGGCGCGTAAAGGGACTTGGGGACCGTCGAGCGGATGTCGTAACCCGGTGCGACGAGGTCCGGCTTGAGGTCCCAGTTCAGGTCGGGGCCGCGCGAGGAGAAGGACGCGATCTTGTCGGTGACGTCCGTGCCGCTGATCGTCACCTCGACCTTGCCGTCCGCCAGGCGGCGGCCGAGCTCGGCGAACTGAGTGGCGTCGACACCCAGCATGACCATGGAGTCCATGCGCAGCGAGTCGCCCGACTCCTTGACGGACGTCGCCGGGTCGAGCGGCACGGTGCCGTCCGCGCCGGGCGGCGGCTGACCCGAGCCGCCCGGCTGACCGGCCGTGTCCGGCCCCCCGGCGAGCACCGGTCCGCCGCCCGAGTTCTGCCCGCCGATGACGGCGAGCGCGCCGCGGCGCTCCGCCTCGCGGGCCGTCTCGATCTCCGAGGCGTACAGGTCGTCACGGACGGCCGCGACCATCATTTCGACGCGGACGACCTTGCCCTTGACGTCTCCGGCCCGCTCCCAGTCCTCCGGGGTGCCCTGGCCGAGGTCGACGAGTTCGGCGGTGGCGGGCTTGGCGGGCGGGTTCGCCGAGATCATGCCGCGGTACGTCTGGATCTTCTTGCCGCCCTTGTAGGCGGCGCCGGGTATGCGCAGCCCGCTGATCGAGGCCCCGACCGCGATGACGCCGTCGGCGGCGGCCGGGGTGCCGACGGTGCCGCTTCCCGGGCCCTCGTTGCCGGCCGAGGCGACCACGACAACTCCGGCCTTGGCGGCGGCGGTTGCGGCCAGGCCGAGCGGATCACGGCCGTCTCCGTAGCCGCCGAGGCTCATGTTGACGACGTCGGCGCGGTGCGGACTGGCCGGGTCGATCGCGGCCTCGATGCCGGCGACGATGTCGGAGGTGTAGCCCTCCCCCGCGGCGTCCATGACCTTGTACGCGAGGAGGTCCGCGCCCGGCGCCACACCGGTGACACCGCCCTTCTCGGCCGCCTTGCCCGCGATGATTCCGGCGACATGCGTGCCGTGGCCGTTGTCGTCCATCGGGTCGGCGTCGCCGTTGACGAAGTCGTAACCGCCGACGACCTTGTGGCCCTTGCCGAAGGCGCCGCCCAGGTCCGGGTGGCTGTAGTCGACGCCGCTGTCGAGGATGGCGACGGTGACGCCCTTGCCGTCGGCCCCGTTGCCCGCCGGGTCCTTGCGCTGCCAGACCTGCGGCGCGTTGATCAGCGGCACACTGTCGTCGGTGAGGATGTGCGCCTTGGTGTCGGGGACGACGGAGGCCACCCCGGGCAGTTGCTTCAGCTCGGCGACATCGGAGGCCTTCACGGTCACGGCGACCGCGTTGAGCAGCAGGTTCAGGCGGCGCGGAGAACCGGTGCTCAGCCCGGCGTCCTTCGCGTCACCGAGGAACGTCCTCTGCCGGGCGGCGAGGGAGGCGCGGTCGGCACCGATCTCCTTGACGTCGGCGGACCGCAACGTGCCCTTGCCCGTCGCGGCGGCATCCCCGGACAGCGTGACGATGACACGCTGCTCGAGGTCCTGGTGTGGGTCCGCACCGGCGGACTGGGGCACCGCGGACAGCAGGCCGCTGATGACGGCGGCCGTGAGCCCGGCAGTGAAGGTTCTTCGAGGGGTCATGCCAGACGAATTAATCGGACGCGAGTGGTCCAGACAACGATTTGGCCTGGCCCATTGCTGCCGCTGGCACACACGGGCCAAGATCCGCCCATGCCTCAGCTGACCGCCGCGGGAATCGAAGCCTTCGACGAGAGCGTCTACCGGGCGATCCTCGTCCGCCACACCGCCGCGCCCGCCGACCTCGCGGGTGATCTGTCCTGCTCCACCGAGCGAGTTGCCCGCGCCCTCGACCGGCTTCGCGAGAACGGCCTGGTCGGGCGGCTCGCCGGAACCCGCCGCCGGTACGCGGCCATTGAGCCGGGCGCGGCCCTGGAGTCGCTGGTCCGCTCCAGAACCGCCGATCTCGACGGCGTCCGGACGGCGGCCGGCGAGCTGTCGCGGCTGTTCGCCGCGGCCCGGCAGGACGGCTCCGAACAGGTCGAAGTCATCACCGGCGGCGAGGCGTTGGGCCGCTGGTTCGTGCAGCTTCAGCAGGAAGCGCGCGACGAGGTCATCACCCTGGACCGCCCCCCGTACGCGCTGACCACCTCCAACCCGGTCGAGGCGACAGCCCTCACCCGGGGTGTCCGCTATCGCGCCGTCTACGCACCCGAGGCGCTGGAGTGGCCCGGCGTCCTGGGCGACATCCGTGAGCTGGTGGCGCACGGCGAGCAAGCCCGCGTACTGCCGGGCCTGCGCATCAAGCTGGCGATCTCCGACCGCCGCCTCGCCCTGATGCCGCTCTCCCTCGACTTCACCACCGAGGTGCGCGCCGCCGTCATCCGCCCGTCAGCCCTGCTCGACGGCCTGATCGACTACTGGGAACTGTGCTGGCGCACCGCGACCCCACTGGGTGCCCCCGCCGAGGAAGACCCCCTCGGCGAGGAGGACCGCCAGATGCTGACCCTCCTCGTCGGCGGCCTCAAGGACGAGGCGATAGCCCGCCAGTTGGGCTGGTCGGTACGGACGATGCGGCGCCGGATCAGCCGTCTCCACCAAGAGCTGGGCGCCGCGAACCGCTTCCAGGCGGGGGTGATCGCGGCGCGCCGGGGGTGGATCTGAATTCCCTTCAGCCGCAAGCCGGTTGAACGACTGGGGTCTTTCGTCTGGATCAGGCCGCGCCAGATCCCGCGAGCCCGGCGTGATCCGAACGAGAGGCCCTAGCTCCCGGCGGCTTCCAGTTCGTCGGAGCGTCCGGCGTCCAGGCGGGGCCACTGGGCGGTGGGGCGTCCGTCGGTGCGCATGTAGTTACCGCTGATCTGCGGCCAGCCGGCGGGCGAGTCCTCCCACGGCTCCTGCCGCCCGTACGCCGTCCGGTCCAGCAGGCTGTACGTCTGATCCATGGCCTCGACGCCGCGGCCTGTGGTCCAGTACGTCTCGAACACGCGGTCTCCCTGGCGCAGATAACACGCCAGCATGAACGGACCACGCCCCGCCATCAGCGTGTCGATCGACTCCTCGGCCGAGTACCAGGGCACGTCCCAGCCCATGAAGTCGCGGTAGCGGACGCTCACCTCGTACGGGCCCTGGCACAGCGTCGCGTAAGTGACGTCACGGGAGTGCAGGTAGGACAGCTCGCGGACCTGGCTGTTGAAAAACGTGCAGCCCTCGCACTGGTCGGCGGCGGGGTGGTCTGTGTGCCACATCTGGAAGTACGCGATGAGCTGCGTGCGGCCCTCGAACGCGTCCAGCAGCGTGACCTGACCGGAGGGGCCGGTCAGCGGGGCGCCGGCGTTCACTTCCACCATGGGCAGCCGGCGGCGGGCCGCCGCGATCGCGTCGCCTTCACGGGTATACGCCTTCTCCCGGATCCGCAGCGCGTCCAGTTCCGCCTGGTAGGCGGCTCGGTCCACGGCCTTGGGTGCGGGTGCGCTCGTTTCGGTGCTCATGAGAACTCATCCCTTCATGTCCTTGTCCGGAGGGCCTTCTCCGCCTCGCTCCAGAGCGACTGTCACCCCACCGACGAAGATGTACCCCCCGGATCGACACCGGGCAGCGAAAAAGTTCGCCGGATGTGCACGACGTCAGTCACAGCTCGCCGTTTCCGCTGGTCAGCTCCCGGATCCGGCTTGTCAGATAGCGGCGCTCGGCCTCTGTCGGCGCCAGTTTCACCGCTTCCTCGTACGCGTGCCCGGCCTCGGCCCTCCGGCCGGAACGGCGAAGCAGGTCGGCCCGGGTCGCGGGCAGCAGGTGGTAGCCGTCGAGCCGCCCTGACGCGGCCAGCTCGTCGACCAGCGCCAGGCCGGCCGGGATGCCGTCCGCCATCGCGACCGCCACCGCCCGGTTCAGCTCGACCACCGGGGACGGGGCCAACCGGGCCAGCTCCGCGTACAGCACCGCGATCTGCGGCCAGTCCGTGCTCTCCGCGTCGGGCGCGGTGGCATGACAGGCGGCGATCGCGGCCTGTACCTGGTACGGCCCAGTGCGCCTCGTGGCCAGCGCCTCGTCGAGGGTCTCCACCCCCTCGGCGATCAGCCCCTGATCCCACCGGCTCCGGTCCTGCTTCTCCAGTGTGACGAGCACGCCGTCGGACGTACGGGTCATGCGCCGCGCCTCGTGCAGCAGCATCAGGGCGAGCAGCCCGCGTGGCTCGGGTTCGCCGGGCATCAGCCGGATCAGGACCCGGGACAGCCGGATCGCTTCGGCGGTCAGCGCCCGGCGGTCGTCCGCGCCCTCGTCGTCGTACCCCTCGTTGAAGATCAGGTAGAGCACCGCGAGGACGGCGGCGAGTCGCTGCGGGAGAAGGTCGGCGGGTGGCACGCGGTACGGAATGCCGGCCTCGGCGATCTTGCGTTTGGCGCGGACCAGGCGCTGCGCCATCGTCGGCTCGGCCGTCAGGAAGGCGCGGGCGATCTCGGCGGTGCTCAGCCCGGCCAGCGTACGGAGAGTGAGCGCGACCCGGGCGGGGAAAGGCAGCGCGGGATGGCAGCAGGTGAAGATCAGCCGCAACCGCTCGTCCGGGATGTCCTCCACCGGCAGTTCGTCCGGGTCGCGGGTGATCACGGCGAGCTGGCGCAGCTTGGCCGCGCCGACGGCGTCGCGCCGCAGCCGGTCGGTGGCGCGGTTGCGGGCCGTGGTGGTGAGCCATGCGCCCGGGCGGCGCGGCACGCCGTCGCGCGCCCAGGTCGTCAGCGCTGCGGCGAACGCGTCCTGCGCGCAGTCCTCGGCCAGGTCCCAGTCGCCCGTCGTCCCGATCAGGGTCGCGACCACCTGGCCCCACTCGTCCCGGAACGCCTCGTCGACGGCCGTCCGGACCCGGTCGTCCGGCGCGGTCATTCCCAGACCGGGCGGATCTCGACGCCACCCCAGCGCGCGTACGGATGGCCCTCGGCGATCGCGATCGCCTCGTCCAGGTCCGCGCACTCGACGATGACGAAGCCGCCGACGAAGTCCTTGGTCTCCGCGAACGGGCCGTCCGACACCAGGGTTTCGCCGTCCCGGACCCGGACCGTGGTCGCGTCCACCACCGGACGCAGCCGCGCGCCGACGAGCATGCCGCCCCGCCGGTCGAGATCCGCGAGCCAGGCCCGGTGTACGGGGTCCGCCTCGAGTTCCTCGTTGCTGGGCGAAACCTTCTCGTCGTCGCAGATGAGCAGCACGTACTTCACCCTGTTCATTCTGCCCCCGATGCGGCCGGCGTGAGAGCCGCGCAGCACGGCGGACGTACGGAGAATTAGCCTGGGGCGCAGGGCGTCTGCACAGTCGGAACGGCGGGAGATGCAGTGGATGTCGACCTGCGCAAGCTGCGTTATTTCGTGGTCGTGGCCGAGGAGTTGCACTTCGGCCGGGCCGCGGAGCGACTGCACATCACGCAACCGGTGCTCTCCCGGCAGATCCGCGCCCTGGAGCATGAATTGCGCGCGCAGTTGTTCGCCAGGAACAAGCAGTCCACGGAGCTGACGGAGGCAGGCCGCCAGCTGCTGGAGGACGCCCGTCCCCTGCTGGCCGGCGCGCAGGCGCTCCAGCATCGTGTCCAGCGGGCCGCGCACGGGACGTCGACCTTCACGGTCGGCTTCATGCCCGGGATCACCGTGACCGGCGCGGTGCGGGCCTTTGCCGCCAGGCATCCCGAGCTGAGCGTGGAGGTGGTGCGCACCTCTTGGGAGAACCAGGTTCAGGCGGTGCACGAGGGGCTTGTCGATGTGAGCTTCGTACGGTTGCCGGTCGACCACAGCGGTCTCGTTCTGCGCCCGGTCTTCCGGGAACCGCGCGTCGCCGTCGTGCCGGCGCATCACCGCCTCGCGGGCAAGGAGTCCATCGGTATCGCGGACCTGGCCGCCGAACGCCTGCTGCAGGACCCCGACGCCGTCCCCGAGTGGCGCGACCTCCCCGATCGGGCCGGCGGTGAGAGGCCAGGGCCACCGCCCGCGTTCCGCAGCGTCGAGGAGAAGCTGGAACACGTCGCGACCTCCGGCGGCGTCGTCGTCCTACCGCTTTCCACCGCGGCCTACTACACGCACACCGATGTCGCCCACGTACCCATCGACGACATCGGCCCCAACGAGGTGTGCCTTGCCTGGAGCGCTCACCGTCAGTCCCCGCTGCTGCCGGAATTCGCCGGCATCGCCGTTGCGCAGCACTGATGCCCTGAGGGCATCACCGGCGACGGAAGAGGTCTTGGACTCCGACTGCGGAGCGGGCCAGGGTGGAGGAGCGGCGGACCTCCCGCCGCCATCCGAAAGGACCGTGAGGGCGATGCAGGTCTTCATCACGGGCGGCTCCGGGTACATCGGCCGCTCCACCATCAAGGCGCTCATCCGGCGTGGCATCGAGGTGACGGCACTGGCGCGCAGCGAACGCTCCGCGGGCACCGTGTCGGACCTGGGCGCGACGCCTGTCGCGGGGGCGCTCACCGACACCGACGTCCTTCGTGAGGCGGCCCGCCGGGCCGACGGAGTGATCCACCTGGGGGTGGACTACGCCGAGGGAACCGCAGACGTCGACCGCGTCGCGGCGGAGGCCCTGCAGGACGGCGCGGCAAGCCACCCGTATGTACACACAGGCGGGGTCTGGGTATACGGCAACACCGACGGAGTCGTCGATGAGACCGCCCCTCTCAGCCCGCCGCGCATCACCTCGTGGCGCCTGGAGAACGAGAAGCGCGTGCTCGCGCGGGCCGCCACCGGGGAGCGCCCGGTGGTGGTGATGCCTGGACTCGTCTACGGCCACTCCGGCGGCCTTGTGCAGTCGTTCTTCGCCGAGCCGGGACGCGCCGCCGGCGCCGTGCCCTGCATCGGGGACGGCGCCAACCACTGGGCCCTGGTCCACGTGGACGACCTCGCCGAGCTGTACGTACTGGCTCTGAATGCCCCGGCCGGTTCTGTCTACGCCGGGGTCAGCGACCAGAACGTCCCGCTGGCGGACATCACCCGAGCCCTCAGCCGGGCCGTCGGGTGTCCGGGCAGTATCGACTCGCTGACGCTTGAGGAGGCCGTGCGGCGGATGGGCCCGGTCGCCGAGGCCTTCGCCCTCGACCAGCAGTTCACCGGCGCCCGTGCCCGGCGCGAACTCGGCTGGACACCCACCCGTCTCGACGCGCTGACCGAGCTCGCGCGGGGCTGAACCGCGAGTCCGCTTCGGCCGGCCGTTCCCGACCGGCAACAAGCCCCGTCTAACGAATCCGTACGTCCCAGAGCCGGAGCACCCGGTCCTGGCCACCGCCGGCAAGGGTGTGTCCGTCGGGGCCGAACGCCACGCAGATCACCGGCCCGACGTGCCCGGCCAGGGCGAGTCGCCGGTCTCCGGTGGCCGTGTCCCAGAGGTGGATCACGCCGTCGTGGCCGCCGCCGGCCACGGAGCGGCCGTCCGGGGCGAAGGCCAGGGACGTGACTCTTTGCGGCTGTCCGCGTGAGGGGCTGTGAGTTTCATCGGAGTCACGTCAGTGAGGGCAGCCGGCGCCGGCCCGGGCATCGGCAGTTCCCGGGCCGGCGAAGGGGACGTCAGTCCTGGTGGACGACGTTCGTGCCGGGTCCGCCCGAGAGGGTGTCCGTGCCGGCTCCCCCGTACAGCTTGTCGTTACCGCTGTTCCCGTAGATCGTGTCGTCGCCGGCTTCGCCGTACAGAACGTCGTCGCCCTTGCCGCCGTACAGGTGGTCGCTCCCGTCGCCGCCGCGGATCGTGTCGTTGTCGTCGCCGCCGGACAGGCTCTGCCTGTCCGCACCCCCGTAGATCAGGTCGCGGCCGGCACCGCCGTCGACGGCGCTGTCCTCGCCCCTGGAGTGGATGGTGTCGTTGCCGATGCCGCCCTGCGCGATGGTCCCGTCGGCGGCGTCGATCGTGTCGTTGCCGTCACCGCCGAGCACCACCGTGACCGGACCCACGGAGAGGTTGTCGTCGCCCGCTCCACCAGTGACGCCATTGCCCTGGACGCCGCCCGTCTCGGTCAGGGTGTCCTTGCCGTCGCCCATGTCGATCGAGGCGAAGTTGTACGTCTCGTCGGTCTGGTTGTCGTAGGTGAGGACATCGTTGCCATCACCGAGGGACAACTCGAGGGAGGCGTACGGGTCCTGGCTGTCCACCGTGGTGATTGTGCAGGTGACCTGGGTCTGGTCCGTGCTGCTCGGGTACGAGCAGCCGTCGCCCGCGCTGATCGTGACCACGTCGTCGATGACGTACGTGATGTCAGCTCCGTCCTTCGACGCTGTGACGGTCACGTCGTTGGTCTGACCGGGGGCGGCGGTGTAGGCGACCGCACGGCCGTCGATCGCGGCGGTGGCCGGCGACGTCGCGGCACCGGCCGTACCGGCCAGCAGGACGGGACCGGTAAGCCCCGCACCGACAGCCAGCATCACCGCCGACGCGGCGCGCATCGTACGGCGGCTTATGGGACGAGAATGCATTGCATTGCCTCCATGAGGAGTATGTGCCTCTAACAGCTACATGTGACTCCCGCGCTATTCGCTTGGATGCGTTGCCGGTTGGCAGGAAATGCGCCTCACCGGTTCGTCAAAGACGTCGGAGACGGCCATGAACTGCGGCTACCGGTAAGGCGATCAATGATTGGCCAATTCTTTCTTCAGTGGCGGTCCAACTCGGGTTCACTCATTGGCCTCATCGTGTCTCTGAGCCGTCACACTTGAGCGCGACGTCTGCAGTTCCGGAGGACGGACCTCCGCAAGGCTCTTCGCTGTGACGATTGTTGGGGGTGCGCGGCGTGCGGTAGGCGCGGAGGGAGGCGTTGGTCGCTGCCACCGTCGCGACCGCCAGCGTGGCGGACAGGCCGCCGGCGACCAGGGCGAAGGGGGCGGAGGTCGCCGATGCCATCAACCCGCCCCGGAAATTGCCGAGTTCGGGGCCCGCGACACCGATGACATGTTCCACGGAGGAGACTCTCCCCCGGTACGCGTCCGGGGTCTCCAACTGAACCAGCGCACTGCGGGTGACCACGGAGACGGTGTCGGCGGCACCTGCCACGGCCAGGCAGACGAGGGCCGGCCACAGCGGCCCGGAGAGGCCGAAGCCGGCCAGCGCCAGGCCCCAGACGGCAGCCGCACCCAGCTGGACCAGGCCGCCCCGGCGCCGGCGTGTCACCGTGCCGGAGAGGAGGCCGGCCGTGATCCCGCCTACCGCGACGGCCGAGAGGAACAGGCCGAGGGTCTGCGGGTTGCCGCCGAAGCGGATCTCGTTCACCAGCGGGAACAGCGCGATCGGCATGGCGAGGAGCGTCGCGGACAGGTCGGTGACCATCGAGCCCCACAGTGTCGGGCGACGCAGAACGATCCGCCAACCGCCGCGCTCCGGACGCCGCTTGGCGACAGCTGCATCCGCACCCTCGGGCCTCATGGCCGGAAGGCGGATCACCGCGAGGATCGAGACCACCGTGGCCACCGCCTGAGCGGCGTACGCGGCAGGGAGGTCCCAGCGGGCGATGATCAGCCCGGCCAGCGCGGGCCCGGCCAACATCGCCGCCTGGAAGGAGATGTTGGTCAGCGCGAGACCGGCCGCGACCTGGTCGGCCGGCAGCAGCCGGACCGGGAACGTGCGCCGGGCCGGGGCGCCGAGCGCGCCGCAGGCGGTCCCGGCAGCGACCAGGGCGAGCAGCAGGAACACGTTCCGGTTGCCCGCCAGTGCCTGAGCCGACAGCCCTGCGGCGACCAGCAGTTGGCCTGCCGTAGTGGCCCGCACCAGCGCCCGGCGGTCGACACTGTCGGCCAGCGTGCCGCCGATCAGCCCGAACAGCACCATCGGCAGGCCGGTGGCGAGCCCGATGGCGCCGGTGCCCACTGTGCTGCCGGTCAGGTCCCAGACCTGGGCGAGCACCGCCACGGTCATTATCTGGCCGCCGAGTTGGGAGGCTGAGGTGCCGATCCACAGGTGTCGGAACGGTCGGCTGCCACGCAGCGGGCGGGTGTCGAGGAACCGCGCCCGCGCTTTCACTGCGGCGGCTCGGCCAGGTGGTGGAGGATGCGCTCGCGCATCGACCGTTGCTCGAGCGCCCGCCGCACCTCCTCAACTGCAGCGGTCATCGCGTGCGGGGTCTCACCGTCCAGTTCGGCGACCGTCGCGTGGGTGGCCCGCCACTCGGCCTCCAGGAACGGCACCAGCGACCGCCCGCGCTCGGTCAGGTTGATCCGCCGGGTGCGGGCGTCGGGCCCCGGTTCGGAGGTGACCAGATCCTCCTTGCGCATGGCGGCGATCGTCTGGCTGATCGCGGAGTGCGAGCGGTTCAGGGACTCCGCGAGCTCGCGGATGGTGAGCGGTCCGGTGTGGGCGAGCCGGATCAGCGGGTACGCGAACCGCGGCCGCACCCCTTTGATGCCGCGCTCGACGTAGACCTGCTCGATCTCGGCATCCATAGCGGCCAGCAGCTCGTGCAGCGAGTGCCAGGGGTCGGGCAGCGCGGTGGGGTCGGAAGACGTCACAGCGCTAATATAACAGCGCTAATGCAATAGGTGGAACACGGCGGAACTCGCCGCCTCGGGCGCCTCGACTTGATAGGCAAGCGAGGAGTTGCCTATCATTCGGCCATGGCCGACGATCTCTTCAAAGCCTTGGCCGACCCCACCCGCCGCACCATCCTCGACGAGCTCACGGAGAAGTCCGGACAGACACTGTTCGAGATCTGCGGGCGGCTGAGCATGAAGCACCAGCTCGGCATCTCGCGCCAGGGGGTCTCCCAGCACCTTGCCGTGCTGGAGGCAGCCGGGCTCGTCGAGACCAGGCGTGAAGGCCGCTACAAGTTCCACGAGCTGAACACGGAGCCACTGCGGCACATCGCCGAGCGATGGCCCGTGCCCGCGCCCCACACATCCGGACCGGAGGAGAGCACCCCATGAAGATCCACCTGACCAGCGTCCTCGTCGACGACCAGGCCAAGGCCGAGCGCTTCTACACCGAGATCCTCGGCTTCGTGAAGAAGCACGACGTCCCGGTGGGCGAGAAGCACCGGTGGCTGACCGTCGTCTCACCGGACGAGCTCGGCGGCACCGAACTCCTCCTGGAGCCCGCCGGCCACCCGGCCGTCAAGCCCTTCCGCGACGCGCTCGTCGCGGACGGCATTCCGCTCGCCCAGTTCGCGGTCGACGACGTGCAGGCGGAGTACGAGCGCCTGAGCAACCTCGGCGTCACCTTCACCCAGGACCCCCTGGAGATGGGCCCCGTCACCACCGCTGTCTTCGACGACACCTGCGGCAACCTGATCCAGATCGCGACGGAGCCGCAGTAGACGCCCGACCCGCCGTGTGCGGGGCCACGGGATGGGGCTACGTCTCGTCGGGCTCCGCGGCCGGTGCATGGAAACCTGCCAGCAGACCAAGCACCTCGCCGAGTCGCCCGCGCGCCGCCGGGTCCGTGATCACTCCGTCCGTGCCGATCATCCGGCGCTCCACCGGGATCCTCGAGCAGGCCGATTCCACGATGTCGGCGCCGGTGTAGCCGAGCACCGTGCGCAGCGTCGCCGCCGCGCCCCCGCCCCGGCCGGGGGCGGCCGCGTTCACGAAGGCCACGGGCTTGTCGCAGATCTCGGTGCCACCCACTGTCCAGTCCAGCAGGTTCTTGAACGAACCCGGCAGCGTGCCCGCGTACTCCGGCGTGCAGATCAAGATCGCGGTCGCCTCCGCGATCGCCGTGCGCAATCCAGCCACGGGAGTCGGCAACGGATCCGCGTCGTCATCCGGGTTGAAATGCGGAAGGGCCGCCAACCCGTCGTACATGACCGTGCGCACCGGCGGGGTGGCCAGGGCCTGCACGGTGCGCAGCACGGCCTCGTTGGAGGAATCGGTCCGCAGGCTTCCGGACAGCAAAAGGATCGATCGCGGCTCAGACATCAGCCCAACCTATCGGCCCGCTCACCAACGCCGGCGAAGGTACTGCCTAGTTCGGCCGCGAAGGCACCTTGCCGACCAGCTCGACAAAAGCCGCCCTGCCCGCCTGGGCTGACCCGGACCGTTCGACGCGGTCGGCCGGCGCTGCCCGACGGTCACATGACTCTCGAGCGCGGGCTCACGACCGAGTCCGGATCTCCCGAGGTCCATACCGTGTCGCAGGAAGTGCAGGCGAATCTGTTGGAGAGGCCGTCGGTGTGGCAGCCGCAGCTCGGGCACTGTTCCGTCGTGAAGTAGGCGTTCACGACATACGAGCGTAGTCGCGCACGCCCTTGATGCTGACGGCAGTTCGTCCGTTTCATGGCGTCCGACGTCTCCGTCGCCGGGCGGATGAGAGTCCGCGGCGGGGCACTTGACGGGCCCGGTCCTTCGAAGGCGAACGGGGCCTTCACCGGTGGCCGCGTGAGGTGATCGAACACCCCGTCCGGCACCGGTTCGATCGGCAGCGGCTCGTCCATCTGGTGGCCTTGTGCGCACCGGGCGAACGGCCCCGTGACCGGGTCCAGCAGGACGCTCAGATGCGGATCGACGTGGTGGACCACCAGTTCGACATGCCGAGGGCGCCGTCCCAGCGCAGCGTCTCCCAGGCGCGCCACAGGGAGTCCAGCCGGGACAGCGCCTGAGGCCACCGCGGCGCTCCGGGTTCAGGCGCAGGGTCACGCGCTGGGCGGACCGAGTCGACCGCTCCTGGCGGCCGTTGGCCTCCACGACGCCGAACCGCAGCGCCCCGCCACCGTTTCGCGTACGCACCAGCTCGATCTCGAACTCCGCGGTGATCTCGCCGAGCACGAAACGCAACCACCACGACGGGTGGACGCCGAACCGCCCTGCCGGCGAATCGGCTTCTCCTGCCCTGCTCCGCAGGAGTCCGATTCCTCCCCGGCCTGAAGGCCGGGGCCCGGGGCATCCTCGGAGGAATCCGGTGATCCTGGGCCACTCTCACCGCTACGACCCGTCATCGCGCACGAAACGCAGATACCGATCCGCGGAGCGCCGGACCGCGGCCGCCCCGTCGCTTCTGACCACACGGCCCCAGAACGCCCCGTAGATACGCTCGAATGCGAAGGGTTCGACCAGCGCGAGCGCGCGGCGGATCGTACTCGGGCGCTCCGGAATGAAGTTGGGGATGCTGTACATGAAGCTGACCCAGCGCCGGTCCATCACGACCATGAAGATGTCACCGCTGAACAGCGCGCCGTCGCCCTCCGGATCGTCGGCCCAGTGCAGCACCGTGCCTCCGGCGAAGTGCGTGCCCGCGTTGACCAGCGTCATGCCGGGCGCGATTTCGTGGGTGTCGCCGGTCCAGTACTCGATCACCGGATCGGGCCGCCCCACCCACTCACGGTCCGCGGCATGGACGTACACCGGCGCGTCGAAGACCTTTCCCCACTCGGTCATCACGCCGTAGAAGTGCGGATGGCTGACGGCGATCGCGTCGACCCCGCCCAAATCCTCGATCTTGGCGGCGAGTTCGTCGTCGAGGTAGCCCACGCAATCCCACAACACGTTCCCGTGCGGCGATCGGATCAGCAGTGCACGCTGGCCGACAGCCACCGACGGCTCCGCGCCCACTCCGATGACACCGGGCCCTTCCTCAACGAGCCGTCCGCGTCGGCCACCGGCGCGCAACTCACCGAGTGATGTCCACCGCTGACCCTCCCAGCCCACGTACTGCCGCTCGTCCAGACAGACCGGGCAGTCAGCGCGCTGTGCCCCGTACTGCACACCGCACGTGCGACAGATCGGGAGTCGCAGCCCCGCAACCGCCGCGACCTCCTTCGAAGAAGACACCACAACTCCTCTCTCCAGACGGGCCATAGGAGCGATACGAGCTAGACGAGCTAGAGGATTTGGACGAGGTCAAGAACCGGCCGTAGCGCGTTCGGGCGTCGGTCGACGGGCAGGTGGTCGACCAGATGGACCGGGCACCCGAGCGCGGCGGCCCCGGCGTCCGCGACGCGATCGTCGCCGACCATGAGGACCTCGCCGGGCGGCAGTCCGAGCTTGTCGCAGGCCGCTTGGAAGAGCCCCGGATCCGGCTTCTGCACGCCTTGCTCGAAGGAGAGGACGTACGCGTCGACGAGGCTGTCGACACCGTGGTCACGGAAGACGGGCCGCAGGTCCCAGCCGATATTGCTCACCACGGCGACCGAGACGCCCCGCCCCCGCAGAGCACGAAGAGTCGCCTCGGTGTCGGGATAGGGGCGCCATGCGGCCGAGGTGCGATGCCGGTCGTACAGGGCCTCGGCCAGGTCCGCCGACGGGAGGGACGCCTCGCGGGCAAGAGCGGTGAACGCAGCACGGTGTTGCTCGGCACTGAGGTCCCGTGCACGCCACAGCCCATCGAGATGCGACGGCAGAGCGCGAGGTGGAGCTCCGCCGGGCAGAGCCCCCGCCTCGGTCAACCGGCCGGTGCACGCGGCGAGTTCGTCCTCACCGGTACCGAGTCCGGCCTCGGCGACAACCGCTCCCAGCCATTCCGAAACCGACTCGATACGGAAGAGGGTCCCGGAAAAGTCGAACATCACACCTTTGATCATGCCGACGATCCTCGCCTCCCCGCTCACCGGTACGCAAGCCCGGCAGTGGGCCAGGAAACGGACGACACCGTTGGCCCCGTCGTCAGGACTTCCGGTACGTCACCAGTGGCGTGGCGTCACCAAGGTTCCTGAGCTCCATCGGCCCGTCGGCAGTCGCCACCACGTACTCGGAATTGAACTCCTCGGGTGGGCAGTACGTGGTTTTCTCGCCCTCCAGGACCTTGGCTCCCCTGGGCTGTACCCGGTCCTCCCAGATGTTGATCAGGTCCATGCGGACCCTGCACGTGGGGCCCTTGAGCATCTCGACGGTGACCGACGCGGGCACGTTGAGCTTGCTCTGCCGGAAGGTCACCTGGTGGCTGCCGTCCTCGGCGCGCCAGGTGCCAAGGAACCGTTCGCCGAGCTTCTTGTACGTGGTCGCGACCTCGCCGAAGCCCTTGCCCGCGCGCCAGTCGAGCGTCGTCGTGCTGGCCCACGACTTGGAGGAGAACGTCGCCGACTTCCCGTTCCGGGCGATGCCGACCCGGTCCCAGCCGTCCCAGTCCTTGGCGATGCGGGTGTCCCACTTCCCCAGCCCACCGGTGCCGACGGCGGCGACGCTCTCCGCCGGAGGCTCGCCGTCCCGGCAGTACTGTCCGAAGTTGGCGCGCACGGTGACGGTGGCGCGGTATGCCTTCAGGTCGATGCCCCGGCAGGGGTCGGTCTTGGTGGCGTAGACGGTCTTCGACGTGGACCACGGCTTGCCGACGGTACTCCGGTGCCGTTCGAGCAGGCCCGTACCGGCCTGGTAGCGCAGGGAGACCCTGCGTCCGTCGGACAGTTCGATGACCGCCTCGTCATCGGTGTCCTTGACGACCCGCGCCGCGCCGGACGGCGCGGCCGAGGCGTCGCCCTGACAGGCGGTGATGCCGGCTGTGGCCACCAGCACGGCCCCGGCGATCCCGAAGACACATTCGCGTTGCATTTACGTCCCTCGAGTATCGAAGTGAACTCTCGGATAACTGACGCACGGCGGGCCGGAATCGTTGCACGGCTCGCTCGTCTTCCGCCCTTATGGCGGGGTGGCGGCCGTCATCACCGCCTGCCGCCGAACTGCCAGTCGTGGACCTCGATCTCGGCGTAGAGACCCACGGTCAGAACGGCACATGCCGTGTCCGGGTCCGGCGCCCGGACCAGCGCCGCCGTGCCCAGCCAGGTGGCGCCGTCGTCGGACAGCAGAGGCCCGTACGCGATCAAGTCGTCCTGATCGGAGGGCACGTCGAGGTCGGCGGTGTGCCCCGCGCCGAGGCCGAGCACCAGGTACCGGTTCCCTTCGGTGGGGCCACCGGGGTAGTCCCACATGGTGCGCCCGAGCTTGTTGTGCCAACGGCGCAGCATCACGTCCCGGTACACGCCGGCCTGATAGCCGGGTTCGTCGAACGCGAACGCGCGTGCCGCGGCGGTGTCCGGCAGGTCGACGATGTGGACACTCCCCGTCGGCTCCTCACCGTCGCTGCTGAGCGTCGGGCCGCGAGCGATCAGCTCTTTGCCGTACTGGTCCATGTAGGACCAGTGGTCCTCCAGCAACTCATGGCGCAGCGCCAGGGAGTCGAGACGATCGCGGTGGTAGCAGAAGAACTCCATGCGCACACTCTCTACCACGCTGTCCTGCGTCATCTCGCAGATGTCCTCATTCGGCCTGCGAGCATGGCCATCTGAACGGGCAGGTCAGCCGTGGCCCGGTGGTGCCGTCCGGACGGCACCACCGGGCCAGGCACGGCTCATCGTCCGTCCGTCGGGTACGAGTTATCCGAACTGGCCGGGCTGGTAGTCGCCGGCCGGCGTCTGGATGATGACGTTCCCGCGGTTGAACGCGTTGATGAGTGCGATCTGTGAGACCAGGGCGGCGAGCTGATCCTCGTCGTAGTACTTGGCGGCATTCGCCCAGACCTCGTCCGAGACACCACCGGCCGCGTCGGCAAGACGGGTGCCCTGCTCCGTCAGCTCCAGCGCCGCGCGCTCGGCCTCGGTGTAGACCGTGGCCTCCCTCCACGCCGCGACGAGGTTGAGGCGCGTAGAGGTCTCACCGGCGGCAGCGGCGTCCTTGGTGTGCATGTCGAGGCAGCCGCCGCACCCGTTGATCTGGCTGGCGCGGATCTTCACCAGCTCCAGCGTCGCGTGCGGCACCGACGACTCGGCGAGCACCTGGTTCGCCGCGATGATGTGCTTCCAGACCTTCATGGCCGTCGGGTTGCCGAACATGTTCAAACGGGCGTTCATCGTGAACTCCTCCGTCGTTGCCGATGCCTACACCCCTATGACGAAACGGCTCGGCGCGCTGTGACATGGCCCCATGTGACGTGCGTCTCCATGTCCGGCATTGCGGGAGCGGCCACCGACGACGAGGTTTCACGGGATGAGCGTCGCGATACCGGCGCAGACCAGGTCCAGGCTGCGGGTGAACTTCTCGTCCGGGTGGTGGGCGGCCGCGGCGGCAAACGTCCGGGGAAAGCGCTGGGTGAGAGCGGCGATGTCCTCACCGGTGACCGGCATCGCGGGCGGCTCGCTCTGCTCCTGGAGCACGTAGCCGGTGACATGGCTGAGCACGGCGTCGGCAGCGGTTCCGCGGTCCTCGCCAGGGACGCCGGCCTCGGCGAGGGTGTCGAGCAGCCGCTCCATCAGGGACAGCGCTCCGGGGCTGAGCGTCTTGGGGCTGCCGGCGAGCATGATCGCCCCGCCGGGTTGCTGCTGGATGCTCTGCCGTACGGCGACGGCTTGCGCGGTGACCCGCCTCTGCCAGCTTGCCTGCCCCGGCAGTTGGGCCAGGGCCGCGGTGCCTGCGTCGTACGCCTGCCGGGCCACTCGGTCGGCCATCAGCTGGAGCAGCGCGGCCTTGTTCGGCACGTGGTAGTAGAGGCTGCCGGCGTGCACATGGAGCCGTTCCGCGACCTGCCGGATGGAGAAGCCGTGGTAGCCGGTCTCGGCGAATACGGTCATCCCCGCGTCGATGATTCGGTCTGCGGTCAGCTTCACGGCCGCAGTCTAGCGAGCACGAGCAGCTTTTCAAACACTGTTTGAAAATGGCCGTCGCCGCGCTACTGTCACGATCGATCAGCAAATCGGCGGGGGACGAAGGGGGGTGGTGACGATGGGCAGCGTGCTGTTCAACGTGACCACGGCGGCACTGATGGTGCTCATGTTCAAAGGTGGTCTGGCTCTGGTCGGTGAGACCACACTGGGCGGGCGGCGGATTCCCTGGGCGGCATTGGTCCTGACCGGGATCGCGCTCGCCGGGGTCGTCCTCCAGCTCTGCTGGTCGGGGGCGATGGGGGCGCTCGACGCGGACCCGGCGAAGTCCGGCTGGTGGCGCGTGGTCACCTCGGTCTTCATGCAGAACGGGGGCTTCGGCGGGGCGGCATGGAACATCGCGACCCTCGCCGCCGTCGCGGGCTTCGCCGAGTGGTTCTGGGGAGCGCCACTGACGCTCTGCCTGTTCGCCGCCGGCATCCTGCTGCCCGAGCGGATCGACGCGCTGTGGGGCCAGACCTCCCACAGCACCGATCCGCGCAATTTCGCGGGCAGTTCGGGCGCGACCTACTTCCTGGGGGCGACGCTGGCCGCGGCGCTGCTACTGCACGGCGGGGCCGGTCAGGCGCCCGACAGGGATTCCCGAGGCGTGGCCTCCGACGGCGCCGAGGCCTCAGCCGACGAGAGCTCACCCAGTAACACCGTCCGGAAGAACCGCCTGCTCGCGCTCGCGGTACCCGTGCTCGGCCTGGCGATGTGGTTCACCCAGGAGAACGGCCACGGGCTCGTCGCCTGCTACGGGTTCGTCCTCGGAGCACTCGCCTGGGTCGCGTTCCGCACGGTCCTGCGCCCGGACCGCGACCTGCGGCAGCCGCCGCGCACGACGATGTCCTCGCTGACCGGGCTCGTCGCTCGCCGGCCCCGAAGCGCCGCGTAGCAGGAATTCCCGATTCCCCGCGCAGCGGGAAGGCCCCGACTCGCCGCCTCAGCGCCGGCCCGTAACAAGCTCGGCCAGGTGGTGCAGCGAGTCGGTGAGGTGCTCAGGGCCGAACGGCGGGAACTGGATGTACTCCCGGATGGACTGCGGCACCGCCGACCAGTCGTAGGTGAGCGTGACCTCGGTCTCGGACGGACCGAGCGGCGCCAGGTCGTAACGCCAGATCCAGCCGCCGAACTCCAGTTGACCGTCGTCCTTGCGATACCCCGTCAGCCAGCCGATGGCGCGCGGCGGGTCCAGCACCTGGACCCTGTTGACCACCTGGTAGTCACCGTTCGGGTGGTTGGGGTGATACATGTCCATCCGGAAATCCTGGCCCACCTCGGTCAGCGGCGCCCGGTCAACGGATTCCTGGACCCAGCCGGTGCCGTCGATCGCGGAATGTGCCCTCGGATCCGCCAACACCTCGAACGCTCTCGCGGCGGACACGGCGACAGCCAGAGTGGCGCTCACGTACTCCTCAGCCATGCTGTTCACGCTCCTTGTCATCTCATGTCGCCAGGCCACAGCCTCGGACACGGCGTCATATCCGGGCTCCGCCCGCAGCGGTCAGTACCCTGCACGCATGATTAACGGCGCTCACGTCATCATCTACAGCCACGACGCGGAGGCGGATCGCGCCTTCTTCAGGGACGTTCTGAAGTATCCGCACATCGATGCCGGCGACGGCTGGCTCATCTTCAAGCTTCCTCCGGCCGAGGTAGCGGTCCACCCCGCCGCTGCACCGTCACACGAGTTGTACCTGATGTGCGACGACGTCAACGCGACGGTCGACGAGCTCTCGGCGAAGGGGGTCGAGTGCGCCCCGGTCACGAACGCCGGGTGGGGTCTCAAGACCGGGATCCGGCTGCCGGGCGGTGGCGAGCTGGGGCTCTACCAACCACGCCACGAAACGGCGCACAACCTCTGACGGCCTCCCCAGGCGCCGGGTGCCCAGCTCTCAGGCCTGCGGAATCGCGCGTCCTGTGGGCCGGTACTCGATCATCAGCACCCTGTTGTCCAGATCGTGATGGGCGACCAGCTCCAGTTCTGTCGAGTCGACACCGGCGAAGAACGGCTCGCGGCCCGACTTCCCCACGAGCAGCGGAAAGGTCATCAGCCTGAGCCGGTCCACGAGGCCCGCGTCGAGGAGCTGCCGGGCCAGGGACAGACTGCCCATGGTCCGCAGCGGCACATGACCTTCGCTCTTGAGCCGGGTGACCTCGGCGATCAGGTCCTCCTGGCACACGCGCGTGTTCTGCCAGGCGACCGTCTTCAGCGTCGACGAGAAGACGACCTTGTCCACACCAGGCATCGGGTCCGCTCCGGGGCCACCCGACTCCCCGGGGAGACCCGCGAGGGCCTCATAGGTGCGCCGCCCCACGAGCACCAGCTGCGGCCCTGCCATCTCCTCGTGGATCCACTCCTCGATCATGGGGCCGAAGTAGCCGAAGTAGGCGGGCGATGTCGCGCTGCCGGCATACCCGTCAACCGAGACGAACACATCGACGGTGAGTGTCTGCATGGCAATTCCTCCGAATGTCTCGCACCTGCCGTGCCAGGCCCGCTCCCATGGGACATGGCGCCTTCCAGTAGAGACGTCGGAGCGGCATCGCGTGAATCGACACCCTCAACCAACCATCGCGTCAGCCCCTCGGCCGGTCGCTCCTCGGCCGGTCGCTACGAGCCGCTGTCCGTGGCCCGGCGTGCGATCCAGAGCTGGCGCGTGGAGCGGACCACCAGGTCGTCACGGTGGCGTACGTCCGCCGGACCGCCGTTCACGAGCGTGTCGAGCGCTTCCAGGTCGGCCGGGTCGATGCGGCCGACCAGGGCGCCGCGGATGCGGCTGAGCGTGCCGTGCGCGTAGAGCCCGGCGCTGCCGCCCGCCGGCGGGCGCAGTTCGAGATTCTCTGTGCGTTCATCCTCAAGGGTGAAGCCGGCCGTTGCCAGCAGCGCGCCCCAGTCGGCTCCCATGTGGGGTACCTCTTCGGCGTGCAGCGTCGTGAGTGCCTCGCGGAAGCGGCCTTCCAGCCCGGGGCGCTCCGGCACCGCGTCGTCGGCGAGGAATCGCGGCATCCCGTCCAGTTCGGCGACGGCCAGGAGTCCGCCCGGGCGCAGGGCCTTGAAGATGACGTCGAGGGTCGCGGCGGGGTCGTCCATGTGGTGCATGGAGGCCGAGGCCCAGACGAGGTCCGCGTCAGTGACGCCCGGCAGGCCCGTACCGGCGTCCGCTTCCAGCAGGTGGACGCGCGCGTCCAGGTTCTTGGCGGCAGCGGTCCGGGTCAGCTGCTCCAGCATGTGGGAGGAACTGTCCACGGCCGTCACCTGCGCGGAGGGGAACTGCTTGAGCAGGGCGAACGTTCCGGTGCCGCTTCCGGCACCAAGGTCCACGATCCGCTCGACATCCTCCCCGGCCAGCTCCGCGAGGGAACGCATCGCGGCGGCGAGCTGAGGCGCGAACAGGTCGGCATCGAGGTCGAGCAGCTCCGCCAGGCCGTCCTGCTCATGCGTATGTGTGCCGTGGCTGTGGGCGTCGTGGGCGGCCTCATGGGACCCATGTCCGTGCGGCTGGGAGTGTGCGGGGGAACCGTGCGGCGCAGGCGTCTGGTGCGTGGGGTGCGTCATGACATCGACCGTACGTGTCATTTCGTTCAGCGCATAAGCTCTTGCCTATGACGCAAGAAGATCCCCCACTCTACGGCCTCGTGCGCAAGGGACCACGGCCTTGCGCACCGCGCACGCCGGGTCACCCGACGACCTGGCCGCCCCCAGCCACCTGACACACCGCACCGCACGACACCCCAGGCTCAGACCTGGTACCGATCCGTCGCGAACAGCGCGATGTTCTCGGCCACCCACTGCGACGTCCGCTTCAGCCCGTCCTCCAGGGAGACCTCAGGCTGCCACCCCGCCCACTCCCTTGCCCGCGCGTTGTCGGAGAGGAGCCGCTCCACCTCGCTGCCGGACGGCCGCAGGCGTGCCGGGTCCACGACCACCTTCGCATCCCGGCCCGACGCGGCGATCAGCGCGGCCGCCAGGTCCCCGACGGAGATCTCCCGCCCGGTGCCGAGGTTGACCGACTCGCCGAGCGCCCGGTCGCAGTCCGCGAGCGCCAGGAAGCCGGCCGCGGTGTCGGTGACGTAGGTGAAGTCGCGGGTCGGGGTGAGTGATCCGAGCCTGATCTCCGTTGCGCCCGCGTGCAGTTGGGACAGGATCGTCGGTATCACGGCGCGCGCGGACTGCCGTGGACCGTAGGTGTTGAACGGCCGCACCACCGTCACCGGCAGTTCGAACGCGTGCCAGTGCGACAGCGCCATCATGTCCGCGCCGATCTTCGAAGCGGAGTACGGGGACTGCGGCTGGAGCGGGTGCGTCTCGCTGATGGGAGCGGTCAGCGCGGTCCCGTACACCTCGCTGGTGGAGGTGTGCAGCAGTCGGCGTACGGAGTGGCGGCGGCAGGCCTCGGCGATGTTCTCGGTGCCGACGACGTTCGTCTGGACGTAGGCGCCTGGCGAGTCGTAGCTGTACGGGATGCCGATGAGCGCGGCCAGGTGGAACACGGTGTCACAGCCGGCCACGGCGTCCATCACGCGGCCCGCGTCTCGCACGTCGCCGGCGATCATCTCGACGGGGCTGTGCGAGTCGCTCAGGTAGCGCGCCAGATAGCCCTTCTCCGCGTACGGCTTGTAGTGCACCATCGCGCGCACCTTCGCCCCTCGCTCCACGAGCATGTCGACGAGTGTCGAGCCGATGAAGCCCTCGGCGCCCGTGACGAGGACGGTGCGGTCGGTCCAGTTGCTGTGATCGGTCATGAGGTGAACTCCATTTCGTGGACAGGTGAGTTGGGGGTCCCGGCGAGACTGATCACCTTCGCGGCGAGCAGGTCCGCCGCGTGGGCGTGGTTTCCGGGGTCCGCGGCGCGGCTCATCGCCGCGAGCCGGGACGGGTCGGCGAGCAGCGGCTCGACGAGGGTGGCGAGCCGCTCGGCGGTCGTTTCGCCGTCGGGTACGAGGTGGGCGGCGCCCGCGTCGGACAGCACGCGGGCGTTGTGCGTCTGGTGATCGCCGGGGGCGTGCGGATACGGCACGAGGACGGCGGGCACGCCAGTGGTGGCGAGTTCGGCGACGGTCGCCGAGCCGGCCCGGCAGACGACGAGGTCGGCGACGGCGTACGCCAGGTCCATCCGGTCGAGGTACGGCACGGCCTGAGCGACCGGGGAGTCCCCGAGCCGCCGCCGCGTCTCGTCGAGCGCGGCGGGCCCGGTCTTGATCAGCAGATGGACGTCGGGGCGATGCCGCCAGCGCGCGGCGAGCCCGACGGCCGCCTCGGTGAGCCGAGCCGCGCCGAGACTGCCCCCGTTGAAGAGCACGACGCGCCCGCCGTCGGATATGCCGAAGGCGCGCCGTGCCTCGGCTCGCAGGGCGGTCCGGTCGAGGGTGGCGAGTTGTGGGGCGATCGGCATGCCGACGGTGTCGGCGTCCTTGCCGCCGGACAGGTGCGCGCGGCTGCGGTCGAAGGCGACCGTGATGTGCGGGGTGAGCCGCGCGGCGAACTGGTTGGCCCGGCCCGGCACCGCGTTGGACTCGTGGATCACGCTCGGCAGCCCGGCCATGCGTGCGCCGACGATGACGGGGGCGCTCGGATAGCCGCCCATGCCGACGGCTACCTGAGCACCTTGAGCCCGCAGAATGCTGCGGCATTGGGCACCGGACCTGATCAGCGCCGCGGGCAGCAGGTAGCGCTTGGCGCCGAGGGCCGGGTCGAAGGGGATCATGTCGACGGTGTGCAGGCGGAATCCGGCGCCCGGGATCAGCCTGGTCTCCAGGCCCCGCTCGGTGCCGACGAAGGAGATCACCGCGTCCGGGGCGGCCCGGCGCAGCGCTTCGGCGAGCGCGAGCCCTGGGTAGATGTGGCCGCCGGTGCCGCCCGCACCGATCACGACGGAGAGTGGTGTGCGCATGGCGGCCACACTCATGGAGCGGTTTAAGAGGGTTCTAAGAGTCCCGTTTGGCACTCTTTACGGCATGACCAAGATCCTCGTAGTCGATGACGAGCCGGAAGTGCGGGCGGCCGTCGAGGACGGACTGACCGTCGAGGGATACGAGGTGCGCGGCGCGCGCGACGGCCTCGAAGCGCTCTCGGCGGTGTCGTCCTGGCAGCCCGACGCGCTCGTCCTCGACGTGATGATGCCGGTCCTTGACGGGCTCGGGGTGTGCCGTCAGCTGCGGGCGATGGGCGACCGTACGCCCGTACTCGTCCTCACGGCACTCGACTCGGTGACCGAGCGCGTCGACGGCCTGGACGCGGGCGCCGACGACTATCTGGTGAAACCGTTCGCGCTCGACGAACTGGTGGCGCGTGTACGGGCGCTGCTGCGGCGGGCCGCGCCGACCCCTACGGAGGGCGGGCTGGCGTACGCGGATCTGGTCCTCGACCCTGACACCCGTACGGGACGACGAGGCGGGCGCCCGCTGGAGTTCAGCCGCACCGAGGCCGCGCTCCTCGAACTGCTGATGCGCCACCCGGGACAGGTCCTGCCGCGCGAGCTGATCCTGGAGCTCGTATGGGGCCGCGACTTCGGCCCTGACTCCAACTCCCTTGCGGTATACGTGGGTTACCTCCGCCGGAAGCTGGAGGCGGGCGGCGAGACGCGCCTCGTGCACACGGTCCACGGCATCGGCTACCGGCTGGACGTGGCATGAGCGGAGTCCGCAGGCTCGGGCGCCGCTGGCGGCGGCAGCGGCCGCTGCGTACCCGACTCGCCGTGGCCGCCTCGGCGGCGGTGGCGCTGGTCGCCGTCGGCGTGTGCACGGCGGCGTTCTTCGTGATCCGGTACGAGATGTTCCACCAGCTCGACCTGAATCTGACGCAGTCGGCGACACGGGTGATCCAGGAGAACCGGGACGCCGGACCACAGGTCGTGGCGGGCGAGTGCCGGTACCTGTCGGCGCCGGCGTGCGCGCAGATCGTGCCGGCCCTCCCGGCCGAGGACCCTCCCCGCCCCTATCTCCTGCCCGTCTCGGCGCCGGTGCGCGAAGTGGCCACCGGCGATCGCGCCCCCTATTTCAGCAACATCACGCTCTCCGGCAATCCCATGCGGATGCTGACGACCCGCCTCGGAGATGACAAGGCCCTTCAGGTCGCGCTCCGTTCGGACAGCGTCGAGAAGGGGGTGCGTCAGGCCGCCGGGCTGCTGGCCGTGATCGGCGCTGCTGGCGTTCTGCTGGCGGCCGGGCTCGGCTACTGGGTGTCCAGGACCGGTCTCGCGCCGGTGGCCCGGCTGACCGCGACCGCGGAACGCATCGCGTCGACCCGCGACCCGCGCCACCGCATCGAACTGCCGCCGGGCCCGCCGGGGCGTGAGGACGAGGTGACCCGGCTCGCCGCGAGCTTCAACACGATGCTGGGCGAGCTGGAGCAGTCTGTGACGGCACAACGCCGCCTGGTCGCGGACGCGTCGCACGAGCTGCGCACACCTCTCACCGCGCTGCGCACGAACGCGGAACTTCTGGCCCGCGCCGACCGGTTGACCGATGCCCAGCGCGACCGGGCGGCGGGGGCGCTGGCACGCCAGCTGCGCGAAGTGACGGGCCTGGTGAACGACTTGATCGAACTGGCCAGGGACGAGGAACCCACGCCGCTGCTCGAAGAGGTACGGATCGCGGCGCTTGCCGAACACGCAGTGAGTGCGGCCCGCGCACACTGGCCCGCCACCCCCTTCACCCTGCACATCGCCCCGGATGCTGCCGAGACCGTACGGCCGGGGGTTCCTGCCCGGCTGACCCGGCTGCTGACGAACTTGCTGGACAACGCGGCGAAGTTCAGCCCGGAGGGGCTGCCGGTGGAGGTGGAACTCAGCTCGTCCCGGCGGTCGGGGTCGGGGTCGGGGTCGGGGTCGGGGTCGGGGTCGGTTGAGCGTCTCGAACTGACGGTCCGCGACCACGGTCCCGGCATCAGGGCCGCGGACCTGCCGTACGTCTTCGATCGCTTCTACCGCGCGGAAACGGCCCGCGCCCTGCCCGGCTCAGGCCTCGGCCTGGCCATGGCCCGCCAGATCGCCCGGGCCCACGGCGCGGAACTCACGGCGGAGCAGGCGCAGGGGGGCGGGGCGGTGTTCCGGCTGACGTTCGGGTGAAGACGGGTGACCGCTGCGGCCCTGTGCGGCATGGCGACGGTGGCAACGGGGGAGACTGGCCGCCGAACACCGAACCGTGCAGTACGGAACACAGGGGACATCATGGCCGCGACTGAATCGGCACGGAGGCTGCTGCCAGGGCGTTCGCAGCGTCGGCGGGCAGCGGGCATCGTGCTCGCCGGGCTGGTCACATTGACGATGGGTGGCTGCGGCAGCACCGACAAAGCCGAACATGAGTCTTCACCCAGTCGTCAGACCTCGAAAGCTCCTTCCTCGAAAGCCCCTTCCTCGAAAGCCCCGTCCCCGCGGCCCTCGTCCGCGCAGCCGTCCGTGTCGGCGGCGGACGGGCGTGATGTCGGCGCCTGTGCGGACGGCAACTGCGAGATCGCGGTAGCCGAGCCGGTGACCTTCCGCTTCAAGGGCCCGGCCGGTCCGGCAACCCTGGCCGTCACCGAGGTCGGCCCGAACAAGGTGGAGTACACGATCAAGTCGGGCAACAGCCAGTCCCAGGGCGGAGCGAGCGGTCCGGGCCAGAGTTGCATCACGGTCCTCCGCAGCAACGGCAGCGGCAACTCCTGCGGTGGCCAGGGTGCCGCCGCCCGGCCGAGCCCTCAGCCCGATGCGGTGCTGATCCAGGCGGTCACCAGTGAGAACGGCACGGCAATCCTGCGCATCGTGTCCGACTGACGGCACGCAGTCGGTGTACTGGGCGTCGACGAACCAGTGATCGCCCGCTCATCGCCACGACGACAACCGCCGCGGTCACGAGCGCGGCGGCACCGCAGCCCGGCTCCCCGCCACCCCCGTGGGCGGAGAGCCGGACACGACTCCGACGGCGCCCCCGCCCCCGGTCGGACCGCCAAGCCCCATGGCGTACGGCACAGCACGGCACGCTTGGCGCGCCCGCTCTTCCCCTGCCGTACGCCCCTCTGCCTCCAGACTCTCCTACGGGTCATGTAGCGACCTTGATATTTTCTTGCAATCGCAAGGAGAGCAGCACCGCAATCCCGAGTCGACGGACCGACACCGGTCGGCAAGGGGGCATGGCACAAGGGGACCGTATGAGCATCGGCTTCGAGCTCTTGGGCGACGTGGTCATCCGCTCCGTCACATGTGAGATCGTCCCCGGCTCCCCTCGGCAAAGATGTGTCCTCGCTCTCTTGCTCGTCGATGTCAACTGACCCCTGCCCATGGACACTCAGCGAACAAGGCGACACATCGGGACTCACGCGAACCCACCATGCTCTGGCGGAGGTTCACGTCCGGCTCAACGCCTACGAGGGCGCCATCCCGCATTTCGCCGAGGCGCTCGACGGATACCGCAAGCTCGGCAACCAGGTAGGCGAGTCCAACATCCTGAACGGGACGGGGTGGGCCCTCGCCCGCCTCGGCCGGTACGCCGAAGGAGAGGATCACTGCCTTCAAGCCCTGCCCCTGCTGCAACACCACGGTGACGGTGAGGGCCAGGCCGCCACCTGGGACACCCTGGGCGACATCGCTCGGCACACCGGAAGGACCGAACGCGCCCTCCACTCCTACGGTGAGGCCCTCACGCACTTCCAGTCCATCGGCAACGCCAACCGAGAAGCCGACACCTGGTCCAAACTCGGAGACATCCACGCCGAGCGCGGCGAAGATGCCCGTGCCCGCGAGGCTTGGACCACGGCACTGGCCCTCTACCGCGAGCAAGGCCGTTCCGCCCCGGCGCACCGCATGACGACCAACCTCGCAACCGGCGGGCCCGGCTGACTCCCGACCGACTCGCTGACGGCGCTATGGGCCAACACCTCACGAGGGCAGGGCAGATGACCACGCAGACCGATCACGTCGACCACGAACTCATCGAGGCCGCGGCCCATGTCGCGCGCACCCGCTGCCGGGGCGACAACCACACCATGGCGGCCGCGGCCCGCGACCGGGACGGCCGGATCGTCACCGCGGTGAACGCCTACCACTTCACCGGAGGCCCCTGTGCCGAGCTGGTCGTCATCGGCGCGGCCGCCGGCCAGGGCGCCTACGAGCTGGTCACGATCGTCGCCGTGGGCGACCGCGACCGCGGAGTCGTCCCCCCGTGCGGCCGGTGCCGCCAGGTCCTCCTCGACTACTTCCCGGACCTCAAGGTCATCGTCGGTGCGGGCGACCGGCTCCGAACCGTCCCCGTCGCCGACCTGCTGCCCGAAACCTACGTGTGGGCCGACCACCAGCTCGATACGGGAAGCTAGTAGAACTGGGACAGGCAGAACTCGTGCCCCTCGGGGTCGGCCATCACGACGACCACGCCCTCGTCGTAGTCGTGCCGCTCTCCGGTGAACCGGCCGCCAAGGCCTATGACTTGGGCGATGCCCTGATCGATGTCGTCGACCGAGACGTCCAGGTGCAGGCGCACTTTTCCGGCCCTCGGCTCGGCCACGGGCTGGAAGACCAGGCGCGGCTGCGGGTCGTCGCGATGGCCGAGATAGACCCAGCCGGGCTCGGACGGTCCCCGTGGGCGGTCCAGCAGCACGCTCCAGAACGCTGACACCCGCTCGACGTCGATGCAGTCCACGGTCACTCCGACCCAACGGTTCGTCATGTAGTGAGCATGCCTCTGTCGCGGGTCCTGCGTCCGGTGGGCCGGGGAATTCCCCCGGCCCACCGCGCCACTCGGCCTCGAACACGTCCGACGAGCGAGTCGCCTCGTATTCGGGGACAGCGGCGGCAGGGGCGGCCAGGGGTGCCGCCCGCATGCTTCTGGCCCGTGGACTTCGGGGATCCGCCTCCGGGACCGACATCCCGACGAGCACCCTCAGTTCGGCCCAGTCGCCCAGTGGCCCACACCCCCAAGGACCCAGCCGCCCATACGGATGACGCCACCACCCTGCACCGATAGCCGCTTGACCTTGTCGCAACGTCAACGTTTCTACTGGTGCCATGCGAATCGGAGAGCTCGCCGGCATGGCCGGCATCACCACCCGTGCCGTGCGGCACTACCACCGCATCGGGCTCCTGCACGAGCCTCCCCGGCAGCCCAACGGGTACCGCGAGTACTCCCTGCGCGACGCCGTGGAGCTGGCGCGTATCCGTCGGCTGACCGAGCTGGGCCTGAGCCTCGACGAGGTCAAGGACGTGCTGGCGGACGATGTGGGCAAGGATCTCGTCGAGATCCTGACCGAGCTGGACGCCGACCTGGCCCGCCAGGAGGAGGCCATCCGCCGACGTCGCGCCCGTCTGCGGCTGCTGCTCGGACAGGCCGAGCACACCGGGCAGCTACCCGCCGAGGCCCCCGTATCGCCCGAACTGACCGCGCTCTTCGCCGACATGGCCCGCGCCTCGGCACGGCTGCCCGGCCCCGAGCCCGCGATGGCCGCCAAGGAACGGGAACTGCTCGCCCTGCTGGAGACCGGTTCGCCGGGCGGCGACCGCGGCTGGCTCGATGCGCTGATGCACACCCTCAACGCCGACCCGGACGCCATGCGACGTGCCTACGAGGTCTACGCCCAGCTGGACGAGCTGGCCGAGGCCACCGAGGACGACGTGCGCGTGGAGGCGGCGGCCCGCGCCATCGTCGACAGCATCCCGGAGGCGGCTGCCCGGGCGATGAACATCCCTGCCGACGGCGATGTGGGTGAGGACGGCGGTTTCGCGGACGCCCTCTTCTCGGACTTCGCCCCCGCCCAGGCCGCGGCGGTGCGCCGCGCCATCGCACTGCTTCAGGAGCGTGCCCGGTGAAGGCAGTGAGAAGGGCCGTGCGCTGGTCCTTCGCCGCACTCGTACCCGGCGAGCTCGCGCTCGTCCTGTGCCTGGCAAGCGGGGTCCGGCCGCCCCCAGCCGTCCGATCAGCAGTGGAGCTTGCGGCGCTCGCGCTCATGACAGCGTCGGCCGTCCTCCTCGGCCTCGACCACCGCCGGCACCACCGCACCGGTCTCGATCACCGCGGTGCCTTCCTCGCCGCGGTCGCCGACACCGTACCGGCGCCCGTGCGCAAACTGACCGCGCACGAGATCTCCCTCTCCACCAGCTTCGTGCGCTGGGTCGCCCGCCGCGGCCCGCACGGCGTGGGCGACGGCGACGTGCCCGTCCCCTACGCCCCGGGGCAGACGTCCTTCATGTACGGCTTCTTCTTCGTCAGTGTCGTCGAGACCGTCGCCCTCGCGTTCCTCATCCCCTGGCCGCTGGTGCACGCCGTCACGCTCGTACTCGACGTCTGGGGCTGCTACTTCGTCATCGCCCTGCACGCCTCGTGCGCAGTGCGCCCGCACGTGATCGGATCCGACGGCTCCCTGCACCTGCGCTACGGCGCACTGCTGGGCATCCGCATCCCGGCCGACCGCATAGCCTCCGTCCGCCGGGACCGTAAGTTCCCTACGAGCAGGCTGGCCGCCGTGGACGAGAACGGCGTCGCCGACCTGGCCGTCGGCGGCCAGACGACCATCACCGTCGAACTCACCGAACCGGTTCGGTACGTACGCGCCCTGGGCAAGCCCGCCGAAGCGCGCACCTTCCGCTTCTACGCCGAAGACGCCACATCCGCGGTCACCGCGCTGAGGGCGGCCGGCGGCATCCACAGCCGGTAAACGAGGTGCGCTTCGGGGACCGCGCCTCGTAGTGTCCCCTGCGCACGTTCGACATTCGGCTGGCCCAGGAGGGCTCCGTGCCCCGGAACACCACGTCTGACGAAGCTGACACGCGCACCGCCCGGGCGGTTCTGCGCGAGGCAAACCACGCGCATGACAAACGGTTCCAACTGCTTCACCGGTTCGACGACGGAGTCCAGTCAGGAGCCTGGCTCCTCACCGACGGCACGGGGCGGCAAGCCGTATTGAAGTGGAGCCCGGACCTCTCCTGGGCCCCTCAGATCGAACGGGCTGCCGCGGGCGTCGCCAAGATCCGCGCTGCCGGATATCCGACCCCCGCCTGGCTCGCCGTAGGCACCAGCACAGACGGCTTCGGATACCAGATCCAGGAACTCGCACCTGGTCGGACAAGGCAGCAAGTGACCGCGAGCGAGGCCCGGTTGCTGATCGGCGTCCTGGAGCTGCACGCCGGTCTCGACCCCGACCCGCAGCGATGCTGGTCGGAGTTCGTGACCACCCGCATGACGGGTGAGGAGCTCTGGCGGCAGACGGCGCAGACCGGTGCGACCGGACGGGACCTCGTCAACGCCTGCGAGCGGCTTCTCGCCGCTCACGGACCCGTCACCTTGCCCACCGAGGACCTTGTCCACGGCGACTTCCGGCCCGGCAACGTCCTGTTCGACGCGGACCGTGTCAGTGGCGTCATCGACATCGAGGCACTGGGCAGCGGAACCAGAGTCTTCGACTACGCGACGCTTCTGAGCGCCCACGACTTCACCCCCGAGGCCCTTGAGATGCTCTGCGACGCCGGCGAGCGAGTGGCCGGACCCGGTGTTCTGGCCTACTGCTTCGCCCAGGTCGCCCTCGACCTCACCGTCTTCGTCCACCAGCGGAACCTTCAGCTGGGCATTCAGAACGTGGACAAGCTCCTCGAGCGCACGCTGATCCTTCTGAGCCGCGCGGACGGGGAAGGCTGACGCCCCTGCCGCATGGGGCACCGCTTCCCTGGGGGAAACCCCCCAGCTCAAGACGGAGGCCAGCCTCGTTCCGGGGCGGCGCGGGCGCGCCTAGCGTCGGGGGCATGAACGCAGCCACCTGGGAGCAGCCCTGATCGAGGTCCGCAGTCTCACCAAACGTTACGGCCCCACCGTCGCCGTCGACGGCCTCGGCTTCGAGGTCCGCCCGGGCGCGGTGACCGGTTTCCTCGGCCCGAACGGGTCCGGGAAGTCCACCACCATGCGCATGATCATGGGCCTGGACCGCCCGGATGCGGGCACCGCCCGTATCCACTGCACGCCGTACAACGAGCTGCGCTGGCCGTTGCGCGAGGTCGGCGCGCTGCTTGAGGCCCGTACGTACCACCCGGGCCGCAGCGCGGCGAACCACCTGGCCGCCCTGGCCGCCGCCAACGGCATTCCCCGCGCCCGGGTCCGCGTCGTCCTGGACACCGTCGGTCTCGCCGACGTGGCGAACAAGCGCGCGGGCGGTTTCTCGCTGGGCATGTCGCAGCGGCTCGGCATCGCCGCCGCCCTGCTCGGTGATCCGGGGGTGCTGCTCTTCGACGAGCCCGTCAACGGGCTCGACCCGCAGGGCGTGCGCTGGATCCGCAACCTGATGAAGTCCCTCGCCGCCGAGGGCCGCACCGTGCTGCTGTCCAGTCACCTGATCAGCGAAATGGCGCTCACCGCCGACCACTTGATCGTGATCGGCCAGGGCCGGCTGCTCGCCGACACCAGCGTCGCCGAGCTGACGGCCGACGGACGTTCTCTCGAGGAGGCGTTCTTCGCCCTCACCGGGGACAGCGCCGAGTACCGGGGCACCGCCCCCGCACAGCCGAGGAGGCGGTCGTGACCGCCCCGCAGACGACACGGGCACTGCCCGCGGGGCGCCACGGGTTCGCCCACGCCGCGTGGATGGAGTGGATCAAACTGCGCAGCCTGCGCTCCACCCCGTGGGCGCTCGTGGCCACCGTCGTCGGGATGCTCGTCATCGGCGTCGTGACCATGGCCAACACTCATGCCCCCAGCCCGGACAAGGCCGACACGTTCGACCCGGTGAACAACGTGCTCGCCGGGATCGCCCTCGGCCAGCTCGTCGTCGGCGTACTCGGCGTGCTCGTGGTCACCGGCGAGTACTCCTCCGGCGCGATTCGCTCCACGCTCGCCGCGATCCCCAACCGGCCGCTGCTGCTCGCCGCCAAGGCGGGCGTCTTCGGCGCGGTGACGTCGGCCGTCGGTGAAGTGGTCGCGTTCGCCACGTTCTTCGCCGGGCGGCTCGCGCTCGGAGAAGGAGTGCCGGTGCCCGCCATCGGCGACCCGGGTGTGCTCCGCGCGGTGGTCCTTTCGGGCGCGTATCTCGCCATGGTCGGGCTGCTCGGCATCGCGCTGGGCGCCGTCGTCCGGCACACGGCCGCGGCCATCGGGGCACTGGTCGGGCTGCTGTACGTGCTGCCCGCGGCACTGTCCGGGCTCACCGGGGTCACGGTGGCAAAGTACTTCCCGACCATGATCGCTGGGAACTCGCTCGCCGTCTCCAAGCCGGTGGCCGACGTGCTCTCACCGTGGGTCGGCTTCGGGATGCTGTGCCTGTACGTGGTGGCGGCGCTCGGCGCGGGCGGCTGGCTGCTGACGCGCCGGGACGCCTGACAGCAGACGGCAGACGGCAGACGGCAGACGGCAGACGGCAGACGGCAGACGGCAGACGGCAGACGGCAGACACCTACAACAGATGCGTACGTACAGGAGACTTGAGCCATGCACGAGTCAGCCGGGGACCGGCCACCGGAAGGCGCGCGGGCCGAGCCCTCACGTCAGGTCTCCCCGGGCGCCGTCCTGCGCGCCCCGTTCACGGCTCGTGCCTGGGCCGAGGCCACGTACTGCCTGGTCGGCTTCCCCCTGGCCGTCGTCGGGGCCGTTCTCCTCCTCGTCCTGCTCGCCCTCGGCACCGGTCTCACCGCCTCCCTCGTCGGCGCTGTCCTCGGCCTTGCGCTGGTCGTCGGGGCGGTCGGCCTCGCGCGCGGCTGCGCCGCCGTGCATCGCCGGCTCGCCCAGGGGTTGCTGGACGAGCGGGTGGAGGCGCCGCCGCGGCTGCGGCCGACGGGCAAGGCGTTCGCGCGGCTGGACGCTCGCCTGCGCGATGCGGCGGGGTGGCGTGCGGTGGCATACGTCCTGGTGAAGCTGCCCGTCGCCGCCTTCGGCCTGTACGCCGTCGGCTGGTGGCTGACCGCCCTCCTCAATCTCTCCGCGCCACTGCGCTGGGCCGCGTTCCACCAGCGCCCCGCGGCGGGCGAGGCGGGAATGCCGACGATCACACCGATCCCCCTCGGCGGTGGCGCCCCGCACAGCACGAGTTTCGCCGGGACCTTCGTGGCGGCGGCGATCGGCGCGGTGACGCTGCTGGCGGCGCCCTGGTTCACACGTGGCGTCGTCGCCGTGGACCGCTGGCTCATCCGGGCACTGCTCGGTCCGGGCCAACTCGCGGAACGCGTAAGGAGTTTGGAGGAGAGCCGCGCTCTCGCCGTCAATGACTCGGCAGCCCTGCTGCGCCGCCTGGAGCGCGATCTGCACGACGGGGCGCAGGTCCGGCTCGTCGCGCTGGCCATGGGCCTCGACATGGCGAAGGAACGGCTCGGCCCGGAGGGCGAACCGATCGCTGACCCGGCGCGTGTACGGCAACTCGTGGACATCGCGCACCGCAACGCCACCGAGGCCCTCACCGAGTTGCGTGACCTGGCACGCGGCATCCATCCCCCGGCCCTGGACGACGGCCTGCCCGACGCGCTGTCGACGCTGGCCGCGCGGAGCTCCGTACCGGTGGAGCTCTCGGTGGACGTGCCGCGGCGGCCGACGCCCGCGATCGAGACGATCGCGTACTTCTGCGCGGCGGAGCTCCTCACCAACGTCATCAAGCACAGCGGCGCGCGCCGGGCGGTGTTGTGGGTCGCGCAGGAGGACGGCGTCCTGCGGCTGCGGGTCACTGACGACGGCCGCGGCGGGGCGGCGCTCGGCGCCGGAAGCGGGCTGACGGGCCTTCAGCAGCGGGTGCGGACGGTGGACGGACGCCTTGACGTGTCGAGCCCGAGCGGCGGGCCGACCGCGGTGACGGTGGAACTGCCGCTCCACGCATGACTGACGCCGCAAGCAATGCGCTGAGGGACACGACGGACGGCCCGCACGCAGCGCAGCTGCCCCCGCCCTCCCCCGCTCGAACCCGTGAGAGCATGCCCCCATGCGCATCGTGATCGCCGAAGATGCCGCCGTGTTGCGGGAGTTGCTTGCCCAGATGCTCACCGAACGTGGCCACGACGTGTGCGCGGCCGTGCCCGACGCCGACGCCCTTGTCGCAGCCGTCGCCGAGCACCGGCCCGACGTCACCGTCGTCGACATCCGGATGCCGCCGACACACACCGACGAGGGCCTGCGAGCCGCGATCGACATCCGGCGCGAGCACCCGGGCACGGGCGTGCTGCTGTTCTCCCAGTACATCGAGACCAAGTACGCGACCAGGCTGCTCGCCGCGGGCTCGGCCGGGGTCGGCTACCTGCTCAAGGACCGCGTCGCGAACGTCGCCGAGTTCACCGACGCCCTGTCCCGCGTCGCCGCCGGCGGCACCGCTCTCGACGCCGAAGTAGTCACGCAGTTGGCCGGAGCGAGCCGCCGTGGTGGCGACCTGGAGTCGCTGACGGCACGCGAGCGGGAGGTTCTGGCGCTGATGGCCGAGGGCAGGACGAACGCCGCGATCGCGCAGGCGCTGGTGGTGTCGGCGGGCACGGTCGAGAAGCACGTCGCGGCCGTCTTCGGCAAGCTGGGCCTGCCCGCGTCGGAGGACGCGAACCGGCGCGTGCTGGCCGTACTGCGCTACTTGGGGTCTTGAATGGCGCCGGTCCGCCGGAGTTCAGGCCGGATCTGCGGGACGTAAGTGACGTCGTCCGGCCGGGAGTTCAGCGATCCTTCGGGTCGAGCAGCCACAGCCCCAGGACCACCAGGAAGGACAGGCACAGGAATCCCGCGCCCCACCAGGCCGTACCGGTTGCGCCCATCATCCACTCGTTGACCACCACGCTGAGGCCCCATAGCTGGCCGATGACCACCGTCATCGCCAGGACGAGGCGGGCCGTGAGTTTCGAGGAGCGTTCCGGCTCCTGGTCGGTGCCGGCGCCGGGACCCGGACCCGTGTGCTGGATCCGGGGGTCGCCGTAGCCGCTGGTCGGGCGGATCTGCGGGTAGCGCTCCTGGACCGGGCGGTTGAGGCGCGGCTGGGCGCTGCCGGGGGTGTACTGGGGCCTCGGGGGAACGGCTTGAGGCTCTTCGGTGCTCATGTCCGCTGGCTCCTTTCCCCGTTGGCGTCGTTCGCGACGGGGCAGCCGAGCTGAGCCCGCACCTCGGGCCGCGCGTCGGCGAACTCCCTGCACACCGCGTCCTGGGCGTTCTCGCCGGAGCGGGCCGTGGCGACCGCCCAGACGCTGCCGTCGCTCTGCTCGACGAGCAGCACCTTGGGCAGGCCGCGCGGTGGCGGGCCCGCGGTGACCTCGCCGGTGCGGGCGTCGAAGATGCCTTCGTGGCAGGGGCAGTACAACTCGCCCTCGCTGCCGCGGTCCTTGCGCCACAGCACGCCGCACGCCAGGTGCGTACAGACGGCGGAGTAACCGACGAGGCTGCCGTCCGTGAGGCGGACGGCGACCGCGCGGTCGTCCTCGCCGGGGAAGCGGAAGGCAATGGACTCGCCGGGTGCGAGGCGCCCGGTGACCCGCTTGGGTTCCGGTGCGCTGTCGGTGTCGCCGTGCCGGTGCAGCACTCCCCCGGCGACGGCGATGCCTCCGACGGCCAGGCCGCCGGAGACGGTGGCGACGATACGGAGGTAGTCGCGGCGTGTGGTGAGGGAGTCGGCGGAGATGCGGTCCTCGAGCGCCGCCTGCGCCGCGTCGTCGTCGGTTCCGGGCTCGGGGGCCGGGGGCTGCTCGGTGACGCTCATCGGGTCACGTCCTTCCCGTTGACCTGGACGATCGGCAGCCCTCCGGGCACCGGCCACTGGACCTTGTCGGCGGGGACGACCATCGCCACGCCGGTGTTGACAACGACGTCGCCGAACGTGAAGGAGTCCGCGACCTGGACGCCCGGGCGTTCGGCCTGGAGATCCTCGAGCGTTCCGTAGAAGAGGGCCCCGGTGGGGCAGACCGTGGCGCACATGGGGGCGAGTCCGTAGGCGGTGCGGTCGTAGCAGAGGTTGCACTTCATCTGCAGCTTGGCCTGGAGGTCGATCTTCGGTACGCCGAAGGGGCAGGCGTTGACGCAGTTGGCGCAGCCGATGCAGCGGGTGGTGTCGGCCTGCTGCACGACACCGTCGGCGGTCACCAGGATCGCGTCGGCGGGACACACCTCGGCGCACGGGGCGACCGGGTCCTCGCAGTGCATGCAGACCGTGGGCAGGGACGCGACGGAGTGGCCCTCGTCGGGGTAGTCGAGGTGAATCATGGACTTGCCCCGGTGCGAGTCGCATTCCCGGCAGGCGGACACGCACGCCTGGCAGCCGATGCACCGGCCCGGATCGATGAAGATCGTTCTGCCCATCATGGCGTGACCTCAGCTCCTCTCGGCGGTGCCACGGCCCTGCGGGGCCGTGGGCGGCAGGGGGTCGGTACGGGACACCTGGGCTTCCGGGTACGCGACCTGGCCGGGCGCGGTCGGGGGCGCCGGCACCTCGTCGATCTGCTCGGCGTGCTCGATGCGGCAGGCGCAGACCTTGTATTCGGGGATCTTGGAACGGGGGTCGAGGGCGTCGATGGTGAGCGCGTTGGCGGCCGTGGGGACCGGCCAGTGGTACGGCACGAAGACGGTGTCGGGGCGGATCGCCTCGGTGACCAGAGCGGGGAAGACCTCGCTGCCCCGGCGCGTCACGACGCGTACCGGATCGCCGTTCTTGAAGCCGTGCGAGGGGTGGACCTCCGCCCATGGGCGCGGGGTCTGCTCGACCAGGGCGCCGAGCCGGCGCGTCTGGTTGCCGGACAGGAAGTGGGCGACGGTGCGGCCGGTGGTGAGCGACATGGGGTGGTCGTCGTCGTACGGGTCCATCGGCGGGTGCCACTCCACGACCTGGAGGTGGATCTTGCCGTCGGGGTGGTACGACTTGCCGTCCTCGAAGAGGCGGGGCATGCCGGGGTGGTCGGTGGAGGGGCACGGCCAGGCGATGCCGCCGGTCTCCTCGAGACGGTCGTAGGTGATTCCGTAGTAGTCGATGACCGTGCCGGCCGACGCGATGCGCAGCTCCTCGAAGACTTCGCGGGAGCCGGGATAGTCGAACTTGTCTCCCACACCGAGGCGTCGGGCCAGCTCACACATCACCCAGGTGTCGGTACGTACGCCCTCCGGCGGCTCCTGCGCCTTGTTGTGCTTGACCACCCTGGCCTCGGCGTTGGCCATCACGCCCTCGTCCTCGGCCCAGGTGGTGACGGGGAAGACGACGTGGGCGTTGTCCGCCGTCTCGGAGAGGAAGAAGTCGAACTGGGCGTGGAACTCGAGGGTGTCGTAACCCTCCTTGACCGTCGCGTAGTTGGGGAGGGAGACGAACGGGTTGTTGCAGATGCCGATCAGGCCGCGGATCTCCTGGCGCTGCATCTGCCAGACCATTTCCATCATCGACGTGCCGGCGGCGGGGAGTTCGGACTCCTCGATGCCCCAGATCTCGCAGATCTGCCGTCGGTGGTCGGGGTTCAGGATGGAGCGCCCGCCGGGCAGCAGGTCGGCCTTCTGGCCGTGCTCGCGGCCGCCCTGGCCGTTGCCCTGACCGGTGAGGGTGCCGTAGCCGGCGCCGGGCTTGCCGATGTTGCCGGTGGCCACGCAGAGGTTGATGACGGTGAGGCAGTTCTCGACGCCCTGGGAGTGGTGCTCGATGCCCCGGGCGTGCCAGGCCATGGCGTTGTTGGCGCCCGCGAAGGCCCTGGCGACCTGGACGACCTGTGCGGCGGGGATCCCGCAGATCTCGGCGGCCCGTTCCGGGGTGTACGTCGCGACGGTGGCCTTGACCTCGTCCCAGCCGGTGGTGTGCGCGGCCACGTACTCCTCGTCGACGAGGTTCTCGCGGATGACTACGTTCAGTACGGCGTTGAAAAACACGGAGTCGGTGCCCGGCTTGAGGGCGACGTGGATGTCGGCGGTGCGGGCGATGGACGTCTCGCGCGGGTCGACGACGATGAGGACGGCGCCCCGGTCTCGGGCGCCCCACACGTACTGGGTCATCACCGGGAAGCACTCCCCCACGTTCGACCCGGCGATCAGCAGGCAGTCGGAGAGGAGGATGTCGGAGAAGGGGTTGCCGGCCCGGTCGATGCCGAAGGACAGCTTGTTGGCTCCGGCGGCGGAGACCATGCACAGGCGGCCGTTGTAGTCGACGTGCTTCGTCTTGAGGGCGACGCGCGCGAACTTGCCGACCAGGTATGTCTTTTCGGAGAACAGGCTCGCCCCGCCGAGCACTCCGAAGGCGTCGTTGCCGTGGGCGGACTGGATGCGGCGGATCTCGGAGACCGTGAAGTCGAGGGCCTCCTCCCAGGTCGCCTCCCGGAAGGGTTCGTCGCGGGAGCGGCGCATGAGGGGGGCGGTCAGCCGGTCCGGGTGGTTGATCTGCTGGTAGGCGTTGATGCCCTTGGGGCAGAGCCGCATGCGGTTGATGTCGTGGTTGCGGGGCTCGACGCCGAACACCTTGCCGCCCTTGTCGACGCGCAGATACATCCCGCACTGCACGCCGCAGAAGCAGCAGTGGGTGGGGACGAGCGTCTCGCCGTTCTGGTCGGCGTGCCACTGGTCGGCCGGGATGCCGCCCGCGTCACGGAAGTTGCGGGTGCCGGGTGGTGCGATGGAGGGGTCAAGCGGGATGTACTGCTGGGTCACTTGAAGCCCTTCTTCACGTCGCTGAGGTATGCGGCACCGCGCAGCACCCGCTTGCAGCGGGGGCAGTACTCGGTCCAGGTGGCGAAGTCGAGCTTGAGGTCACGCATGGTGCCCTGGAGGTTCTCGACGTACGGGGCGGTGTCGATCAGCTGACCGCAGCGCTTGCAGTGGAAGAGCTGTTCGTCCTTGCGGGCCGTGTACTTGAACAGCTGCATGCCGACGGCGGCCGGCCGCTGGACGATGTGGAAGAACTTGCCGAAGGGGATGTAGATGAGGGTGAAGACCACCGACACCATGTGCAGGATCGCCAGGAACTCGTAGCCGCCGCCGTGCAGGAAGATCGAAGAGAAGGTGAGGAGCAGGCCGGTCACCGAGATGACGATCAGGGCGATCAGCGGGACCAGGTCGTAGGCGAAGCGCTGGCCGGTCATGGCGCCGCGGTCCTTCATACGCCGCCACAGGAAGTACGAGGCGCCGGGGATCACCAGGACGGCGGCGATGTCCAGGCCGTGGAACATCAGCCAGCCGAGGATGTTCAGCGAGTCGAAGCCGATGACCTTGATGCCCCAGATCCGCATCGCGTAGCCGGGACCCGCACCGGACGGGGAGGTGAACGTGAACCACCCCCAGGTCAGCGGGAAGGTGATCAGGGCGGCCAGGATGCAGCCCCAGAAGATCAGCTGGTGGGCGGCCCAGCGGGCCTGCGAGCGGGCCCCGAGGAACTTCTGGAAGCCGAGGTAGGTGGCGATCATCTGCGGCAGCGCGGTGGGCGCCTTGCGGAAGTTGTCGGACGAGAACAGGCTGCGCCAGCCCTGCTTGAACAGACGGCGTGCGCCCGGGGCGGAGATCCACACGGTGTAGCGGTAGGCGACACCGAAGGCGAGGAACACAGTCGCGACGGCGTACGGGAGGAGAGCCGAGTCGAAGTCCTTGAGCATCCGGCTGCCGAACACGATGGCCAGGATCAGCAGGAGGGACACGATGGTGCCGGCGAGCGTGGCCCGCCCTGCGACCGAACGCGGTCGGGGCCCGCCGACCGCGCCGGTGGGCGGTGGCGCGTCCGGAGCGGTGGCCACGTCCGAGGCGGCGGCGGGGGGTGCGGGTGGCTCAGTCACCCGACCCACGATAGGGAGTTTTGTATGCATTTCGCCCGTTGTTGAAGGCGCACGAGTGACGTGTCGGTCGGCGGCGGCGCGCAACGGGGCACGCACGCCCGGCCGATGATGAGGCCGCAAACACGCCCTACGGCCGCTCCGCCCCGATGTTCCGCATGCGGCCGTACGCATAGACGCAGCCGGCGAGAGCCAGGTCGGACAGGAGCATGAAGCCGATGGAGTACGAGCTCTTGGCGCTGTAGACCGCGCCCATGACGAGCGGTGGCACGAAGCCACCGAGGCCGCCCATCGCACCGACGATGCCGGTGACAGAGCCGACCTGCGGCTGTGGAGTGACCTGGGAGACGAGCGCGAAGACGCTGCCGCTGGCCGTGCCGAGTCCGGCGGCCATCAGCAGGAAGCAGATCGTGCCCACGGGGTTCAGCTTCGGGTCGAAGGCCTGGACGATCGCGAAGAGCGCGACGACACCCAAGGCGCAGGCAGTGACGGTCGCCGGGTGGATCCGGTCGGACAGCCAGCCGCCGATGGGCCGGAAGATGACGGTGACCAGGGCGAACCCGGCCGCTTTGGTGCCCGCGTCGGTGGGGTCGAGCTCGTACCAGGTCTTCAGATACGTGGGCAGGTAGACGCCGAACGCGACGATGCCGCCGAACCCGATCGCGTACAGACCGGACAGCTCCCACGTCACCCTCAGCCGTCCCGCCTGCCCGAGCCGGGTGGCGAGCGGGCTGGTGGGGATCGGCCGGTCGGGGCGGTCGGTGATCAGGAGCAGAGCGAGCAGCGCGTAGGCGGCCAGCGCGATGGCCACCACGAAGAAGGGGAGGTTCTCACTGTGCTTGGCCATGCGTGGCGTGAAGTAGCCCGACAGGGCCACACCACCCATGCCCATGCCGAAGATTCCGAGCGCGAACCCGCGGTGGGCGGGCGGGAACCAGGAGTTCACGAGCGGGATACCGATGGCGAACGTCGTGCCGCCGATACCGAGCAGGAATCCGACGCCGAGCATGGCGACGAAGGAGCCCCTGGCGGGGATGACCAGGAGCACCGGGATGATCGTCAGGGCGGAGATCAGCGGGAACATCAGCTTGGCGCCGTAGCGGTCGGTCAGCGCGCCGACGGGAACGCGGCCGAGGGAGCCCACGATGACGGGCACCGCGACGAGGAACGACTGGTTGAACGAGCTCAGGTTCAGGCGTTCCCCGAAGTCGCTGCCGAGCGGCGCGATGAGGGCCCAGGCCCAGAACGTGAGAGCGAACCCGATGGTGGCCACGGCCAGGTTGCGGTAGGCCGCGGCGGGCGGCCGGGCGGTCGGCTGTTCCGGTGCAGGGTGTTCCACATGCCGATGCTAGGAAGGCCTGCGGCATCCCGGCCTGATCTGGTGCTCCGATCGGTTCTCGGACCCCCGGATCGCGTCAGCATATGTTGACACCCATTCGGCCGTCAGCATATGCTGACGGCCATGGAGAGCACACTCGAAATCGCCGAGGGCGCCGCCAGCAGCGACCCGGACACCGGGCTCCGCGCGGTGGCCGCCCTACGAGAACTCACCGAACGCCTGGAGATCCTCCAGGTCGAGAACGCCCGGAAGCTGGGATGGTCCTGGCAGGACATCGCGGAGCGGCTCGGCGTCACCAAGCAGACCGTGCACCGCAAGTACGGCCGCCTGATAGGGAGTCGATGATGTTCGAACGCTTCACACCGGACACCCGCACCGTGGTGGTCCACACCCAGGAACACGCCCGCCGGCTCGGCCACAACTACATCGGCCCCGAGCATCTCCTGCTCGCCCTCGCCTCCACCGATCAGCCCGCGGGCGCCGTACTGCGTGAGCACGGCGTGACGCCGGAGGGGGTGGAGGAGGAGATCGTCCGTCTGGTCGGACTCGGGGGCGCGTCCCACCTGTTCGGCACCCTCAACCGGGACGCCCTCGCGTCCGTGGGCATCGACATCGACGCCGTACGCGCCAGGATCGAGGAGTCCTTCGGGCCGGAAGCCCTCGCGCGCGCCGACAGCGCCGTCCACCACGGACCTCGCTCGCCGAGGCGCGGCCCGCGTCGCGTGGTGCCCACGGTCCTCGCCCGCCACTGGCGCCGGAGGCGAGCCGCCCGACACCCCGTCCGCACGGCACAAGCCCCCGCTCCCACCGGCCTGTACCAAACCGCCGGCGCTCGCTCCGGCGGGCACATCCGGTTCTCCCCTCGCGCCAAGGAGAGCCTCGCGAACACGGTCCGCGAGGCACAGGCCCGGCACGACAGTTACATCGGCCTCGAACACCTCAGCCTCAGCCTCATCACCATGACCACCGGCCTCGTGCCGTCAGTACTGTCGGCACTCGGCGCCTCGGCCCCGGCGTTGCGCACCGCAATCAGTGAGCGGTATGGGCAGGTGAGCTGATTCCCCCCCTCCCCCGGTCATGCGGCTACGGCGCCGTCGCCGTGGTCCGGTCGGGGGCGGGCGGGGCCGCCGGGTCGACGGCGACGACGAGGAACGTGGCGACGAGGGCGCTGGCCCCCGCGAGCCCGGCGGCAAGACGGCGCCGGGCCGTGAGGGTGGGGAGCGGCGTGGGGCCTGCGGGCTTGCGGTGGCGTCCCATGGGGGTCTCTCTGTCAGTGGTGTACGGCATCTGCGCCGGCTCAGAACGTGAAGCACTCTGCGTGGATGTGGTCTTCGGGCACCCCTGCCCGCACCAGCGCCGCGGTGGCCGCGGCCGTCATGCCGGGCGGCCCGCACACGTAGACGTCGTGCTCGGCGAGTTCGGGTACGAGATTGCGCAGGGCCTGCGGTGCGAGCGGGTCGAACGAGGCGTCCGACGGGCCGAGCAGATAGTGCAGGGCCGCCTGCCTGCTGCGAGCGATGGCCTCCAACTCCCCGCTCAGGACGAGTTGTTCGGCCGTGGCCGCGCGGTAGAGGAGAGTGAGGTCGCCCGGCGCTCCGGGCAGCGTCTCGAACAGGGCCCGCAGGGGCGTGATGCCGACGCCGCCCGCCAGGAGCAGCACCTTGCGCCGTGTGCGGCGGTGTGCGGTGAGCGCGCCGAAGGGCCCCGTGGCCAGGACGCGCGTGCCCGGCGCGAGCCTGCGGACACGGCGCGTGTGCCGGCCGAGTGCCTTGACGGTGATACGCAGTTCATCGCCGCGCACCGGCGCCGAGAGGGAGAACGGGAGCGACGTGTGCCAGAGCCCTGCCCTGAGGAATCGCCAGCGGAAGAACTGGCCGGGCTCGGCCCGCAGTCCGTCGAGCCCGATGCCCTGCATGACGACGGAGAAGACGCCGGGCCCCTCGCCATGGACCGCGACCACGCGCAGGCTGTGCCGCAGCGCCTGATGGACGGGCACGACCAGCCGATACCAGACGAGCAGTACGGCGACGGTCGCGTGCAGGAGGGCCCAGAGCCACCGCGTGACGACGCCGCTTGCCACATCCGGGCCCGCGAGTTGATGCACGAAGCCCAGCGCAGCGCCCAGATAGGTCAGCAGATGCAGGGCCCGCCACGTCTCGTGGGTGACCCGGCGGCGTACCGCACGAGCGCTGCTCACACCGACGACGACGAGCAGGGCCGCACCGGCGAACGCGGCCACGACGGCCGGGTATCCGAGGAGGGCCACGACGGTGGAGACGAGGTCGGTGCCGGCGTGGGTGGCGTATCCGCACACGGCGAGGACCAGATGGGCCGCGCACAGCACCAGGACGTGACGTCCACCGGCGGCGTGACGGCGGGCGAGGCGGTCGGCGCCGACTCCGTGCTCGACGGCGGGGATGCGCGCCATGAGGAAGAGCATGACGAGGATGCCGTATCCGGCGAGCAGTCCGGTGAGGTGTGCGCCGGTCGCGAAGAGCACGTCGAGCCGCGCCGACGGTTCGGCCTGTACGGCCCAGAGGGCGCTGACGCCGATGCCGCCCACGACGATGCCCACGCGCAGGGCGCCCGGCGAGATGCGCAGGGGAGCGGCGGGACGGCCGATGCGGGGGCGGCGGGTGGGCCGCGGAGGTATGGGCGGGTACTCCGCGCCTGGGCCCTCGACGTGGCGCAGATACGCGTTCAGGGCGGGGTACCTGGAGAGTTCGGATTCGCTGGCGGCCTCGGTCGTCACGCGGCCACAGTAGGGGTCGAGAGGGGTGAAAAAAGCCAGGTCAGAGACCCATCAGTGATCCTTAAGGCAGGCTTGAGGGTCGCCTCAAGGGTGGTTAAGCCACGGGCCTCTCGACCCGGAACGGTTGGGGAGCACCACCGCGCCGGAAGCCACCGCGCCGCGTTTCCGGCCTCGTCGCCAGGAGGTCTCCGTCGCGGGCAACAGTGACTCCCATACCGCACAGGGGACTTCGCCTTCTTGTACACAATGTCGGACAGGCCGGGGATCCGACGCCCCCATGGAGCCTGATACAAACCGCCGGAACCCTGGTACAAAGAACACGTCTTCGGCTCCTCCCGACCGTGCCTCACTCATCGGACACGGCGTACGAGACAGACGTGCCGGCCAGACCGGCCCGCGCCGAAGCCCCCGCACCGAGCCTCGACCAGGCATGCCGGGCGCACTGATCAAAAGGCGGCTCAGAGCAGCCCCCACCCGTGCAGAAAGGCCGACGGTTTGAACCCGCAGACATTTCAGGATCAGGCACCTCCCCACATACCCGCCTCGGGTCAGCGCATTGTGATCATCGAGGACGACGAGGCCCTGGGTCGCTCCGCAGCGGCTCACATCGGCCGCCGGTACGGCACGGTGCACCGCCTGCCGCGGCCCGACGACGACACCCTGCGCGAGCACCTGGAGCAGTCCGTCGACGCCGTCGCCGTCGTCTCCCGCGATGACATCGTCGCCCTGCGCTATGCCTTGCTGGCCGAACATCTCAAGCCGGGTATCCGGTTGGTCGTGACCCTCTTCGACCGCACGGTCGCCGACGAGGTCTCCCGTACGGTCCCCAACTGCACCGTCCTGAGCATGACCGATGCCATCGTGCCCAGCCTCCTGGCGGAATGCCTCGCCCCGAGCTACGCGATGCTCCAGCCCGACGGCGGGGGCGTCATCGCGGTCCGGCGGGAGGACGGGACCACGTCCGTCGAGCATCTGAACGGACGTGCCCTCGCGGCCCACGCGCATGTTCACCCCCGCGCGTCCTTCCCTGCCTGGCTGCGTTCCCTCGGGACGTCCGCGAAGGCGCTCATCGCGAGTCTGGCCGCCCTGTCGGTAGCCTTCTCGGTGGACATCGCGCTCGGCGTCCTCGTCCTGCACGAGCACTGGACCGACTCCGTGTGGAACGCCGCCCGCGCGCTCACCACGATCGGCTCCTCGCCGGCGGCCGAGCACGGACCCGGCTGGTACAAGGTCCTGTCCGCCGTCTCGATGCTCGCCGTCCTGGTGCTGGCGGCCATCTTCACCGCGAGCGTCGTCGACCGGTTCACGGGACACCGCATGACGAGCATCCTGGGCGCCCGGTCCATCCCGCGCCGCGGCCACGTCATCGTCGTCGGCCTCGGGCAGGTGGGCCTGCGGCTGTCCGCGCGGCTGAAGGACCTCGGCATCAAGGTCGTCGCCGTGGAGCGCAACCCCCAGGCGGCGTGCCTCCCCCTGGCCCGCTCCCTGAACATCCCCGTCGTCCTCGGCCGGGGCGGTGACCGCTTCCTGCTCGAACGCCTCTCCGTCCTGCGGGCCCGCGGTCTTGCCGCGGTCGGCTCGGACAGTCTGGCGAACATGGCTGTCGCGGTCGCGGCCCGGGCCGTCGCCCCCGACCAGCGGATCATCCTGCGCGCCGGAAGCGACGAGGTCACGACGGACTCGCAGTCCCTGTTCCGCATCGGCGCGGTGTGCGACTTCCCGCGCATCGTCGGCGCCTTCGTCGCCGCGTCGGTACTGGGCGCCGAACCGTCCAGCGTCTTCGTCGCCGAGGACCGCACCTGCGCCCTGTTCCCGGACGGACAGGTGGTGGACCTCGCCACGTGGGACACACGCCCCGAGCCATCCGAGGAGACCGCACCTGGCCGTACCGCGTCAGGCGTTGAAGCGTCAGCGGCCACGAACTGAGGGCGGACTCACTGCGCGCGCACCACTGGCCGGTTGGACTGCCGTCCCCTCCACCCGGCATGCCGTGAACACGGCCGAGGAGAAGGAGCGGACACCCGATCGAGCGTGACCGACGCGCCGGCGCGATCACCCGCGGCGGGACCATCTCACTGCCGACTCGCGCCAGTTCCTTGATGCCGGGTATTCCGTGTATCGCGGGCGTATCGAAAATCGCATACGCCACCGCAACGGCCCTCCGTCTCCAATGGGGGCCATGAACCACGACGCATCCCTGCCGGCACCGCCCGGCCGTACCCGCAGGATCGTGTTCCTCGGCCTGGCGATCGTCGCCTTGGCGAGCGGCGCGTTCGTCGTGCGCGGGCCGCTCATGATGTCCGCTCCGAGGTGCATGGCCGGGCGGTGGCACGGCTGCTTCGACACGTTCAACGGTGTGGTGCTCATGACGTTGGTCGCGCTGCCGTTGGCCGCGCTGGTGGCGTGGGCGCTGACGCTCCGTCGGCGTGCCGCCGGCGTCACATCGGCGTGGCGGATGTCGCTGGCCGAGGTGGGCATGGTCCACGGGACGGTGCCGTTCCTGTGGCTGACCATGATGCCGGGCGCCGGGGCCGGCATCGTCCCCGCCCGGGTGAGCCTGGTACCCCTGCGGGACCTGGTCACAATGGGGACGCTCGGGATCGTCGGCAACCTGCTGGTCTTCGCTTCGTTGGGGTTCTTCGCACCGATGCGGTTCGCGGCGCTGGCGTCCGTGCCGCGGATCCTGGCGCTCGGGGCGGGCTGCTCGGTCCTGGTCGAAACCGCACAGTACGTCCTGCGCCTTGACCGGGTGTCCTCAGTGGACGACGTACTGGTCAACGCCGCCGGCGCCGTACTGGCCGCGCTGGCGTCGCGCCAGTGGTGGCGCACTGCGGCGCAGGCACCGTCGGACCAGCCCCGCCCCGCGCCGGCACCGACAGGGTGAGCCGCGTGTCCGGTGTGCACACGTCTTTGCGCCCGGCCTTGCAGAGGCCTTTGCACACGTCTTTGCATACGTCGGCGATATGTTCTGCTGCTTAGGCTTCGCACATGCGCGTACTGATCGTGGAGGACGAGCCCTACCTGGCCGAAGCCGTCCGTGACGGTCTACGCCTTGAGGCGATCGCCGCCGACATCGCCGGCGACGGCGACTCCGCCCTGGAACTCCTCAGCGTCAACTCCTACGACCTCGCGGTCCTTGACCGCGACATCCCCGGTCCCTCCGGCGACGAGGTGGCCCGACGCATCGTCGCCTCCGGCAGCGGCATCCCGATCCTCATGCTCACCGCCGCCGACCGGATCGACGACAAGGCTTCCGGGTTCGGGCTCGGCGCCGACGACTACCTCACCAAACCGTTCGAGCTGCGGGAGCTCGTCCTGCGGCTGAGGGCGCTCGACCGCAGACGCGCGTACGCCCGGCCTCCGGTCCACGAGATCGCGGGCCTGCGGCTCGACCCGTTCCGCCGGGAGGTCTTCCGCGACGGACGCTATGTGGCGCTCACCCGCAAACAGTTCGCCGTCCTTGAAGTCCTCGTCGGCGCCGAGGGCGGGGTCGTCAGCGCCGAAGAACTCCTTGAACGGGCGTGGGACGAGAATGCCGACCCCCTCACCAACGCCGTGCGCATCACCGTCTCGGCGCTGCGCAAACGGCTCGGCGAACCATGGATCATCGCCACGATGCCCGGCGTCGGCTACCGGATCGACACCGGTCCGGACACCACCGCCCCCGGCAGTACGCCGCATGGATAGGCGTCCAGGGCTCAGCGCCCGACTGAAACTCACCCTCAGCTACGCCGGATTCCTCGCCGTCGCCGGCGCTCTCCTGCTGGCCGTGGTGTGGGTGTTCCTGCTGCGCTACGTACCTGACAACCCCAAGGGCCTTCTCGGGATCTCGCCCAACCGCTACCTCCTTGTGCACACCTTCGCGCCCGCCGCGGCCGTGGCGATGGTCTTCCTGCTCGTGTTCGGCCTCGTCGGAGGATGGATCCTCGCCGGCCGGATGCTCGCACCGCTCACACAGATCACGGATGCGGCACGGATGGCCGGGAGCGGGTCGCTGTCCCACCGGATCCACATGAAGGGCCGCCAGGACGAATTCCGTGAACTCTCCGACGCGTTCGACTCGATGCTCCAACAACTCGGGTCCCACGTCGCCGAGCAGCAGAGGTTCGCCGCGAACGCCTCCCACGAACTGCGCACCCCGCTGGCGATCTCGCGGGCGCTCCTCGACGTCGCCCGCAAGGACCCCACGCGGGACCGGGACGAACTCATCGAACGCCTGCACGCCGTCAATACGCGGGCGATCGACCTCACCGAGGCCCTCCTGCTGCTCAGCCGTGGCGAGCGCGGAAACTTCGTCCGCGAGAGCGTCGACCTCTCCCTCATCGCCGAAGAAGCCGCCGAAACGCTGCTCCCCCTCGCCGAACAGCGCCGCATCACGCTCGACGTCACCGGCGGGGCGGCCCGGACCAGCGGCTCCGCGGAGCTCCTTCTGCGGATGGTGACGAACCTCGTCCAGAACGCCATCGTCCACAACCTCCCCGCCGGCGGCACCGTGACGGTCCACACCGAGACGCACGACGACACGAGCGTGTTGCGGGTCGAGAACACAGGTCCTCGACTCCCACCGGAACTGGTACCGACCCTCACCGAACCCTTCCAGCGCGGAACGGAACGCGTACGCACCGACGAGCACGCCGGCGTCGGGCTCGGCCTGGCCATCGTCCACAGCATCGTCCGCGCCCACGACGGGACCCTCGACCTCGTCCCCCGCCCCGCCGGCGGTCTCCTCGTCACGGTCCGGCTTTCCAGCACGCCGTAGGCACGGTCCCCGAGCATGGTTGGCGGTCGGGCGTGGCGTCGTGACACCGGAGCCGACCTGACCGGGCTCGCCCGGGCCGCCGTCGCGCCCACGGGCCGGACGGTGAAGTTCTCCCGGAGTCCCTCCACGTGCGTGCACGCACGTGGCCGGATGGCGGATCGGCTGCGATGCTGCCCTCATGGGGACAAGACTGCGGCGCAGCCAGGCCGAGCGGGACGAGGTCACCGTCGAGATCGGCTATGCGCTGTTCAGCGCATGCTTCCTCGGAGGCATCGTCTTCGCGACGATCGCCGGCCCTGCCTTCGTCTGGCGCCTCCCTCCCACTGTCGAGCACTCATTGGTGGCTACGGGGACTGTGGTCGGCGGCGTCCTGGCAGTGATGCGCGTCGTCCACGTCCTGCGGCGATTCGACTCGCAACACCGCTGACGGACAACCAGGCGCGGGCGGTCGCCGCATCAGCACGGCCGGCGGTAGGGAACGTCAGGGATGTGGGTAGACGCTGAGCCGTCGGCGCTGCAGGCCGAACTCATTGCCCGCCGAGTCGGAGCGCGCCGATCACGTACAGGCTCCCGGATACCGTCGTGAGCAGAAAGGCGAGAGCCGTGTGGACGGCGAGTCCTCGTCCCGGGGCAAGGCCCAGGTATGCCCGTGCCGCACGGCTCACCCGGGGTCGGGGGACTCCTCGCGCGGCGTTCGCGTCGGCCTTCTCGATCGCTCGGCGAAGTTTCCCGCGGGATCTCTTCGTCGTGATGCCCAGGCGCACACCATGGGCGTCGCACACCACCAGGGTGCGGTGCGCGCCGCCGTACGAAAAGGTCGTGAGCAGGCGGACGGTGGCGATCCGGTTCAGGTCGACGGACCGTTCGCCGGTCAGGGTGCGCGCGGTCAGGTGCGACGACGAGTGCCGGAACGGGGCTCGTTCCTCGCACAGTTCGGTGAGGAGGAGGAAGCCGATCATCGCGCACAGCAGGCCGAGCACGATCGGTGTGCCTTCGGGGACTGCCCGGGTCCGGGCCAGTCCGTAGCCGGCGAGGGGCAGCAGAAGGACAGCCACCGCCAGTCCCGATCCCACGCGCGCACGCGCCACGCTGCTGGTTGTACTCGCTTCCACTGACGCCCCCCCCCGTTTCAGCCGACGGGCACCAGCATGCATGAGCGGTGGGTTGTGCCGCACTGCCGATGTCCGGCAATCTTCGGCGAGGGATCCGTCAGGAGCGGGACGCGGGACCGCACGCGTCCCCGGAACACCCTTGTGCCTGATCGTCCATCAAGTCGAGCTGGTTCCAAGCCAGTTGGACCGGACCGACTGTGTACGCGAGCCCCTGCGGTGAGCTTCGGCCGGTCTCGTGGGAGCGTTGCGTGGCGCGTCGCCGCCGCTTGAAGGAGGTGCTCGTCCGAGAGAGCACGATGCGCCCGTCCCCAGAGAGCAAGAAAGGCAAGGAGGACTTCCCACTCCTTGCCACTCTTAATTTATAGCGCACTGGGGGGCTTGCGGCAAGGCCCCCACCTTGCCGCACAATCGCTGGCCGAGGCCCGAACCCTGCGGAAATGGGAGATCAACTAAGTGCACTTGCTGCTGTCGGTTTATGGGTCGTGCGGTGGTGTCGCGCCGGTGCGGGCGCTCGGCGCCGAGGTGCCGGTGGGCGCCGCGTCGGACTTCGCAGGCGTGACCTCGGATCGGAGCTGATGACATTGACCTCCACGACCACCAGTGCGTTCGACCTTCCCGAGCGCCTTTCCTCCAAGGCCGATGCGACGCTGATCGCCGGCGATGAGCAGCACTTCGCGGCAATCGCGAGCAGCCTCGACCAGACGATCACCGAGCTCTCCGACCGTCTCGACGTCCTGCGCAAGGCCCCCGGTGGCATCGGCCGCGAGGCGATGGACCGGGACTCGGAGATCCACCGGCTGACCGGCCGCCTGCGCGCCCTGCGCCGCTTCGGCCTGGACCTGTGCCTGGGCCGTGTCGTCGGCGCGGACGACGCCGAGCCCCTGTACATCGGGCGGCTCGGCCTCACCGACAGCGAGGGCCGCCGGCTGCTTGTCGACTGGCGCTCCCCCGCCGCAGAGCCGTTCTTCGCGGCGACGCACGCCAACCCGATGCGCCTGGCGAGCCGCCGCCGGTACCGCTGGACCGGCGGCCGGATCAGTGACTACTGGGACGAGGTGTTCACCGCCGACGGCCTGGAACAGCGGGCCGCGCTCGACGACCAGTCCGCGTTCATCGCCAGCCTGGGCAGCAACCGTTCGGCCCGTATGCGTGACGTCCTCGGCACCATCCAGGCCGACCAGGACGCCATCATCCGCGCCGGTTCGCGCGGAGCGCTCGTCGTCGACGGCGGGCCCGGCACGGGCAAGACCGTCGTCGCCCTGCACCGTTCCGCGTACCTCCTCTACTCCGACCCGCGCCTCAGCCACCGTCGGGGCGGTGTGCTGTTCGTCGGTCCGCACCGGCCCTACCTGGACTACGTAGCCGATGTCCTGCCGAGCCTCGGGGAGGAGGGCGTGCAGACCTGCATCCTGCAGGACCTCGTCACCGAGGGCGCGACGGCGGAGGTCGAGACCGACCCGGACGTGGCCCGCCTGAAGTCGTCGGCGGCCATGGTGCAGGCGATCGAGAAGGCCGTCAGGTTCTACGAGGAGCCGCCCACCAAGGGCATGACCGCCACGACTGCCTGGTCCGACATCTGGGTGAGCGCCGACGACTGGGCCGAAGCGTTCAAGGCTCCGGGTCCGGGCGCTGCGCACAACGAGGCGCGCGAGCAGGTCTGGGAGGCACTGGCCACGATCCTCATGGACAAGCAGGGTATGGACGAGGACGAGGACGGCGTCTCGCCCGATCTGTTCCTGCGGTCGCTGCGGCAGGACAGGGATCTGGTCGCGGCCCTCAACAGCGCGTGGCCGCTGCTCGAGGCCGCCGACCTCGTCTCCGACCTCTGGACGGTCCCCGCCTACCTGCGAATGTGTGCCCCCTGGCTCGACCGCGACGACGTGGCGAAGCTGCAACGCAAGGACGCCCCCCAGGCCTGGACGGTGTCCGACCTGCCGCTCCTCGACGCGGCTCGGCAGCGCCTCGGTGACCCGGAGGCGGCGCGGCGCAAGCGGCAGCACGACGCCGCCGTCGCCGCCGAGCGCGAGCGCATGGCCCTCGTCATCGACGACATCATCTCGGCAGCCGACTTCAACTCGGCCGGCGACGACAGCGAGGGCGCGGTGCGGATGCTGCGCGGGAAGGACCTCCAGGACAGCCTGATCGACGAGAGCGCGCTGCCCACGGCCGACCCGGACCGGCTCGCGGGACCGTTCGCCCACATCGTCGTGGACGAGGCGCAGGAACTCACCGACGCGGAGTGGCAGATGCTGCTCCTTCGCTGTCCGTCGCGGAGTTTCACCATCGTCGGGGACCGTGCTCAGGCGAGGCACGGGTTCACGGAGTCGTGGGAGGAGCGCCTGGAGCGGGCCGGGCTCGACCGGATCAAGCTGGCCTCCCTGAGCATCAACTACCGCACGCCGGAAGAGGTCATGACGGAAGCCGAGCCGGTTATCCGGGCCGAGCTCCCCGACGCCAACGTGCCGACATCCATCCGCAGCAGCGGCGTCCCCGTCGTCCACGGACCGGTCACGGACCTGGACTCGATCCTCGGCACCTGGCTCGCCGCGCACGACGACGGGATCGCCTGCGTCATCGGCGACCCCACGTTCCGGGCGACGTCACGCGTCCGGTCCCTGACCCCGGAGCTGTCGAAGGGCCTCGAATTCGATCTGGTCGTGCTCATCGATCCGGAGGAGTTCGGCGACGGCATCGAAGGAGCGGTCGACCGCTATGTAGCGATGACCCGGGCGACGCAGCAGCTCGTCATCCTGACGAGATCCTTCCTCACGAGTTCCTGACCCGGGAGGGACAGGCTGCGTGATCGCCGCTCGGTGATCGTGCGGATCGCCGCTGAAGGTTTGCCTGTGTGCCCGGGCCCGCCGCGTACGTGGCGGGCCCGGGCACACGGGCCTACAGGCATGCGCCTCTCAGGTGCGGTCGTCCACAAGACGGACCGGCTCCTCCTGCCCTGCCGGGGCGCGCGGCTCGGCAGTCCGCCGTCGGACTCCAGGGTCATCAGGTGCGCGTCGACGGCCGCCCGGCCTTCGTGGAAGCCGAGATCCATCAGACCGTCCACCAGCCCGCTGCTGCTCCGCTCGTGTTCCTGTCCGCCGCACCGGGCCTCGGTGCCGCCGAAGCCGAGCCGCTTGTTGTCCTGGACCAGGTTGCTGGAGACGAAGACGGCGCGGGCGGATGACGACGTCTCGCACCGGTAGGTGCCGCAGAGGGTGAGGGTTCCGCCCGGCGCGATACGGGCCAGCCGGTGCGCGGAAATGCTGCCGCTGAAGGAGTCGGCTGACGCGCTCGGGCTGAGCACGACAACCGCGGTCAGGGCCACCAGGGCCAGCGCGGGAAGGCGCGTGAATTTCCTCCGGTGGGAAGCAAAGCTGGTCGGCGGTGAAACCGTCGAACCGCATTCTGCTGATCACGCGCGCCGAACTCACTCACAGTCACCTCGATGTCGAAGTCATCGCCCCGGACGGCGGCGTGGGCACGGCCGTACCCGCCCGTCCGGTGCCGCCCGGGCGGCACCGGGCGCCGCACTCCGGTTGCGCGAGCACCCACCGCGCCGGGGAATGGCCAAGAGAGGAACACCACCCACGTAAGGAACGCCCCCATGCAGAACGTCCTGCTCAACAACGGCGTCGCGATGCCGATCCTCGGATTCGGCGTCTACCAGATCCCGCCCGAGCAGACCGAGCAGGCTGTCAGCGACGCTCTCGCCGCCGGCTACCGGTCCCTCGACACCGCGGCCGCCTACGGCAACGAGGAGGCCGTCGGCCGTGCGATCAAGGCCAGCGGCATCCCGCGCGAGGACCTGTTCGTCACGACCAAGCTGTGGATCTCCAGCGCCGGCGAGGAGAAGGCCAGGCACGCCTTCCACACCTCGCTGCGCAAGCTTGGCCTCGACCACCTCGACCTCTACCTGATCCACCAGCCCTTCGGCGACGTCTACGGCTCCTGGCGTGCCATGGAGCGCCTGCACCGTGAGGGCGTCGTCCGGGCCATCGGCGTCTCGAACTTCTACCCCGACCGGCTCGTGGACTTCATCGACCACAACGAGATCACGCCGGCGGTCAATCAGATCGAGACCCACCCGTTCAACCGACGCACCGTCGACCAGGACGTCATGCAGGAGCGCGGGGTCCAGATCGAGTCGTGGGGGCCCTTCGCGGAGGGCCGCAACAACCTCTTCTCCGACCCGATGCTCACCGAGATCGGCACCGCGCACGGAAAGTCCGTTGCGCAGGTCGTGCTGCGCTGGCTCATTCAGCGGCAGGTCGTCGTGATCCCCAAATCGGTCCGCGCCGACCGCATGGCGGAGAACCTCGACATCTTCGACTTCGAACTCACCGACAGCCAGATGGCGTCCGTCGACGCCATGGACACAGGCCAGTCCCTGTTCCTCGACCACCGCGACCCGGAGGTCGTCAGCCGGATCGGCAAGCTCCAGCCGACCACCTGACCTTCGCGCTTCGACCGGCCCGACGCGGCTGCCGATCGCCTGCGCACGCATCAGGCCGCAGCTCTCCCCCTCGGCAGCACAATGTCTCAATGCTCACACTCACCGACATCGCCGAGGACCCGCTCGTCCTGACGCACCGCCTGCGCCTGCGCGACGGTTCGCGAGCCGTGCTGCGCCCTCTCGTCCACGCCGACGTGAAGCGCCTGGCCGACTTCCTTGCGGGGCTGTCCCCGGAGTCGAGGCGGCTGAGCACATTCGACGGATACGACCTCGCGGCGGCCCGCGAACTGTGTGACGCGATCGCCCGTTACGACAAGCTGCGGCTGGTGCTCGAGGACGAGTCCTCGGAGCGGATCGTCGGCCTGTTCGAGCTGAGCCTCGCGCTCACCGCCTCCGACATCGCGCGCTACCGGGTCGCCGGAATCCCCCTCACCGAGCGGACCGACTGCCGCTTCGGCCCCACTCTGGCCGACGCGTATCAGGGCAGCGGGGTGGGCTCGCTCGTCATCCCGTTCGTCATGGAGGCCGTACGACGGCTCGAGCGGACGCGGGTCATCCTGTGGGGCGGCGTCCTCGCCGACAACGCGCGAGCACTGCGCTTCTACGAGAAGAACGGGTTCCAGCTCGTCGGCCCCTTCACCGGACCGGACGGCACGCCGTCGCTGGACATGATCCTTCACCTCCCCCTCCACCTACCGCCACGGGCCGCGTGACCTGCGCAAACACCTGAGCCCTGCCCGGGTCCGGCGCCGGATGCGGACTCGTCCCCAGGTCCCCGCCTCCACCTCCCGTCTGCACCCACGGCTCTACAAAAGGGGTCCTGCGGTCATACCGGGGGATGACCGGCCACCGAGTCCGACTACCGCAGGCGTGGGCCGGAGTCCGGCCCGGAGTCTGACATCCGGGCTCCGGAATGCGGCGACGATAGAGGGAGAAATCCTGCTGACTTCCCTGACGTGCCATGGCACCGCCGGGCGGTCGCCCCTGCCTCCGCCTCCACCCGACGGGAGTCTCTTTCGCCGTGGCTACCTTCCTTTACAAACTAGGGCGCCTCTCCTTCAGGCGGCGCCGCTATGTGGCACTCCTGTGGGTGCTGCTCCTGGGCGGCATCGGATACGCGTCCTCGGCCGCGCCCGCGCCGCCCGCCGACTCGTTCTCCATGCCGGGCACGGACTCCCAGAAGGCCTTCGACCTGCTCGACGAGCGCTTCCCCGCCGCCAGCGCGGAGGGCGCGACCGCCCGCGTCGTCATCCGGGCGCCGGAGGGCGAGAAGATAACCGACCCCACCGCGAAGGCCGAGGTCCACCAGCTCGTCACAGCGCTCGGCAAGGGGCCGCAGGTCGCCGGCGTGGCCGACCCGTACAAGGCGAACGCCGTCAGCAAGGACGGCACCACCGCGTACGCGTCCGTCACCTACAAGGTGATCTCGACGGAGCTCACGGACAAGACGCACGACGCGCTGGCCGACGCCACCGACAAGACCCGCGCCGAGGGCTTCACGGTCGAGACGGGCGGTGACGCGGTCCAGGCCGAGCAGGAGATGGGCGGCTCCGCCGAGCTCATCGGCATCGCCGTCTCCGCGGTCGTCCTCGTCATCACCTTCGGCTCGCTGATCGCCGCCGGCCTTCCGCTGCTGACCGCCATCATCGGCGTCGGAATCGGTGTCTCCGGCATCGCCGCCCTGGGCAGCGTCCTCAACCTCTCCGGCACGACCTCGACACTGGCGATGATGATCGGGCTCGCGGTCGGGATCGACTACGCCCTCTTCATCGTCTCCCGCTACCGCGCCGAGATAGCCGAGGGCCGGGAACCGGAGGAAGCGGCGGGCCGGGCCACCGGCACCGCGGGCTCCGCCGTGGTCTTCGCCGGACTGACCGTCATCGTGGCTCTCGCGGGTCTGTCGGTCGTCAACATCCCCATGCTCACCAAGATGGGCCTCGCAGCGGCGGCCACGGTGGCCATCGCCGTACTCATCGCGCTGACCATGATCCCCGCGCTGCTCGGTTTCGCGGGCAAGCGCGCCCTGCGCCGCAAGGACCGTAAGAACCTCGCGAAGCCGGCCGCCGCGCACAGTGCCAGGGATGCCAAGGACGCCAGGCCCAACCTCGGCACCCGCTGGGCGCGCCTCGTGCTGCGCCGCCCCGTCACCGTGCTGCTGATCGGTGTACTCGGCCTGGGCGCGGTCGCCATCCCGGCGACGAGCCTGGAGCTCGGGCTGCCCGACGAGGGGACATCGGCGCCGGACACCACGCAGCGCAAGGCGTACGACATGCTGTCCGAGTCGTTCGGGGCGGGCTTCAACGGCCCGCTGATGGTCACCGTCGACACGGGCGGAGCCAAGGACGCTGCCGCCGCCGCCAAGACGGTGGGCACGTCCCTCGCCAAGGTCGACGGCGTCGCGGCGGTCACCCCCGCCTCGGTGAACCCGGCCGGTGACACGGCGATCATCACGGTCGTCCCGACCACCGGACCGAGCGACCACAAGACCGAGGAACTCGTCAAGACGATCAGGTCCACCGCGAGCGGCCTGGAGGCGGACACCGACTCCGACGTCCTGGTCACCGGGCAGACGGCGATGACCATCGACTTCTCCCAGACCCTCAACGACGCGCTCCTGCCCTACCTCGGTCTCGTCGTCGGGCTCGCCTTCCTGCTCCTGATGCTGGTCTTCCGCTCGGTTCTCGTCCCGCTGAAGGCGGCCCTCGGCTTCCTGCTGTCGGTCGCCGCGGCGCTCGGCGCCGTCGTCGCCGTGTTCCAGTGGGGCTGGCTCGCGGACATCGTCGGCGTCGACCAGCCGGGCCCCATCATGTCCATGATGCCGATCTTCATGATCGGCGTGGTGTTCGGCCTGGCGATGGACTACGAGGTGTTCCTCGTGACGCGGATGCGCGAGGCGTACGTCCATGGGGCGCGCCCCGCCGAGGCGGTCGTGACCGGCTTCAAGCACGGCGGCCGGGTCGTCGGCGCGGCGGCGATCATCATGATCAGCGTCTTCTCCGGGTTCATCATGGAGAACAACGACATGATCAAGATGATGGGCTTCGGGCTCGCCATCGCGGTGTTCTTCGACGCCTTCGTCGTCCGCATGGCGATCGTCCCGGCGGTCCTCGCCCTGCTCGGCAAGTCTGCCTGGTGGCTGCCCCGCTGGCTCGACAAGATCCTGCCCAACGTGGATGTCGAGGGCGAGGAGCTGCACAAGACCCTCGCCCCGTCGTCGTCACCGGCGGCCGAGGACGAGCGGGAGCTGGAGCCCGTACGCGGCTGAGCCCACGGTCCCGCCCGATCCGGGGCCACCTCCCCACCGCAAGCCCGCCGCCCCGGTGATCACAGTCACCGGGGCGGCGGGCTTGCGGCCGTACACACAACCGCCCCTGCACAGGCGGGCGACGGTCGCCGCGGCACCTTCAGCCGCGGATCATCGACATCAGCTGCCCGTGCGTCTCGGTGTCGGCGGCCACCACAAGTCCACGCCCGGCAGGCCCAGTTGGGGCACCGTCGATCCCGGTGACCACGCAGCCGGCGGCCCGGCACAGTGCGATACCCGCGGCGAAATGCACACTCCCGGTGAGGTCACCGCCGTCAGTGACGTACGCGGCGCGCTTGCCGGCCGCGACCCAGGCCAGCGCCAGCGTCGTCGACACGACCCGCGGCCGGAACCGCTCGACGAACGCGGGATGGGCCAGCAGATCAACGGCCCGGAAGCCGGGCCGGCCGATGAACGGCGGGTCCAGGTTGACATCCACGAGCGAGGTGGCGGAGGTCGGGGCCAGCGGCTCGTCCACCCCGTCGCGCCGCACCCACGCGCTCGTCCCGTCCGTGAAGAACACCTCGCCGCTGAACGGGTCGGCCACCGCCGCCGCTCCATCGCGCAGCGCCACGTTGACGGCAACGAGCATGCTGCCGACGGCGTAGTTCAGCGTGCCGCACAACGGATCCACCAGCCATTGGCGCACGGCATCGGCCGTGCCTTGCTGCCCCCCTTCCTCACCGACCACCGCGTCGTCGGGGCGGGCGGCTCGGATGACGTCGACAATGGCCTTCTCGGCCTCCACGTCGGCGGCGGTGGCAAAGTCCCCCGCGCCCTTGTCGATGCGGGTGAGGCGTCGCCCGTACAGGCTGCGCACCACGTCGGCACCGGCACTCGCCGCGGCTGTCGCGACCACGGAATCGTCAGAACTCGCAGATGAGTTGATCACGCGGTGCACAGTATCGGGCGGCGCCGGACCCGGCGGCGGGAAGCTCACCGCCGGGTCCGACCAGGGCGCACAGCGCGTGGCGGACAGCGCGTGGCGGACAGGTCGTTACGACGCCGCTCGCCGGGTCCCGGCTTCCACGGCGGTCGGTTCGCTCAAGCCCAAGTGGTCGCGCAGGGTGGTGCCCTCGTACTCCGTGCGGTACACCCCGCGCTCCTGGAGCAGCGGGACGACGGTGTCGGCGAAGACGTCGAGGCCGCCGGGGGTGATGTGCGGGACGAGGATGAAGCCGTCGGCCGCGTCCGCCTGGACGAAGTCGTTGATCGTCTCGGCGACCGTGGCCGGGGAGCCCACGAACGACTGGCGGTTGCCGGTCTCGATGACGAGATCCCGGATCGACCACTTGTTGGCGGCGGCGCGCTCCCGCCACTCGCGGGCGGTGGCCAGCGGGTCGCGGTACATGCGGACCTGGGCGCGGCCACGCGCGATGGTGTGCTCGCCGAGGTCGGGGTCGATCTCGGGGAGCGGGCCGTCCGGGTCGTAGCCGGACAGGTCACGGTTCCAGACGAACTCCAGGTGCTTGATCGCGGTGGCGCCGCTGACCTGCTGTCGGCGTACCTCTCGGGCCAGTTCCGCCGCCTCGGCGTCACTCTCGCCGAGTACGAACGTCGCGGCGGGCAGGATCAGGAGCTGGTCGGACGTACGGCCGTGGCGGGCCAGTCTGCCCTTGACGTCCGTGTAGAACGCCCGACCCTCCTTGAGGGTGCTGTACCGGCTGAAGATCGCGTCGGCGCTCGACGCGGCGAACTCCCGCCCCTCGTCGGAGTCGCCTGCCTGGAAGATCACCGGGCGGCCCTGGGGGCTGCGGGGGACGTTGAACTGCCCGCTGATGTCGAAGTGCTGTCCCTGGTGGACGAAGGCTCCGGCCTGGGCGTCGCGCAGGAAGGTGCCGCTCGCCTGGTCGGCGACGATCTCGTCGCCGTGCCACGAGTCGAACAGCTCGCTCGCGGTGGTCAGGAACTCCTTGGCCCGCGAGTACCGCTCGTCCTGCGGCAGGAACCCGCCGCGCCGGAAGTTCTCGCCGGTGAACGCGTCCCAGGAGGTGACGACGTTCCACGCGGCACGCCCGTCCGAGAGGTGGTCGAGGCTGGCGAACTGGCGGGCGACCTCGTAGGGCTCGTTGAAGGTGGAGTTGATGGTGCCGGTCAGGCCGAGGCGCTCGGTGACCGCGGCGAGCGCGGTGAGGATCGTGAAGGTGTCGGGCCGCCCCACGACGTCCAAGTCGTAGATTTCCCCGGCCTGTTCACGCAGGCGCAGCCCTTCGGCCAGGAACAGAAAGTCGAACTTGGCCCGCTCGGCCGTCTGCGCGAAGTGGGCGAAGGAGCTGAACTCGACGTGGCTGCCGGCCTTGGGGTCGCTCCATACGGTGGTGTTGTTGACGCCCGGGAAGTGGGCCGCGAGGTGGATCTGCTTGCGGGGCATGGTCTGTGTTCCCTCCGGCTCAGGCGGTGGCGGTGGCGTAGCGGTTGGCGGGGCGCGCGAGCCCGAGGAGTCCGCGCAGGGTGTCGGCCTCGTACGCGCTCCGGAACGCTCCGCGCCGCTGCAGCTCGGGGACGAGTCCCTGGGTGATCGCGGGTAGATCGTGGCCGACGACGGCGGGACGAAGCCGGAAGCCGGTGAGGCCAGACTGCTGCAACTCCTGGAGCAGATCGGCGAGTTGCACGGGGGTGCCCGTGAAGATCCGTGCGTCGCCGGCGTACGTGTAGCCCGCCAGGCCGTCGAGGCGTTCGCGCCGTGTCGCCGCCGCGGCCGGGTCGTCGTCCAGGAAGACCACGAGGTCTCCGAAGACATGGACGGGCTCGTCCGAGCGTCCGGCCGCGGCCTGTGCCGTACGGATCTCGTCGACGATGGCACGCGCCTGGTCCGCGTCGTGCGGGGTCACGTATCCGATGTCGGTGGAGCGTGCGACGAGTTGGAACGGCACGCTCCGGTGGGCCAGGGCGCTGACGACCGGCTGTCCCTGGGGCGGACGTGGCGTGATCGAGGGGCCCTTGACGCTGAAGCGCCTGCCCTCGAAGTTGATGTAGTGCAGCTTGTCGCGGTCGATGAAGCGGCCGGTGGCGACGTCCCTGATCTCGGCGTCGTCCTCCCAGCTGTCCCACAGCCGGCGCACTGCTTCGACGTAGTCGGAGGCCTCGTCGAACAGGTCGCCCGTCAGCTCTTTCGCCTCCGGGCTGTCCAGGTCCTCGATGCGCAGTGCGGGGAACGTACGGCGTCCGAAGTGCGCGGCCTCGTTCCGGCGTGCCGACACCTGTACGCGTAGACCGGCGCGGCCGGAGCTCACATAGTCGAGCGTGGCGATCGCCTTGGATATGTGGAACGGCTCCGTGTGTGTGGCGACCACGGTCGGCACGAGGCCTATGTGCCGGGTCAGCGGGGCGACGCGGGCGGCGATGAGCACGGCGTCGAGGCGCCCGCGGACCTGGTCGGTGCGGGCGTCGGGTTCCGTGAAGTGCGCGGACTGCGGCCCGAGTCCGTCCTCGATCGTCACGAAGTCGAGCAGCCCGCGCTCGGCCTCCTGGACGAGGTCGGTCCAGTAGCGGGCGGTGAACAGCTCCCGGGGCCGGGACACCTGCTCGCGCCAGGCGGCCGGGTGCCAGCCTGCGCCGTCGAGGGCAACGGCGAGGTGCAGTGCGGAGTTTGAAGAGGGCAGCAAAGAAGACGAGGACACGAAAGGGTGCCTTCCTGATCGACCGTACGAGATGAGCGACCCTCAGGCGGAGGGTGCGACGGCGAAGAATCCGGTCAGGAACAACAGAGCGCGCCGGCCACGCGCTGGAGGTCGATATGGGCCCGGGTGTACAGGTGCACCTGGCGGTACGGGGCGAGGACCAGGGCGCACAGGCGGGACACTTGGGTCATGAACGCCCCCTCCCCCTCATCGCCAGTGCACACGGCATTGTCAGCAAGAACGGTCGGCCCCCGCCGTCTGTTCCCGCTTCCGGCCCGGATCTCATACGGAACCCTGCGTGTCGATACCGGGGAGGCCTACGACTTCCCGCGCCAGGTCAGTCCTCGGCCCGGTGAAGCCGGATCTCACGGTTCACGAAGAGGTGCACGTATCCGCACTTCCAGCAGATCAGACCCGTCGCCGTCTCGTCCGCCCACGCCAGCTTCATGAACTCCATGCCGGTGCTGTTGAGCTTGATGCCGCGCTCACGGAAAAGTTCGCTGCGGCAGACCTGGCAGGTGATCCACATCTCCCCCAGCGACGCGCGTACCGGCTTGGCCATGGTCGTACTCCCCCGAGTCGTCACCCCACACCCGAACCGAGTGGGGTGATCACCATACATTCGGGTGCTCGTGGCCGATGAGGAAGGTGATGGGCGCCCGTCACCGAGCGAGGGAACCGACCCAGTCCTCGACGGTGACGACCTCCGCCCACTGCGGGAACAGTTTCCCGATGAGGGTCCGGTGCACCTCCGGGTCGAGGTCGAGGCAGGCGTCCGACAGGACGGTGAGGCCGAAGTCCAGGTCGTTGGCCTGGCACAGGGTGTGCAGCACCACACCGCTGGTCGCGATGCCCGCCAGCACAAGGCTGTTGATGTCGCGAGCCCTGAGCACCAGGTCGAGGTCGCTGCCCGAGAACGCGCTCGCCCGTCTCTTGGTGACCACGATGTCGCCCGGCCGGGGCGCCACATCGTCGTGGATCTCGGTGCCGGGAGCCCCTTCGGTGAACAGCCCCGCCTGCAGAACGGTGGCGAGCGTCCTGTTGCGCGGGCTGACTTCAGGCTGACCCGGCCGTAGCCGCATGACCACGTAGATCACGGGGACACCCGCCGCGCGGGCGCCCGCGATCGCCCCTTTCAGGCGGGCCAGACAACCGGATCCGTCGTCGGCGATGCGGACGACGTCCCGCTGGACGTCCATCACGAGCAGAGCACTGTTCGCCTTCGCCATGCTTGCTGTCCCTTCCCTCACAGAGGCCCTCGCGTGGGGCCTCCATGGAATCAGAAGACCTTGAGAAGCAGGGTCCGGTGCTGTGAAGAGTTCACCGCGTACCGGATCCGGCATCCGAGCCACGCTGTGCCGCGAGGTGGCGCCAGGGCCGTGAACCGGCGTCTGCCGGTGTGCCGTCCAGGATGCGCGCCGTGCTCGTGGCCGGTTCGAGGACGACCGTCGCCAGGCTGGCCCACCGCTGTCCCTCAGGAAGGCTCATGTCGGGCAGGCAGGTGAGGGCCGCTTCGCCCTCCCCCGATACGAGAAGGGCGACGAGTTCGTCCGGTGACTGCGGCAGCGCGGTGGGCCTCAGGCGCTTGCGGATGAGGTCGTAGCGCTCGCCGGAATCCGGCTGGTAGAGCCAGGTCTTCTCGCCGGCCGCAGGGGTCGGCGAGAGGAAGTGGTTGGTGCGCACGAGCGTGCCCCGGTCGGTCTCCACCGCGAACACGCCCTCGGGACTCAGGTCGAGGAGTACGGCCTCGGTGGTGTCGAAGAGGGCGAACGATCCCGACGAGGCGATCGGGGCGCCGCGCACGATCTCGACCGCCTCCGCCACGCTCCCGGCTTCCTCCAGGACGACGGCGGCAAGGACGTGCACGGGGACGCCGCCGACGCCGTCTCGGCGGTGGCCCAGGATGTTGAAGTGCAGTGCGAGGCCTGTGCTGTTGATGCCGATCTTGCCGAGGATGCCATGCTCGGTGAGGCCGACCACGTCATGGGGGCCGCCGCGGGATTCCAGGGTGTGCCAGTAGGGGTTCAGCTCGACATGCCAGTCCCAGGTCTGGATTCCGAAGGTGTCGACGGTGCCGGCGGCGCCACCCGTGCCACCCGTGCGGCGGACGATCGTCGAGCACTCGCCGGGTGGGACGGTGGCGCTGCGGGCGAGTATCTCGGTGCGGGCGTTGAGCGCGGCAATGCGCCAGACGTCGACGCCGGCGCCATGTGCGATTCCTTCGATCTCGGCCCGCGCATGGGGGCGGAACGCGTCGATGGCGGCGAGAGCACGCTCGGCGTCGTCGCGGACCTGCTGCGGGCCGATGCCGCCGAGACGAAAGAAGCGGTCGTACCCGGCGATCCCTCCGGGGAGGGTGTCGCGCAGCCGCTCACCGCGGGCGGCTCCGCGCGCGAAGGGGTCGGACGAGGTGACCGCGACGTGGAGGCGTTCGGCGGGACGGGCGATCATGACTGCCTTCTCCTCGGAGGGTGTGGGGATTTGGCGGTGTGGGGATGTCGGGGCATTGCGTGGGGAGGTGGCTGCGGCGCGTCGGTCACGCGCCCGGTTCACGGGTCACCGCGCGGCGCCGGGTGCGTCCCAACCCCCCGTACACGACTGCAGAGACCACGAGTCCCGCGACGAGGGACAGGTTCGCGCCGCCGAGCGAGGACGAGACGGGGCCGGTCCAGAAGCTCGTACTCACGCACAGGACTCCGGCGAGAGCACCGGCGAGGAAACCCGCCACTCCCGCCCGGTGCACGCCCGCGTCGTACCAGAACGGGCTGCCGCGCCGCTCGTCGAGGAGCTGGGGGCCGTCGTAGCGGTTGCGGCAGATCCAGATGTCGGCGACGTACACGCCGACGGCCGGTCCCGTGACCACCACGACGAGTTCGAGCATGGTGTTCACGCTGGTCAGGAAGTCGAAGACGAGGAGGGCGTACAGCGTCATCGCCGTGGCCAGGATGCCGATGATCAGGACGGCCCAGATCCGGCCGAGCCGCACGCCGATGGACTGGAACGTCAGACCCGCGCTGTACGCGGTGAGGCCGTTGTTGGCGACAGTGTTGAGGACGACGGCGATGACGAACACCGGGATGAACCAGCCCGGGAGGATCCCCTCGAGCGCCGCCTCCGGGTCGCTCATGTCGAGCGTGGTGGCGGCCAGGGCGCCGACGCCGGTGAAGAGCACGCTCGGCAGAAAGGCCCCGAGCGCGGTCCACCCGGCCACCGCCATCGGCTTGCTGTCGCGCGGCAGGTATCGCGCCAGGTCGGGGCTGTTGCTGTACGAGAGCGGGGTGGACGCGATGATCGCGAAGCCGCCGGCCAGCGTCACCCAGAGCTGGGCGCCGTGCAGTGACTCGGCGGGCCGGTAGGACCAGTCGGTGTGCGCCAGCACGTAGCCGCTCACCACGACGAACACGACGGTGAGGGCGACGCTCAGCACGGAGTACAGCCGCACGATCGTGGCGTGGCCGTACACGCTGACCACGAGGGTGACCGCGGCGATCCCGCAGATGACGACGGCGTCGAGCACGGGGCTGTCGGGTGCGCCGAGCCGTCGGGCGAGCCCGAACGCGGCGACCGAGGCGGCGGACCAGTTCAACGCCAGATAGGCGGCGGAGATCAGCCAGCCGGTGAGCACGATGACGGCCTTGTTCCCGAGGATTCCGTACATGGCACGGGAGATGACCGAGCCCGTGGTGCCCGCGGCCGGTCCGCTGACGGCCAGGACTCCCGTGAGCGCCCACAGCAGGTTGCCGGCGACGATCACCGCAAGCGCCTGCCCGAGGGTGAGGCCCATCAGGACCAGCGCCGCACCCACGACGAGGCTCAGGTAGCTCACATTGGGCGCCGCCCAAACGGCGAACAGCTCCCGCGGCCGTCCGTGCCGCTCCTCCTCGGGGATGTAGTCGATCCCGTGCGCTTCCAGCTGTCCGGCCTGTTCCACGGCCTTGGCCGCGTCACTGCCGACGGTGGCTGTCAGGTCTCTGGTCGCCATCGCGTCCTCCCATGAAGCGTCACGGCATGACCGCGACCCTATTGGTCGCATGCCCAATAAAGGAGATCTAATAGCGGAGGGTCGCGAGACGTCAAGGGTTCACCGGCAATACGTTCGCGGTACAACGGAAGCCGCACCGTCGATGCGCCATGTTCAGGAGGACAGCCGGACCCCCGACGGGCGCCTCGGCCCTGCTCCCGCCAGGACGACGGCCACCACGGACCGCGACGACGGAGGCGCGCGAGAGCTGCCAGACCTGCCCGAGCTACCAGAGCCACCAGAGCCGCCAGAGCCGCCGGCCAGGAAACGAGCCGATTTCTGCCGCTCGGCATGCGACGGCTCGTCCCTGACCTGGCGGCCCCGTGCGTGGCCTGGGGTTACGCGGCCGGCTTGCCCGGCTGGTCGTGGGTCGAGCAGTGGATTCCGCCGCCGCCACCCGCGATGGTGTCGATCTCCACGGGCACGATGTCGCGCGTCGGGAAGTGGTCCTGGAGGATCCCCTTCGCGCGGTCGTCGGCCCGGGCGTCGCCGAAGCGCGGCATGAACACGGCGCCGTTGGCGACGTAGAAGTTCGCATACGTCGATACGAAGTCGTCGCCGCGACCGGTGATCTTGTCGAGGTCCGGCTGAGGCAGGCCGACGACTTCCAGGCGCTTGCCGCGGGCATCCGTGGCTTCCTTGAGGACCGACCTGGCCTGGTCCGCCGAGCGCGACCACACGTCCGGCGGGCTGCCGGGATACGCCTGGTCCACGAGGACGACGCCCGGCGCGGTGAACCTGACGAGGCTGTCGACGTGGGCGTCCGTGATGTCCTGGCCCCGCACTCCGGCCAGCCAGAGCACCTTCTCGACGCCCAGCGTGCTCTTGAGCTCGGCCTCGATCTGGTCGCGGCTCTTGCCGGGGTTGCGGTTCTTGTTGACCACCGAACTCTCGGTGAGCAGGAGCGTGCCCTCGCCGTCGGTCTCGAAGGAGCCGCCCTCGGCGACGAGCGGGGCCTTCGAGCGGGCGATGTCGTACTTGGCCAGCAGGAGTCGGCCGACCCGGGCGTCATTGCGGTGCTCCTGCTTGTCGCCCCAGCCGTTGAAGTTGAAATCGACGCCCAGCAGGCGGCCGTCCGACTCCTCCACGAACACGGGGACGATGTCGCGCGCCCACAGGTCGTCCACTTCGAGTGGGATGACCTCGACCTGGGAGCCGCAAGCACGCTGGGCGGCGTCGACCTGTTCCGGCCGGGCCATGAGCACCACTGCCTCGTACTCCGCCACGGCCCGCGCCACACGAGCGATGTCGCCGCGCACGGCGGGCAGATCCTCGAACCACACCGATTCCAGCGCGGGCCAGGACATGAACGTACGAGTGTGGCTGTCCCACTCCGCTCCGAACCTGCGGCCCGACGCCTTCACCCCGCTCGCGGTGGACGAGGACGCGGAGGAGGTCGGTTCGTCTCCGGGGCCGCAGGCCGCGGCTCCGAGGGCCAGCGCGCCGATGCCGGCGAAGGAACGCAGCGCACTGCGACGGGACATGGGGGGACGGGGCACTGAGAACTCCGGAATTCAGCTGACGGGCTACTTTCAGGATTCCTGGATCCTGAATCGTGGAGCCCTGGGACAGAAATATCCGACGGCTTTTGCCTGTTCGGTTATCGGGGCGCGTTCTGTGTTTCTCAGGTGGCTGGATGCGTTTTCGGTCATCTGCGTGCGTGTGGGGGTCTACGGCACGGGTTCGTGCATGGTGGAGCAGTGAATGCCGCCGCCTCCGCCCATGAGGCGGTCGACATCGAGCTGGATCACCTCGCGCCCGGGGAACGCGTCGGAGAGGGCCTGGCGGGCGGCATGGTCCTTCGTCCGGTCCCCGAACTGTGCCGTGATGACGGCGCCGTTGACGACATGGAAATTGAGGTACGAGTCGACGAACTGCGAGCTGCGTGAGCGGACGGTGTCGGGGCCATCGACCTGGATGACCTGGAGTCTTCTCCCCCTGGCGTCGGTCTCGCCGGACAGGATCGCGAACTGCTCACGCGCGTCGCGGGCCCAGACGTCTCCCCTGCCGCCGGGCGGCATCTGCACCATGACGACGCCGGGGCGGATGAAGCGGGACGTGACGTCGATGTGGTTGTCGGTGATGTCCCGGCCGCGGACGCCGGGAACCCAGATCATCTTTTCGGCGCCGTATGCGTGCAGTACGGCCTCCTCGATTTCCGTCCGGCTCATTCCGCGATTGCGGTTCTTGTTGACGAGGCTGCTCTCGGTGGCCATCACCGTCCCGTCACCGTCGGTCTCGATCGAGCCGCCTTCTCCGACGAAGTCCGCCCATTCGAATTCGAGTTCATTGAATTCGGCGACCCACTCGGCCACGGCGGCGTCATCCCGGTGCGTCTGCTTGTGGCCCCACCCGTTGAAGTTGAGGCCTACGGCGTCACGGTTTCCCCGGCCGTCGCGCCGGAAGACGGCGCACGTGTCGCGCATCCAGAGGTCGTCCGTGGGGATGGACGTGATGACGGTGACGTCCCGGCCGCAGGCAGCCCTGGCGTCATCGGCGGTGTCCTCGTCCGGGGCACACATGATGACGGCCTCGTAGGCGGCGACCGTGCGGGCGATGAGGGCGATGTCCTGCTGGACGCCGGACAGCCGGCGGCCCCAGATGGATCTGCTCGCCGGCCAGGACATCCATGTCCGCACGTGCGGGACGTCGTCCGCCGGCACGTGCCATCCGTCATCGGCTGCGCTGTCGCAGCCGGCCTGACGCGAGGGGCTCGCCCCGAAGAGCGTGTCGAGCAGACGCCTGCCCAGGGGAGGTTCGTTCATGGGAGGGCTCCACATCAAGTGCTGGGTATTGAGCGGCTGTTGAGGCCACGGAATCGCCAGGGAGCGGTCGTCGGCGACGGGGACACTGCCGGGCCTCGCGTGGGACGGGCCGGACGCCTCTACGGCCTTCACCGTTCGCCCCACGCCGTGACGGGAGCCGTCGGCCTGCGGCGCCTGCGCGGCTGCCGCACTCACCCGTATCCCCTGGGCCGCAGGGCGCGACCGGGCAGGGAGCGAGCCGGGCGGCTCGGTGTCACCACGCCCTCATTGTGACACTGACTGGATTTTCAGTCAAAGAGCCGCGCCGGGCTCCGGGCGTCCAGCGAGCCTGTGGGGCTCGGCCCACCCGGCCCATGGGCCCTACAGCTCAGCTCCGCGGATCAGCCCTGCGGATCAGGAAGAAGCTCGCGCTCCAGAGCGGCGGCCACATGGGCCCGGGCCTCGGCGGTGGTGAGCAGGCCGGCGAGCCAGCGCCCGCTCAGCCCTTCCACCAGCGAGGTCAGCCGGACCGCGGCGGCGCGCGAGTCCACCGAGGCCGGGATGTCACCCTCGTCCTGACCGTCCTCGATCACCTCCGCCAGCTCGACGAGCCAGCGTTCGGTCAGTGTCGCCAGGACCGGCCGCAGCCCTTCGTCGAAGGTGGCCGCGGCTCGCACCTCGCCCCACACCGCGGAGTTCTCCCGCACGGACCGGTCGTCCTGGAACTCTCCGACCAGCAGCCGGAGCAGCACCTCACGGACGGGGGCGTCATCGTCGTCGGAAACGCCCGCATACCCTTCGGCACGGTCGTTGACGTACTCCAGCGCGCTCGTGACCAGGCCCGACCGGTCGCGGAAGTGGTAGTAGATCAGGGTCTTGGACACACCCGCCTCGGCGGCGACCTCCTCGACCCGCAGCCCTCTCACTCCCCGCAGGGCGATCACTCGGCAGGTGGCTTCCAGTAGTTTGGCGCGTCGAGTACTCACGTCCGTACTGTAACCAGCAGGTCAGGGCGCCGGCGCGACGTACACCGCAGGGCCGGGCAGCACCTACCTGCGCTCCAGCCGCCCCAGTTCGGCGTCGATGGCGTCCAGCATCAGCTCGCGGGCGTGCTCCAGCGGCAGGATGCCGCTGAGCCAGCGCATGCTGATGCCCTCCACCAGAAGCGTCAGCCGCTCCGCGGAGGTCGCGAGGGCGGTGACGGTGGCCATCGGCCGTACCTGGCCGAGCAGTTCGGAGATTTCCTGCACCCAGATCAGCGTCGCCCTTGCCAGGTCTTCCCGCAGATCGGGGTCGAAGATGGCGCTGGCGCGCAGCTCGCCCCACGCGGTGCTGTTCTCGCGGACGACCGGATCGTCCTGGAGCTCCAGGAGAAGGGTGCGCTCCAGCTCCTGACGTGGAGTCAGGGGCTCGGCGTCGGCGTCGCGCTCCGTGGTGTAGCGCTCGGCGCGGTCATTGATGAACTCCAGGGTCCGGCGCAGGATCCCCGCGCGGTCCTTGAAGTGGTAATAGATGAGCGCGGTGGACACCCCGGCCTCGGCGGCCAGCTCCTCCACCCGCAGCCCGCGCACTCCGCGGCGGGCGATGACCCGCGCGGCTGCCTCCATGATCGCTGTTCTACGGTCGCCCACGATTCCTACCCTAACCGCTTTCGCCGGCTGAACCTCACCTCATATTGACTGAAACTTCAGTCACGGGCACCATGCAGTCCAATCCCCTCCCCCATCCCACGCGTGCCGCACGCAACCCCCTGTCCGCCACCCCCCGAGAGAGCCACCGCATGACCTCCGACCGGCGCGGAGCGCCACCCTCATTCGAGGCCCTGTCCGCGGACGATCCGCACGAGATCGGCGGCTACCGGCTGTGTGCCCGGCTCGGTTCGGGCGGCATGGGCCATGTCTATCTGGCCTTCACGCCCGGGGGCCGGCCGGTCGCCCTCAAGGCGGTGCGCCCGGAGCTCGCCGGGGACGCCGCCTTCCGCCACCGGTTCGCCCAGGAAGTGACGAACACGCAGCGAGTCCACGGCCTGTACACGGCCCCGGTCATCGACTCCGGCACGGACGCCGCGACGCCGTGGCTGGCCACCGCCTATGTGCCGGGGCCCTCACTGCACGAGGTGGTCCACCGGCACGGCCCGCTGCCCGTTCCGACGGTGCTGCTGCTCATCGCCGGCATCGCCGAAGCGCTCCAGGCGATCCATGCCGCCGGCGTGGTTCATCGCGACCTCAAGCCGGCCAACGTACTGCTGGCCTCCGACGGCCCGCGGGTGATCGACTTCGGTATCGCCCGGGCCGCCGACGCCGTCGCGCTGACCAGCGCGGGCCTGCAGATCGGCACACCCGCTTTCATGGCCCCCGAGCAGGCCCTGGGCAGACCCGCCACGGACGCCACGGACGTCTTCGCGCTCGGCGCCCTCGCGGTGTACGCGGTATGCGGCGCGCCGCCCTTCGGCAGCGGCCCCGAGTCCGCGGCCCTGTACCGGGTCGTGCACGAACAGCCCGACCTCACGCACGTACCGCCCGAGCTGCAGAACCTGCTGTGGCAGTGCCTCGCGAAGAGCCCCGAGGAGCGGCCCACCGCCGGCGCCCTGATCGAGGCCGTGCGCCACCACCCGGCCACGGGGGACCAGCTGCGGTTCACCGACGGCTGGCTGCCGCACTCGGTCCGTGCCGACATCGCCCGCCGCAGCGATCTGCCCGAACCCCTCCAACCGCCGCACGCCCAGCCGACGATGACGGCTACCCCCAGGGCACCCGCCCGCGCGGACACCGCCGTCACCGCATCACCCGCACCACCACCCGCGCCACGGGGACGCAGGAGGCGCCGGCGCTGGATCGTGCCGACGGCGACAGTGGCCGTCCTGGTCGCCGGAGCGACGGCCTACCGCCTCAGCGACTCCAATGGGGACCCGTCGAAGGTGAACGGCCCCAGCGGGCGCGACCGGGGCTCGGCCCCACCGTCGCGGCCGCACTCTTCGCCGCCGCCCTCGAAGTCGACCGCGTCGCCAGGTGCCGGATACCAGCAGGTGTACGCCGACACCGAGCTGACCTCCCCCGACCCGAGCTACGAGTTCGACCTGCGCAACGGCACGGTCGCCCCCGAGTCCACCGCCGCCTGGTATCTGGCACGTACCGCCGACGAATTCGACTTCCCCGACGACAGCGATGCGTACATCGCATACGACGACACGTTGCCCCCCGGTGGCTGCGAGGAAGGGATCGACAGCGAGCCGGTGACCACGCTGAAGTTCGACGACCTGGAGGAATGGCGTCCGTTCTGCATCCGCAGCGCGAACGGCAAGGACATCGCGATCGTGCATCTCATCGACGCCCCCACGGCAAACGAGTCCGTAACGGTCTCCGTCCGCCACTACCGCAAGACCACCTGACGGACGGCCGCCGGAGACCTCCTGGCGGCCCCGCCCGGCGGACGCTCGGAGAAGTCCCGTCGAATACCTTGACTGAATTTTCAGTCAGTGACATCTTCAGGTCAGCACCAGACGAACCGCCACAGAGAGCGACTCACCACCATGCACCTCGACGCCTCCACCACCCACGAGCCCGTCCTGGGCAGATCCGCGGAGCCGCCGGTATGCGGCTGACCCCGACGGAACGCGACCGACTGCTGCTGTTCGGGGCCGCCGAACTGGCCCGCGCCCGCCACGCCCGCGGTCTCCGCCTCAACGTGCCCGAGGCGACCGCCCTCATCGCCGACACGGTGTGCGAGGCGGCCCGTGACGGCGCCCGGCTCGCGGAGGCCGTCGCCGCCGCACGCAAAACCCTGGGGCCCGATGACGTTCTGCCCGGCGTGCCCGATGTGGTCACCGAGATCCACGTCGAGGCGGTCTTCGACGACGGCACCCGGCTGGCCGTGGTCAGCGATCCGTTCGGGGGCGGCAGCCTCGGGGCTCAGGCGCCGGGCGCGGTCCTGCCCGCGGCGGAGGAACCGGCCGGGCAGCCCGCTCCGGTCCGGACGGTCACCGTCCACAACACCGCCTCCGTTCCGATCAGCGTCACCTCGCACTTCCACTTCTTCGAGGCCAACCCCCGCCTGGACTTCGACCGGGCCGCCGCCTTCGGCATGCGTCTGGCCATGCCGGCCGGTGCGTCCACCCGGTTCGCGCCGGGCACGGAGAGCGAGGTCGGGCTTCTCCCCATCGGCGGCGACCGCGTCGTGATCGGGTTCGCCGGCCTGGTCGACGGTCCGCTCGACGCGCCGGGCGCCCGCCGGGACGCGCTGCGCCGCGCGGCCGCCTGCGGCCATCTCGGCGCCAGGCCGGACTGCGACCAGGAGGCTTCACTGTGAGCACCACCATCGATCCGCAGGAGTACGCCGCCGTGCACGGCCCGCGCGCCGGCGACCGGGTCCGCCTCGGCGACACCGGACTCGTCGTACGGGTCGAGTCCGACTCGCAGGCCCCGGGGGACGAGTTCCTGGCCGGCTTCGGCAAGACCGCCCGCGACGGACTGCACCTGAAGGCCGCCGCCGTCCGTGAGACCTGCGATGTCGTCATCAGCAACGTGCTCGTGATCGACGCGGCGCAGGGCATCCGCAAGACGTCGATCGGCATCCGGGAGGGGCGCATCGCCTCCGTCGGCCGCGCGGGCAACCCGGACACCCTGGCCGGCGTGGACGTCGTGGTCGGCACCGGGACGACGATCGTCTCCGGAGAGGGCATGATCGCCACGGCGGGTGCCGTCGACACGCACGTACACCTGCTGTCGCCGCGCATCATGGAGGCCTCGCTCGCCTCCGGCGTCACCACGATCATCGGCCAGGAGATCGGGCCCAGTTGGGGCGTCGGAGTCAACTCGCCCTGGGCGCTGCGGCACGCGTTCAACGCCTTCGACGCCTGGCCGGTCAACATCGGCTTCCTGGGCCGGGGTTCGTCCTCCGACCCGGCGCCCCTGGTCGAGGCCCTCGCCGAGGGCGGCGCGTCCGGCTTCAAGGTGCACGAGGACCTCGGCGCGCACACCAGGGCGCTCGACACCGCGCTGCGGGTCGCCGAGGAACACGACGTCCAGGTCGCCCTGCACACCGATGGCCTGAACGAGTGCCTCTCGGTCGAGGACACGCTCGCTGTCCTCGAAGGGCGCACCATTCACGCCTTCCACATCGAGGGATGCGGCGGCGGGCACGTGCCCAACGTGCTGAAGATGGCGGGCGTACGCAATGTCATCGGCTCCTCGACCAATCCGACCCTTCCCTTCGGCAGGGACGCGGTCGCCGAGCACTACGGGATGATCTTCAGCGCGCACGCCCTGCAGCCCGACCTCCCGGGCGACACGGCCATGGCGCGGGACCGAATCCGGGCCGGAACCATGGGCGCCGAGGACGTACTGCACGACCTCGGGGTCATCGGCATCACCTCGTCCGACGCCCAGGGCATGGGCCGGGCCGGGGAGACCGTGCGCCGCACCTTCGCCGTGGCCGGGAAGATGAAGGCCGAGCTCGGCCCGATGGAGGGCGACGGACACGACGACGACAACGCGCGGGTGCTGCGCTACATCGCCAAGCTGACCATCAATCCGGCGATCGCCCACGGTCTGTCCCATGAGGTCGGCTCGATCGAGAGCGGGAAGCTGGCGGACATCGTGCTGTGGTGGCCCGACTCGTTCGGCGCCAAGCCGCAGATGGTCCTGAAGGCAGGCTTCCCCGCCTACGGTGTCACCGGCGATCCCAATGCCGCCGACGACCGCTGCGAACCGCTCGTGCTCGGCCCGCTGTTCGGCGCGCAAGGGGCGACCGCGGCGGATCTGTCGGTGGCGTTCGTCAGCCGGGCAGCGGCCGAGTCCGGCTCCTTCGGCCGGCCGTACGACGCGCTGGCGACCCGGCGCCGGCGGGTGGCCGTACACGGCACCCGCGGGATCGGCCCGGCCGACATGGTGAACAACGCCCGCCTGGGCGAGGTCCAGGTCGAGGCCGACAGCGGGCTCGTCACGCTCGACGGATCGCCGGTCCGCTCGGAGCCCGCGTCCGAAGTGCCCCTCAACCGCCTGTACTTCCTGTAGAGCACCGAGACTCCACGAGTACGGAAGCCGCCGAGATCTCTTCGACTCCATCAGCCTGACTGAATTTTCAGTCATAACTGGACTCCATGAACCGACCCCGGATGAATCCGGAGAGGGAGAACCCCGATGACGTTCCGCATGCCCGCCGAATGGACCGAGCACGAGCGCTGCCTGATGGCCTGGCCGACCCGTCCCGACCTGTGGGGCGGCGTCCTCGAGACCGTCAAGGGCGAGTACGCCGAAGTGGCCCGCGCCATCGCCGAGTTCGAGTCCGTGACCATGGTCGCGCCGCCCGGCCACGCAGCCGAGGCCCGTGACCTGTGCGGCGAAGACGTCGAGGTGATCGAACTGCCCACGGACGACTCGTGGTTCCGCGACTCCGCGCCGCTGTTCGTGCTCGGCCCCGACGGCCGCCGGGCCGGCGTGGACTTCCGTTTCAACGCCTGGGGCGGCAAGCACCACCCGTACGACGCCGACGACCGCATCAGTGCTCTGCTGCTCGAACGGCTCGGTGTCCCGGCCGACCGCTCCGAGATGATCCTGGAGGGCGGGGCGATCACCGTGGACGGTGAGGGCACGCTGATCACCACTGAGCAGTGCCTGCTCCACCCCAACCGCAATCCGGGCCTGACCAGGGCGGAGATCGAGGCGGAACTGAAGGCCCGGCTCGGTGTCACCAAGGTGATCTGGCTGCCGTACGGCGGGCTTCTGGACACGGAGACGGACGGTCACGTGGACGGCGTCTGCGCGTTCGTCGCCCCCGGCAAGGTCGTCGTACAGCTGCCGGATGATCCCGAGCACCCCGACTACGCGCGGATGCGCGCCAACCGGGCGGTCCTTGAGGCCACGCCCGACGCGACGGGGCGGACGCTGGAGATCGTCGATCTGCCGCAGAGCGCGTTCGTCGAGGTCGAGGGAGAGCCCGTCGAGGTCGGATACCTCAACTTCTATGTGGCCAACGGCGGCGTGGTCGTACCCGTCGCCGGGCTGCCTCAGGACGCGCAGGCCCTGGAGGTCATCGCGCAGGCCTGTCCCGGGCGCAAAGTCGTCGGCGTGACCGCCCGCGTGATCGCCCACGGCGGTGGCGGTGTCCACTGCATCACCCAGCAGGTCCCCGCCGCGCGTTCGCGCGCCTGAGCAGTTCCTCACCCTCGGCGACGTACGTACGGAGAGGAACCGCGCCGATGCACACCACACCACCCCGGCCGGGAAGACGCGGGGCCGGCCGTCCCGCCCTGCTGGCCGCTGCCCTGTCCGCCATTCTCCTGGTCCCCGCGTGTGCGGGACCGCCGGGCACCGGCGCCTCGGGCGCGGGTACCGACTTCCGGCTGTCCGCGAACACGCCACGGGCGAAGGGCCGGATCGACTCGTTCACGTGGGCGCTGTACGCGGAGCCCCCGACGCTCGACTACATCTCGGCGTTCGACTACCCGCAGAACATGATCCTCTCCAATGTGTGCGAGAGCCTGATGCGGTGGACGCCCGACCTGAGACTGGCGCCGGGTCTGGCCAGGAAGGCGTCCAATCCCGACCCGCTGACCTGGGTGTACGACCTGCGCGACGGCGTGCGCTTCCACGACGGGCGCGTCCTGACCGCCGACGACGTCCTCTTCAGCCTCGGGCGGCAGATGAACCCGCACAACGGGGCGGCGTGGGCGCAGGTCTTCGAGAACGTCGCCTCGCTCGACAAGACCGGCCCGCTCCAGGTCACCGTCAAACTGAAGCGGCCCGATTCGCAGTTCCCCCAGTACATGGCGACCGCCGCCGGAGTGGTGGCAAGCCGGTCCGGGGTCAGGGCCGCGGGCCGGGACTACGGCACCTCCGGTGGACTCGCCTGCTCGGGACCGTACGAGCTGGGCAAGTGGGACAAGGGCCAGTCGATCGAGCTGCGGCGCTTCGACCGCTACCGGGGAACGAAGGCCAAGTCCGCCAAAGCGGTGTTCCGCTTCCTCAGTGACTCCTCCGCGCGCACCAAGGCCATGCTCAGCGGCGAGGTGGACGGCGGATACCTCATCCCCACCGAGAGCTACGGCGCACTGCGCTCCTCAGGTGTCGGGACCCTCTCCTTCGGTGAGGGGCTCAGCACGGTCAACGTCAATGTCACCAACATGCGCGGACCGCTCGGTGATGTCCGGGTCCGGCGCGCGCTGTCGCTGGCTCTGGACCGCCGGGGCTTCCTCAAGACCGGCCTGAGCGGCGCGGGAACCGTCACCAACTCCCTCACGACGAAGGCTGCTTGGGCCGCCGCCCCGGAATCGGTACGCAAGGCCGCCTTCGACGGACTCCCGTCCGCCGAGCCGAACCTGAGCAAGGCGAAGAAACTGATCAAGGCAGCCGGCGCCACCGGCAAGACGCTCACCGTCGCCACCAGTTCGATCGGTCAGGACGTGTCGCTGCTCGCCACCGCCGTCCAGGCCGCGGGCAGCGAGATCGGGCTCGACATCAAGCTCAAGACCATCGCTCCCAACGCCTTCACCGCGCTGTTCACGGACCCGCAGGCGCGCAAGGGCATCGACATGTTCCCCGAGACGTACTACGACTCGATCACCGATCCGCTGGACCTGCTCAGCAACTTCCGGACGGGCGCGTACCAGAACTTCGCCGGCTACAGCGACCGCTCGTACGACCGCCTGGTCGACCGGGCCCGCGCCACGTACGACCCGGTCGAGCGCCTGACGACAGAGGCCGAACTCCAGCGGAAGGCGGCCGGTCAGGTGCTGTGGATCCCGGTCGCCGAGTGGCCCACCGCCCTGTTCCTCAACAAGCGGATCACCGGCGCCCCCACCACCATCTCCTACTTGTACTCCCCGTGGGCCGCCGGCATCGGGGCCGCGCAATGAACTTCCTCAAATTCACGGTGCGGAGGCTGGCCGAGATGGCCGCCACCCTGCTCGGCGCCTCGTTCGTGATCTTCGGCGCGATGTATCTGGCGCCCGGCAGCCCGGCGAGCTTCCTCCTGTCCGGGCGGTCCGCCTCGCCGGACGCGCTGCGCGCGGTCAATGAGCAGTACCACCTCGACGACCCGTTCGCCGTACGGTACTTCCGCTGGCTCGGCCAGCTGCTGCACGGCGACTTCGGCCGCTCGATCACCTACCGCACCGACGTGTCCCGGCTCCTGGCCGACCGGCTGCCGAGCACCCTGCTCCTGGTCACGATGGCTCTGGTCCTCGTCGTGGTCGTCGGCCTCGCTCTCGGCCGGATCGGCGCGGTCCGCGGCGGCGCCACCGACGCCACGATCCTGGTCACCACCACCCTCGCCGTCGGCACTCCGTCGTTCGTCGCCGCGGTCGTGCTCCAGGGTGTGTTCGCGGTGCGGCTGCACTGGTTTCCCGCCGGCGGCACCGGCGAAGGGTTCGGCCAGTTGCTCTGGCATCTGACCCTCCCGGCCGTGGCCCTCTCGCTGTATCTGATCGGCATGCTGGCCCGCGTCACGCGCAGCGCCATGCTCGATGTCCTCGGCCAGGAGCACGTCACTGTGGCCCTCAGCCGTGGTGTCCCGAAGCGTCACGTCATCAGCAGGCATGTGTTCCGTAACGCGCTCGGCACCGTGCTCACCACCGGCGGTCTGATCGTCTCCACCCTGCTGGTGTGCACCGTCCTCGTGGAGTCCGCGTTCGGTGTCGGAGGCATCGGCCAGCTCCTCGAACTGTCCATCACCACCAAGGACTTCCCCACCGTGCAGGCCATCTCGCTGACCATGGTCGTGCTGTTCATGGCGGTCAACCTCGTCGTCGACCTCGTCCACCCCCTGGTCGACCCGCGCATTTCCCTCGGCCCGGGGAGGTCCGCCGCATGAGAGTCGCCGTTCTGCGCCGCCCCGGCCTCGCCCGGCTCCGCACCGACCGTCCGCTCCTCCACGTGCTCTGCCTCGGTTTCGTCTGCGTGGTTGTCCTGACGGCCCTGCTCGCCCCTTGGCTGGCCCCGTCCGACCCCAACGCGGCCGACCTCGGCAACGCGCTGGCGGGCACGTCCACCGCCCACCCCTTCGGCGTCGACGCCTCCGGCCGCGACACGCTGTCCCGCCTGGTCGTCGGCGCGCGGACCTCACTGCTCGGCCCGCTCGGCGTGGTCGCCTTCTCGACCGTCGCCGGTGTCGCCATCGGGATCGCCGCCGCCTGGCGGGGCGGCTGGCTCGACTCCGTGCTGTCGCGCGGCACCGAGCTGGTCTTCGCCTTCCCCGGAATGCTCCTGGCGATCCTGATCGTCTCCGTGTACGGCGAGGGCCTCTTCGCCCCGGTCGTCGCGCTCGCCGTCGCCTACCTCCCGTATGTCAGCCGGCTCACCCGTTCCCTGGCGCTGGCCGAGCGTGAACGCCCGTACGTCAGCGCCTGTTCGGTGCAGGGGCACTCCGGTCTCCAGGTCTGTCTGCGGCACGTCCTGCCCAACATCGCGCCCGTCGTCCTCGCCCAGTCCGCCATCAACTTCGGCTACGCGCTGATCGATCTGGCGGGTCTGTCCTTCCTCGGACTCGGGGTGCCCGCGCTGACGCCCGACTGGGGCCGGATGGTCTTCGACGGCCAGACCGCCATCCAGCGGGGCTATCCCCTGTCGGCGTTCCTGCCGTGTGCCGCGATCGTGCTGACCGTCGTCGCGTTCAACGTGGTCGGCGAGCGCTGGGCCGACCAGGTCGCCAGGAGGGACCGATGAACGACACCCCACCCGTGCTCGACATCCAAGGCCTGCGGCTCCAGCTCCCGGACACCGCACGGCCGGTACTCGACGGCGTCGACCTCACCGTCGCCGCCGGGGAGACGGGCGCCCTCGTCGGCGAGTCCGGCTCCGGGAAGTCCCTCACCTCCCGCAGCGTCCTGGGCCTGCTGCCGCCAGGGGCCACGACCGAGGGGACCGTACGGGTCTCGGGCGACGACGTCCTCACGATGACGCCCGCGCGGCTGCGCGAGCTGCGCACCGGCACGGCCGCCATGATCTTCCAGGACCCCCGCGCCGCCATCAACCCGCTGCGCCGGATCGGGGACTTCCTCACCGAGAGCCTGCGCCTCAACGCCGGAAGCCGCGCCGAGGACGCAGCCCGGCGCGCCGCGGAGATGCTCGCCGCGGTCGGCCTCTCCTCCGACGCCCTGCGGCGCTATCCGGGCCAGCTCTCCGGCGGCATGCTCCAACGCGTCATGATCGCGGCCGCGTTGATGGGCGACCCGGCGCTCCTCCTCGCCGACGAGGCCACCACGGCACTCGATGTCACCACTCAGGCCGAGGTCGTCGGCCTCCTCGGCGAACTGCGCGAACGATTCGGCACCGGCCTGCTCTTCGTCACCCACGACCTCGGTCTCGCCGCGACCATCAGCGACCGGGTCTACGTGATGTACGCGGGACGCATCGCCGAGACCGGCCCCGCCGAAGCCCTCTTCGACCGGCCGAGGCACCCGTACACGGCCGCCCTCCTGGAGGCCACACCGCGCCTCGACGCACCGCAGGGACGACTGGCCGCGATCGACGGTCAACCACCCGATCTGCGACAGGAGTTGACCGGCTGCCCGTTCGCGCCCCGGTGCGCGTACGCCACCGGCATCTGCCGGGACGAGGCTCCCGTCGACCGGCCGGCCGGCGACGAGGACGGGCTGCTGCCGCATCGCGTCGCGTGCCACCACAGTGAACGGCTCGAAGGGAAGTCCGGCCATGAGTGAAACCGTCCTCCAGGTCACCGGAGTGACCCGCTCATACCGCAGCGTCCGGGCGGCGGACGACGTCTCGTTCACGCTCGGCGTGGGCGGATCGCTCGGCATCGTCGGCGAGTCCGGCTCGGGCAAGACGACGACCGCCCGCATCGTCGTGGGCCTGGAGCGCGCCGACGCGGGCGAGGTCCTGGTGCGCGGCGTTTCTCGAACGGTTCGGGCGCGGGGCCGGGCGGCCCGGCTTGCCCGGGCCCGCGAGGTCCAGATGGTGTTCCAGGACCCGTTCCTCTCCCTCGATCCGAGAATCACCGTCGACGCGGCGCTGCGCGAAACGCTGCGGCTCCACTTTCCCGACGGGGACCACTCGCACCGTCTCGGCGAACTCCTCGACCAGGTAGGGCTCGGCAGCCGGGCGGCCGGCGCCCTGCCCCGGCAGCTCTCCGGTGGACAGCGCCAGAGGGTGGCCATCGCGCGGGCCCTCGCGGTCGAACCGGCCGTACTCGTACTCGACGAGGCCGTAGCAGCCCTGGACGTGTCGGTTCAGGCGCAGATCCTCAACCTGCTCGCCGACATCCGCGAACAGACCGGCATCGCCTACCTCTTCATCACGCACGACCTCGGCGTGGTGCGCTGCGTGACCGACGACGTGATCGTCATGCGCCAGGGCCGGATCGTCGAGTCGGGACCCACCCCCCAAGTCCTCGACGCTCCCCAACACGCATACACGCGGCTGCTGTTGGAGTCGATTCCCCGCCCCGGATGGAACCCGCAGGCCATCGCCCTGGCCCGCCGCGCTCTGTAGCCCGGGCCCCGAGACCACCGTCCAGAGATCCGTACACACCAGATCGGAGACCACAGGTGAACGACCACCGCGCACCTCAGAGCCCGTCCCACCGCCTGCTCGGCAGGAGGAACTTCCTCGCCGCGACAGGGCTGGCGGCGGCCGGCGCCGCCTGGGCCGCGACCGGCGGCGGCAAGGCACTCGCCACCCCGGTTCCGGCCTCCGGCACGGGCTTCGCCGTGCCGCTCGACACCGTCCCGCACACCCGGACGTGGATGGCGTGGCCCGACAGCACCGCCATCTGGGGCCGCAAGCTGGCCGGCGTCCAGGCGAACATCGCCCTCATCGCGAAGACGATCGCCAAGTACGAACCGGTCACCATGTGCGCCAACTCCGCCGGCGTCTCGCAGGCCCGGAGCGCCTGCGGATCGGCCGTCACCGTGATCGGTTCCATCCCGGTCGACGACTGCTGGATACGTGACAGCGGGCCGGTCTTCCGCACCGACGGGGCCGGTGGCCTCGACGCCGTGGACCTGAACTTCAACGGCTGGGGCAACAAGCAGACCCACGCGAAGGACTCGCTGGTCGCCGGGCGCATCGCGGCCGAGGTCGGGGTGCAGCTCACCAGCGCCGACTTCGTCGGCGAGGGCGGCGCGGTGGAGACGGACGGCAACGGCACGCTCATGGCCACCAAGAGCAGCCTCGTCAACAAGAACCGCAACCCGGGCATGACAACCGCGCAGATCGAGGCCGCGATGTGCGACGCCTTCGGGGCGTCGAAGGTGATCTGGTTCAACGGAGTGACCGGGCGGGACATCACCGACGACCACGTGGACGCCACCTCCCGCTTCCTCGCCGCGGGTGACGGCCTCGTCCAGATGCCCCTGGCCACCGACACCGACCCGTGGTCGAAGGACGCCCGTCAGCAGTACCAGCTCCTCTCCACGTCCACCGACGCCGACGGCACGCCGATCGCGGTCACCAAGCTGCAGGGCCCGGACTACTCCCGCATCCGGTCGGGTGATGCCAACTTCGTTGCGGCGTACGCCAATTACTACGTGTGCAACGGTGCGGTGATCTCGGCCCAGTTCGGTGACACCCGTGCGGACGCAGGGGCCAAGGCGCTCCTCCAGCGGCTGTTCCCGGGCCGTACCGTCGAACAGCTCAACATCGACAGCCTCGGCGCGGGCGGCGGCGGCATCCACTGCGTCACGCAGCAGCAGCCACGCCCGTAGCGACCTGGTTCCGGTGCCGGGCTACCCCCGGCACCGGGCCCTTGAGGCACCCGACCCCGCCTGCTCACGGATTAAGATCAGCGACGCCGAGGCGGCAACCATGCCATCGGCCGACTCGACGCGGTGAAGGTGGAGCACCGCGTCAGGTACCGCGGAAGGGGCGGGGAGCACATCGTGAGCAAGGGTGGGGCGTCCATATCGGACGAGGAGTGGGAGCGTTTCCAGAGGGAGGCCGAGGCCGGGACCCAGGGCGCGCCCGAGGAACCGTCGGCCCGGGCCCGGATGGTGACGCGACGACTGCGGGAGGAGACCGACCGGCCCGAGGGGTGGCGGACGCACGAACCGGCCCGGCAGCGGCGGGGCAAGGGCTGGTACGTGGTCGGACTGCTCGTCGCCGCGGGCATGCTGTTCGTGGCGCTGGATCCCGGGCGCGTGACCGATTGGTTCGGCCGTGGAGGCGGCGACACCCCGCTCGCCGCGGAGTCGGAACGCCCCGACCAGCCGCCCGCGACCGAGTCGGCGGCCCAACAGCCCACACTCCAAGAGCCGTTCAGGGGATCGCCCGCGGCGCAGTGGGGTGACGGAACGGCGGGGATCACCGTCCCCGAGGCCCGGGCGACCGGCTGGATGAGCAAGGCGCAAGTCTCGCAGGCGCTCGACAAGTCCCGGGACTTTCTTGCCGCGTCCAATCTGGATTCCGGTGTGCTTCTCGGACGGCCGCCCGCGAAGGCGATCGCGTTGATCAATCCGGATCAGAAGGACGTCCAGGACTACCTGGCGACCGCGTTCCGCGCGCCGAGCCAGGACGACGATCCTCTGCTGCTGTTCAGCCGTTTCGCGACGGAGAAGGTGCGTCTCGTCGGGGACGTGGTCAAGACGCGCGGGCGGATCACGTACCGGGAGGGCAAGCGCGGTGCTGTCGAGGTGACCACCGACGTCACGTACGTCTATCCGGTCGCGCACGCCGCGGAGGGAAGGGACGAGGTCGCGCGCACGATCGTGCGCCGCGAGGTGGTGATGAGCTGGGACGACCCGGCGAAGGTGATCACCGAGCCGGGGACGTTCTCCCTCGTCTCCTACAAGTCGGACACCGCCAACGGCGGCTGCGACAACGACACCGGTTTCTACGTCCCGGAGTTCCCCTCCGCGCGCGCGGCGTCCGGCCCGGGATCCGGCCCCGAGGTCGACCCGTACGACCGGAGCACGTCGATGGAGGCGCGCATGCAGGGCGCCGACGATGCGGAGTGCGGGACCGCGACACGGTCGTGAGTGGTGCGGGGGAACAGGGTGAGCGGTGCGGGGAAGCAGATGGGACGCCCAGGGTGAAGTGGGATCGTTCGGCCTGGGCACGCGGGCGTGTGCTCGCTGCGCTCGCCGTGGTGACGGCCGGACTGTTGGCGTTCCACCGGGCCGTGCCCAACTCCGTGGGGCACCTGGGCAGTCTGCTGGAGCAGTTCCTGCCCTGGCTCGGCCTGGTGGTCGTGGTGCTGTTCCTCCTGGCGCTGGTGCGCCGTTCGGCCGCAGCGCTGGTGGCCCTGCTCCTGCCCGTGGCGGCATGGACGTACCTCTGCGGCGGGCTGCTGTTGCCGGGGAAGACACCTGGCGCACACGACCTGGTCGTGGTGCAGCACAACGTCAGTGACGTGAACACCGACCCGGCGGGCACAGCCCGCGCCCTGGCCGACGCCGGGCCCGACCTCATCGCGTTGGAGGAGCTGCTCCCGGCGGCGCGGCCCGTCTACGACAGGACGCTGGCCCCGCGGTATCCGTACCACGCGGTCCGGGGTACGGTCGGACTCTGGTCGAAGCATCCACTGACCGACGCCCGGCTGGTGGACATCAAACCCCGTGGGATTAGGGAGAGTTGGGAGCGTGGGCTGCGCGCCGTGGTCCACGCGCCGCGCGGCGAGATCGCCGTGTACGTTGCGCATCTGCCCTCGGTCCGCGTCGGGGCGAGCGGCCTCGGCTCCACGTGGCGCGACGAGAGCGCCTGCGTGCTGGGACAGGCCGTCGCTGCCGAGAAGGTGAAGCCGGTGATCCTGCTGGGCGACCTCAACAGCACGGTCGACGACCGCGGGTTGGCCCCGCTGACCTCAAGCATGAACACGGCGGAGCGCGGATTCGCGTTCAGCTTCCCTGCCGCCTTCCCGGTGGCACGGATCGACCAGGTGATGGCCCGCTCGGCGACGGTCACCCAGATCCGTACGCTGCCCGAAACCGGCAGCGACCATCTGCCCGTGGCCGCCCGGATCACACTGGGCCAGTGAGTGTGGCCCAGCCGCCACCCCAGTCGGTGGCGGCCACGCACGACGTCAGGCCAGCTGGTCGGCGAGCGGTCCGAGTACCGGCTTCCACTCCTGGACCGAGACATCGCTGACGAGTCCCTGCACGCGGAACGGGTCCTTGTCCGTGGCTGCCAGCGCTGCCTGCTTGTCGGAGGCGCGGAACAGGAGCAGCGCGCCGGGGACGTCCCCGGCGACGATGGGGCCCGAGGCGAGGTTGATCCCCTGCTCGACGAGCGTGCCGAGGAACTCCCGGTGGGCGGGGTGGAGCTCGCCGCGGGCCGCGGAGTCGTCGGTGTAGGTGTAGGTCACAGCGTAGATGGGCATCGGGGCGTTCTCTCCTGTGAGTCTGGGGTGAGCCGGGGTCAGTCCGGGTCCGAGGTAGGTCTGAGGTCTGAGCCCTCAGGTCAGGTCTGAGTCCGAGGTAGGTCGGGGCGATCGCTGTGCGATTATGCTGCCCGGTCTGTCGAAGAGATCAGTATCCCGTCCGTGGAGCCCACATCCAGGGCGAGCCACGCCGGTGGGACGGCTTGGGGGGCTTACGGTGCGGGGACGGCTGGGTGGATCTCATTCCGGACGGGTGGCGGCTGTGACAGCGGCAGCGGTGGTGGCGCTCTGCTTGGGCCTGACCGGCGGATGCTCGTTCGGCGACAGCACGGATCCCAAAAAGGCGGCGGCCCAACAACAGCGGTTCTGCGCCCAGTTCGGCCAGTGGCAGCAGGACGACGCCACGCATGACGTCGACTCCGTATCGGCTCAGATGGTTGTCGACGCGGCGAAGGTACTGGACCGGGAGCACCTGGACACGAAGGGCAGTCACATCCTGCGTGACACCGAGGAGGCCGTGGTCCACCACATTCACTACAGCGCAGTCAGGGTGACCGCCTACTGCGACCGGGCTGGTTTCGAAATGCTGGTGGCCTCACCCTAGGGCCGCTGACACGTCGGGGGACCCTCCTCCGTCCGGATCACGCGAGGCTCTCCCGGAAGCCCTGCCGCCAGGACGGATGGCGCAGTTCCCAGCCGAGTTCCCGCTTGGCCTTGGCGTTGGAGAAGCCGCGCCCCTCGGTCATCATCCGCACCGCGACCTCTCCGGCCACGAGACGGGCCAGCCACTTGGGAACCCGCAGGGGAGGCTTCGCGCCCGCGCACTGGGCCAGGTACGGCAGCCACTCGCCGGCTGGGGCGGGTTCGTCGTCGACGATGTTGAACACACCCCTCACCTTCTGCTCCACGGCCAGGACGGTGGCGCTCGCCGCGTCGTCGAGATGCACCCACGAGCTGTAGCCGGTGCCGCCACCGACGAGCGGGAACTGCCGCTTGAGCACCAGCTCGACCTGGTCGTCGGTCGCGCCAGGTCCGTACAGCCCGCCGTAGCGCAGGGCCGCGCCGCCGACTCGGAGGACGGCATCCTCGACGTGGCGGATCGCCTCCATGCCCGGGCCGGCCGCCGTCCCCGTCATCAGGTCGAGCGCGTCCTCCTCGGTCTTCACCCAGCCGCCCTCGCGGACGCCGTTCCAGGCGGCGTAGCTCTGCGCTACGAAGTGGGCCACGCCGGTCGCTTCGGCGGCGGCCAGCAGGTGCTCCGTCCCCTCGGTGCGCAACCGGTTGGTGGTCGCGAACCAGCGGTCCATGTGCTTGATGTCGGGCTTGCCGGCGATCGCGGTCATCTGGTGCACGATCACGTCCGGCCGGGCCTTCGCCACGGCCTCACCGACCGACGCCGCGTCCAGCCCGTCCATCACGACAGCCTCGGCGCCCAGCTCCTCGAGCAGGCCCCGTTTGGCCACGCCCGTCGTCGTAGCCGTCACCTGGTGCCCCCGGGCCACGAGCTGCGGCACCAGCCGCCGCCCCAGGACCCCGGTCCCGCCTGCCACGAATACCCGCACAACCATCACCCTCTCGCTTCCGATTCGACCCCTCACACCTGAGACGAGACGGGGCGGCCGTCTGTGACATGGGAAGGATCGGCGGACGTCGCGGGGCGGTGGGGTCGTGACCGGCCGTCCCCGTTCTCAGCCGACGCGCAGGGGCAGTTCGGTCAGGCCTCTGAGCAGGGTGCTGGTGCGCCACGTGAGGGTGGCCGGGTCCGTCGCGAACGCGAGGGCGGGGCGGTCCTGGAGGAGCAGGCTGAGGGCGATGGTGGCTTCGGTGCGGGCCAGGGGCGCGCCCAGGCAGTGGTGGAGGCCGTGGCCGAAGCCGAGGTGGCTGTTGGGCGCCCGGCGGATGTCGAACCGGCCCGGGTCGGGGAAGTGCAGTGGGTCCCGGGAAGCGGCGGCGAGGGAGACGAGTACGGCGTCGCCCGCGGGGATGCGCGCTCCGGCGATGTCGAGTGGTTCGGCGGCGAAGCGGAACGCGCTTGCGTGTACGGGTGAGTTGTAGCGGAGCGATTCCTCGATGGCCGCACCCGTCAGCTCAGGTTCGGCTCTGAGGAGGTCGAGCTGGTCCGGGTGGGTGAGCAGGGCGTGGAGCGTGCCGGAGATGAGATTGACGGTGGTCTCGTGGCCCGCGACAAGGAGCAGGAAGGCCATGCCGAGCAGTTCTTCGGTGGCCGGCGGGGCGTCAACGGCCGCGGTGTCGGTGGCGGCGAGGACGCTGAGCAGGCCGGAGTCCGGTGTACGGCGCTTGTGGTCGATCAACTCGGCCAGATACACGGTCAGTTCGGTGGCTGCTGCGACCGCCTGCTCGGGGTTCGCCGGCATGACCAGCGCGTTGGACCAGGCGTGGAACACGGCGTGGTCGGACGCCGGGATGCCGAGGAGGTCGCAGATCACGGTGACCGGCAGCGGCAGTGCGTAGGCGCTGACCAGGTCGGCGGTCCCGTGGCGCGGGAGTTCGGCCAGCAGGTCGGCGGCCATGGCTTCGATCCGCGGGCGCAGGGCGGTGATGCGACCCGGAGTGAAGTGGCCCGCGACCAGGCGGCGGAGGCGGGTGTGCTGGGGTGGATCGGTCTGGAGCATGTTGCGCCCGATGGCGTGTCCCCCGTCGTCGCGCCAGGAGGCCGAGTGCCGGATGTCGTTGCGCAGGCGCGGATCGGTCAACGCGGCGCGCGCCGCGTCACGCGTGACGACCAGCCACGCCTCGCCGCTCCCCGGGACGAGGACACGGTGCACGGGACCCTTGGCCCGTAGGGCCGCGTATACGGGGAAGGGGTCTGCGGCCGTGTCGTGGCCTTTCGGGGCATGGTCGGCGAGGGTGGGTGGCTGCTGCATCCTCGTCATCCCTTCCACAGACGGGTCACCGTTTCCGCGAGCGCCGTGGCCTGGGCATGGCCGGCGCGGGCGGCGGCGGGCCTGCGCGTGTCGGCGGTCATGTTGCGTCCCATGGCGCGACGGGCGGCACGGTCCGGGGACACCAACACGATGTCGGCTCCCGCGGCCCCGAGTTCGGCCGCCTGCTGCTGGGCGCTCGGGTGCGGGCCCGGCGCGGTGGCCAACGGAGCGACGGCCAGGACCCGCCGGTAGCCACTGGCCAGATGGATGTTGGCCGTGGCGCGGCTGCCACCGTCGATCCAGCGGCGCCCGGCCGCCGACGCCGGTGGCCAGACAACGGGGACAGCGCAACTCGCCGCGACCGCTTCCGCGAGCGTGACCTGTCCGGCGGCATCGAACGTCCCGAGTGACCCGGTGTGCGCGTCGATTGCCGTGATCCGCAGGTCGGTGTTCGCGGGCCAGCCGGTGGCATCCCGCAGCAGGGCCGCGATGGTGCGGCGGACGTCTGATTCGGGTGCTGTCCGAACGGCGAGCGCGGCTCGCCCAAGCCGCTGTACGGACCGCTGCGAGTCACGGGAGCCGAGTGCAGCCCGGAGAAATCGCAGGGTCTGGGTGGTGGTGACCGGCAGGTCGATCTGATCGGCTCGGGCCAGCTGCCGCTCGTACAACTCCCGAGCGGATTCGCCACAGGCCATACGGGCACCGAAGATCGCGCCCGCCGACGTGCCGATGACCAGGTCGGCACGCAGGAGGTCGATCCCCGCGTCGGCGAGCCCTGCCAGCACGCCCGTCATCCAGGCGCCGCCCACGGGTCCGCCACCGCCGAGGACCAGCGCCGTGCCGCCCCTGTCGCCTCTGTCGCTCATGCCGCAACCCCCTCGATGCCATAAATGGGGAGTACTCCCCGTTTCTCGCTTCGACGATAGCATCAGTACCGGGGAGTACTCCCCGGTACCGTGAAGGGCGATGAGGATGACAGACAGAACGGACCACCCGAACGGGACCGCGGACACCGGCAGCGGCACCGGCAGCGGCAAGGGCGGTGCGGGCGCAGGCGCACCCGTCCGCCGCCGAGACGCCCGGCGCAACAGGGACCTTCTGATCGACGCCGCCCACGAGGTGTTCACCGAACAGGGCCTGAGCGCGCCGCTGGACGTGATCGCCCGTCGCGCGGGCGTGGGAAACGCCACCCTCTACCGGCACTTTCCCCACCGCGCCGCACTCGTCGACGCGGTCTTCCGCGACCAGTTGGCCGGCACGATGGACGCCGGCGAACGCGCCCGGTCCACCGACGACGCCTGGACGGGGCTGACCGGCTACCTCCAGGCCGTCTTCACCGTCCTGGCCACCGACCGCGGTACGAACGACCTCATGACGACCCACCTGGAGGGCGTCGAGTCGCTGGAGGCCGTACACGCCCACAACCACCGCACCGTGGAACTCCTCCTCGAACGCGGTCGCGACCAGGGCACCGTCCGCCCCGATGTCACCACCGAGGACGTCCTGTTCGCCCTCGCCGCGCTCGGCCGCGCGGTCCCCGCGCTCACCACAGCGACCACCGCCGACGCCTGGCACCGCCCCCTCGCGCTCCTCTGCGACAGCCTCCGCGCCGCACCGCCGTCGCCTCCACTCCCCTCCCCCGCGCTCACTCCCGCGCAACTCGACGACACGTTGCACCACTTCAACCGCTGACAGCTGAAGCCGTCCGCCGAGGTTGTCCGCGAAGGCGCTGCGCGTCCGCCGCCGTCGCAAGTCCAAAAGGGGGAACACGGACAGCGCGGCACAGCTACGGTCACCATGTGGAACAGAACGAACGGCTACTGCACAGCTCGTCGTTCGGTGCGGCGGCACCCGCATACGCCGAGCACCGCCCGGACTACGCGCAGGCCGCGGTGCGTTGGGCGCTCGAGCCCGCGCCGGGCCTCCGAGTGCTCGACCTCGGCGCCGGAACGGGCAAGCTGACTGCCGCGCTGGTCGCGCTGGGCGCCGAGGTCATCGCGGTCGAACCCGACCCGGCGATGCTGACCGAGTTGGGCCGCGCGCTGCCGACTGTCCGCGCCTTGCCGGGTAGCGCTGAGGCCGTACCGCTGCCTGACGCGTCCGTCGATGCCGTCGTGGCCGGCAACGCCATGCACTGGTTCGACATGGACGTCGCGGGACCCGAGATTGCCAGAGTCCTCGCACCCGGTGGCGTGCTGGCGGGCTTGTGGAACGTATTCGACAACCAGGTCGACTGGGTTGCCCAACTTGAGCGCGTCAGTGGGAGCGCGGCCATCGGGCCGCGGGACACACGCAGCAGTTGGCGCGCCGAGACGGCCGGCGCACACCTTCCAAGGGCCGGCCTGGTCGCCCGGTTCGGCTCCCCTGAGCAGACCGAGTTCCCGCACGGGCAGCGCCGGACCGCCGACTCCCTCGTCGCGACGTTCGCGACCAAGGCGGGAGTGCTCGTCATGCCGGAACAGGAACGGGAGACCACGCTCGATCCGATCCGCGCATTCCTTACGAGCAGACCGGAGACCGCCCACGGCGAGTTCACCCTCCCGATGCTGACCGGCGTGCTGCGCGTCCGGCGACTGTGAGTGTCATCAACTCTCGTGACCGATCGCGTGAACTGGTGTGCGTGCCACGATTGTTGGGACGTAAGTTATGCCGTGGAAGCAGTTCACGCCTCGGTTGGAAGACGGACGGTACCCATGACGGACGACGCGACGACGCCCGGAGCTGCGGCTCACCAGAAGATCGACACGTCCGTTCCGCATTCGGCCCGGATCTGGAACTACTGGCTGGGCGGAAAGGACAACTACCCGGTCGACGAGGAGGCGGGCGACGCGTACAGCGCCGTGTTCCCCGGGATCTCCACCATCGCCCGAAGCAGCCGCGCCTTCCTCCGCCGCAACATCTCGTACCTGGTCACCGAGGCCGGCATCCGTCAGTTCCTGGACGTCGGGACCGGCCTGCCGACCGGGGACAACACCCACGAAGTCGCCCAGCGGCTCGCCCCCGAGACCAAGATCGTGTACGTCGACCACGACCCGATGGTCCTCGCGCACGCCCGCGCGCTCCTCACCTCGACCCCCGAAGGTGCGACCGCCTACGTCGACGCGAACCTGTCCGACCCCGACCGCATCCTCGCGGCGGCCGCCGAAACGCTGGACTTCACCCGCCCGACGGCCCTGATCCTCAGCAACATCCTCGGCCACATGGGCGACTACGAGCAGGCGCGGACCATCGTCAAGCGGCTGATGGACGGACTGCCGTCGGGCAGCTACCTCTCCATCAACGACGGGTCGCGCGGCTTCGACGCCGGCTTCGAGCAGGCCCAGGACGGTTACAACAGCTCCGGCGCCGTCCCCTACTTCCTGCGCCCGGTCGACGAGATCACGGCGTTCTTCGACGGCCTCGAACTCCTGGAACCCGGCGTGGTATCGGTGCCGTTCTGGCGCCCCGAGTCGGCCTCTCCGGCCCCTGAACTCGTCGCCGAACACGGCGGCCTCGCCCGCAAGCCGTAAGCACGTCCGGGAGCCGAGGCGGATCGGTCTACGCGTCCGGGTGGTCCTGCCGCGACCACGGGCCGGCGCCGAGACGGCGCCGGCCGGAGTCCGTGAGGTCCGCGTCGTCGGCGAGGTCCGGGTCGGGGAAGGGGTCGAGTGGTTGCGGGGCAGCGCCTGCTCGCTCCGCAGCCGTGCGGCCTCGTGCGGCGCGCGCAGGCTCGGAGACCTGGTCGCGGCTCGGTCCGGTGCCCAGTGGGCGGCGGGAATGACTCACGTGGGAAAGTCTCGCAGGTCGCCGAGGCATGTTGCACAACACCCTCGGGACAGCGCTCTCATGACACGCCGACGGTCTCCGCGCTGGGAGACCGAGGCGATAACCACTCGATGTCACATGGAGCCTTCCGGCCCCCGCCGGATGGCGTAAGTGCGATGGCAGCAGGAGAGCAACGATCCTAAGTTGCCGCCATGGCACGATTCGTAGGCTTTTACCCCTGTATTACCAAGTCAGTTGTCGCCTCCGTCGCCGGTGCGGCGATCGTGGTCGGCCCGGTCGGCGGCGTCGCGGCCGCGGTGCCGCGCTCCGATGGCGTGAGCGGTCAGATCCAGACCGCGCCGGGGACGTCGGACGCGCCGGAGCTGTCGGCCCTGTCCTGGACGGTGACCGACATCGGTACCGGCAAGCTGCTGGCCGCCAAGGCGCCGCACCTTCGCCTGCCGCCGGCCAGCACCCTCAAGACGCTGTTCGCGTTGGCTCTGTTGCCGAAGTTGCCCGCTGCCACCGAGCACACGGCCGTCACCGCCGACATCGCCGACGTGGCTCCCGGCAGCAGTCTCGTCGGCGTGCACGAAGGAACCAGCTACACCGTCGGCGACCTCTGGCGCGGTGTGTTCCTCAGCTCCGGCAACGACGCGGTGCAGACGCTCGCCAGACTGAACGGCGGACTGGATCTCACACTCGCTCAGATGCAGGCCACCGCGAACCGGCTCGGCGCGCACGACACCTCGGTGCGCACGCCCGACGGCTTCGACACCCCGGGGCAGTACTCATCCGCGTACGACCTGTCGCTGTTCGCGAAGGCGGGGTTGCAGAACCCGGACTTCCGTCGCTACTGCTCCACGAAGTCGGCCCAGTTCCCGGCCGTGGGCGGCCCCGACTCCTTCGGCATCCAGAACACCAACCGTCTCCTGGTCGGATCCCACGGCGTGGAGCCCTATCCGGGGCTGATCGGCGTGAAGAACGGATACACGTCCGAGGCCGGCAACACGCTTGTCGCCGCCGCGACCCAAGACAACCGCACGATCCTGGTCACCGTCATGAACCCGCAGGACACGTCTTCCAACGCCGTCTATGAAGAGAGCCGCGAACTCCTGGACTGGGGTTTCGAGGCCGCTCCAGGCGCCGTGAGGGCGAGTCTGGAGCGAGGGCCGGCCTCGCACGCCCCTTCACATCGCTCCGAGCCGGCCCATCACGGTGCCGTCGCCGCGCAGACTTCCACCACGTCCAAGGACGCGTCGTCCGGCCTCACCCGTCACCTGGGAGCGGCCGTCGCCCTCCTCGGTCTTGCCTGCGTGCCCTTCATCCTCAAGGCTGTCCGGCGCAGGCGCAGGCGCCCCACCAGGTGACGGCCCGCGCGCACCGGGGCCCGGCGCCGGACAGGCGCCCCTCCGCGATTCCGCGCAGAATGAGAACGTGGCCACGCCCAGCGCAGCCGTGAATCGGCGCGCCCACGGTTACCGAGGGTGTACGGGCCAGGAGGTTTCATGGATCACTCCTTCGAACCGAGGGGCGTGCCCGACACGCAGAGTGATCCCGAGGCCGACGCCCACCTCGCCCTGGCGGTCAACGGCATGGGCACGTTCTCGTGGGACGTGGCCTCCGGACTGATGCAGTACGACGACGGGGGCCTGGCCGTCATCGGGTTCCGGCCCGGCGAGTTCGACGGCCGGCTGGCCACGCTGGGTGAGCGGATCGTGCCCAGTGAGCTGCCTGCCATCCAGGAGCTGGTGGACAGGGCTCTGCGGGAGCGCTCCGGATTCAGCCTCTACTTCCGGGTGCGGCACCCCGACGGGCGGCTGCAGTGGACACACACGCAGGGCCACATCGTCCGGGACGAGCACAACCGTCCGGTGCGGGTCATCGGGATCATCCGCGACGCGAGCCAGGAGCTGCGGGCGGTGGACCAGACCGAGCTGCTGCGGCAGGCCCGGGAGGACCAGCGACGGCCGTCCGACGTCGTCGTCCACGTCAGTGACGCGCTCGTGCCGACCGTCACCGTGGAAGACGTCGCGGAGGCCCTCACCGACTCGCGCCTGATGGAGCAGATAGGCGCCTCCAGCATCATCCTCGGCCTGATCGACAACGGCCGCATGGAGCTGGTGGGCTCCAACGGAGTCCACGAGGGCCTCATCCAGGACTTCCACCTGGCCCGTCTCAGTGAGCCGCTGCCGCTGACGGAGGCGGCGCGCAAACGCGAGGCGGTGTTCGTGACGAACAGGCTGGACTTCATCGCCCGCTTTCCGGCGCTGACGCCGTACCTGTCGCAGTTCCCGGACGCCGCGGCAGCGGTGTATCTGCCGCTGATCGCGCAGGACACCCCGATAGGTGCCGTCGGGCTGACATACGAAGGGCGGGCGAGTTTCCCGCCGGAGGAGCGGACCGTGCTGACGGCGCTCGGCAAGGTCATCGCGCAGTCGCTCCAGCGGGCGCTGCTCTACGACCAGGAGCACGAGCTCGCCGCGGGGCTGCAGACGGCGATGCTCCCCGGGATCCTGCCGCACGTGCCCGGCGTGGACCTCGCGACCCGTTACCGGCCCACGCGCGCCCGGGGCGGCATCGGTGGCGACTGGTACGACGCGCTGACGCTGCCCGACGGGCGGATCGCCGTCGTCGTCGGCGATGTGCAGGGCCACGATGTGACGGCCGCCGCCGTGATGGGGCAGTTGCGCATCGCTCTGCGCGCGTACGCCGCAGAGGGGCATCCGCCGTCCACGGCCATGGCGCGCGCCTCCGCCTTCCTCGCCGAACTCGACACCGACCGGTTCGCCACCTGTCTCATGGCCCTCGTCGATCCGCTCACCGGGATGACCTCGGTGGTGCGCGCGGGCCATCCGGAGCCCGTTCTGCGTGCCCCCGACGGAAGCTGTGCCTGGCTCGACATCCCCGGCGGCCTGCCCCTCGGTCTCAACACGCCCGGTGGCCAGCCCGCGTACCCGGTCTTCGAGACGGTCGTCGAACCCGGCTCGACTCTGGTGCTGTGCACGGACGGGCTCATCGAGTCGCGCGCCGAGGACATCGACCAGGGGCGTGGGCGGCTCCTCGCCGCGCTGGAGGCGGGGCCGGGGCCGCCCGACGCACTCGCCGACCATCTGCTGGACGCCATGGCCCCCTTCACGGGCGAGGAGGACGACGTGGCCCTCCTGGTGCTGCACCGGTCCCGGGGGAAGGCGACCCCGGCACCGCGTATGGAGGCGGTCATCTCCCCCACCGATCCCGACGCTCTGCGCAACGCGCGGATCGCGTTGCGCGAGGCGCTGCAGAGCTGGTCGCTGGAGGCTCTCAGTGACACGGCGGAACTCCTCGCCTGCGAACTCGCCACCAACGCCCTGGTGCACACCGACGGCAGTGCCACGCTGACGGCCAGACCGGTACTGCACAGTGGCCGGGGCCTGCGTCTGGCCGTCAGCGACACGTCGACCGCGTCGCCCCGCCGCCGGGCCGCGCCCGAACGTGCCACCTCCGGCCGCGGCATCATGCTCATCGAGGAACTCGCCACCGCCTGGGGCGTCGAACCCCGCGGCAACGGCAAGACGGTGTGGTGCGAGCTGTCCCTCGATCTGGTCTAGACAGGGACCTTACGAGGCTGCCACGCGGGCCCATATCGACCAGCTCAGATCTGTCAGCCAGAAGGCTGTCTACGACACCGCGGTGGAGGCGGTCGTCGCAGCGATCGAGCGGGCCGCCGACGGCAGTTGAGGGCATGAGGCCCGAGGTGCGGGCGGTGCGTCAACTACCGCCGGCGCAGGGTGATGTACGGCTCGAAGGCATCGAGCAACAGCTCGCGCATCCGCGCCGCGTCCATGTCGCCCGTCCCCGCGAGGACCTGGATGGCCATGCCGTCGACCATGCTGGTGAAGCGGCTGGCCATGGCCTCCGCGTCCGCACCCTGCGCCATCCCCTCCCGCTGGCAGGTCCGCAGCAGGTCGAGCACGATCTCGCGCCAGCGGACGTGGACGCCCTTCTGCCCTTCCCTGAGCGTCGGGTCGAGGATGGCCTCGTTCCACGACTGCACCCACACCGACCATTCGTCGGCGTCCTCTTCGGTGGTCGTCAGCTGCACCTCGATCAGCCGGCGCAGCTTCTCCACGGTGGTGTCGGCCGTCCTGAACTCCTCTTCGAGGCGCGCGTGGAAGCGGTCGGCGTAGAAGACGAGCGCGGCCCGCAGGGCGTGATCCTTCGTCGGGAAGTGGTAGTGGACCGTGCCGGTGCTGGTGCCGCACGCGCGGGCGATGTCGGCGACCCGTACCTTGTGGAACCCGCGGCGGGCGATGAGGCGGGCGGTGGCTTCCAGGATCTGGGCGCGGCGCAGGTCGGCGTCCACGGCGTCGGCGCGGCGGCGCACGGCCTGCCCGCCACCCGTGGCGGGCGGCCTTCCCGCACCGGTGCGCAGATACCGCTGCGACACCTTGCCGACCTGCGCGATCGCGGCGACCTCGTGGTCCTGGAGGCGGCGGTTGCCGCGCAGGGCCTTGGACAGGGCGGTGGGATCCATGCCCACTCGGTCGGCGAACTCCCGCTGGCTGATGGGCGCCGAGAGCACCACGAGCCGCGCCCGGTCCGCCAGGGTCGCGGTGCCGTCCGCGATGTCCCCCGCCCCGCCTTGGATCGACGTCATTGCGCTGGGCCCGTTCAGCCTTCCGCTTGCGATGAGAGTGCCGACACGACCTCGTCGGCCGCTCGCAGGCCCGACGAAATGGCACCGTCGATGTAGCCGTTCCACAGACTAGCCGTCTCGGTTCCGGCCCAGTGCACGGTCCCGGTGGGTTTCCGCCAGCCGCGCCGCCCGTATCCCGTCCAGCCGCCGGGAGTCACGTACGCCTCGTAGCCGCCCTTCGCGAAGGTGTCCCGCGACCAGATCTTCTCCGTGTAGTCGAGCGGACGTGCCGCCTCCTCCCCGACGACGGTGGTGAAGCTCGCCAGTACGGCCTCACGGCGGCCGGCATCGTCGAGGTCGCTCCAGTCGGTGACCCGGTCGCCGTACACGAATCCGACGAGGACGCCCCGGGAGGCGTCGTGGGGGGAGTTGTCGAAGACGACGCCCACCGGTCCGTCGTCGTAGAGCGTGGCGACGCCCGAGAGTCCGGCGGCCCGCCAGAACGGGGAGTCGTACACCGCGTGGACCTTGGCGACGCGCCCCATCGGGCTGTGGGACAGCCAGCCGTCCCTGCTGACGGGGAGCCCCGGGGTGAAGCGGATGGTGCGGACCGCCTGTGGGGGCAGCGCGACGATGACCCTGCGGGCCTCGAACACGGTGGACGCGGTCCGGACGCGGACGCCTTCCTCGTCGTACTCGATCGACTGGACCTGCTCACCTGGCCGGACGCGCCGGCCGAGGAGGTCGGCGACGGCGCGGGCCGGGCCGGCGGCTCCGGTGACGAAGCGGCTGTCCTGGGCGCAGCCCCGCGTCTCCATGAGCTGCTCGTACCCGCCGGCGGCGGCCATGTAGAACAGCACATGGAACAGGGAGATCTCGTACGGCTCCGCGCACCACAGACCCTGCACGGCGAGTGCCAGGCGGCGCCGGGCGTCCGCGTCGTCGGTCTGCGCGCGGAAGAACGACTCGGCCGTCTGGGCGTCCCACTCGGCGAACCGGGGTGTGCGCCAGGGCTGTCGGGTGTCCACGGTCCCGGCGAGTTCGTCGAGGACTTCGCTGACGCGGGTGTACTCCGCGATGCCGGGGCCGTCGGCCGGTGCCGCGCCGATGTAGGGGACGGTGCCGCCGTCGTGCCACACCTCGACGTGCTTGCCGGTCTCCCAGGTCGGGAAGGTGGCGCAGCCGAAGCGGTCCGCGAGGGCGAGCAGGTGTGTCTGGGTCGGGCCGACCCACTGGCCGCCGTGATCGAGCGTCACGCCGGCGGGCCGGGTCTCGGTGAGCACGCGGCCGCCCACGCGGTCGGCGGCCTCGACGAGGGTGAAGTCGACGCCCTGGTCATGGAGTTGAAGAGCTGCGGCCAGTCCCGCGTAGCCGCCGCCCACGACGACCACCTCGGATTCGACCAGGTCCATTTCGGTCTGTTCCCACATGGCCGCAGAGCATGTCGCAAGACTGATCCATCAGTCAATCGTTGCGATGAATCCGTCCGGAAGCCTTGACACGCCCTGCACCGCCAGCATCATTGACCCACGCATCAATCTTGCGATTCGCCACCCACCCCGGACAGGGGGTCCGCCCATGGCAACGTCACCTGACACCACTTCGGATGCCGCACCCGACAGCTCGCGGGAAAAGGGCCTGCGCACCGGTGCGCTCGGCATGACCACGAGCCTGATCCTCTCGGTGGCGTCCGCCGCCCCCGCCTACAGCCTCGCCGCGACCCTCGCGTTCATCGTCGCCTTCGTCGGCTTCCAGGCGCCGTCGATCGTCGTGCTCGCGTTCGTCCCGATCCTCTTCGTCTCCTTCGGCTACGCCGCTCTCAACCGCCAGGAGCCGGACTGCGGAACCATCTTCACCTGGGCCACCCGTGTCCTCGGCCCACGCGTCGGCTTCATGGGCGGCTGGGCCATCATCACCTCGTTCACCCTGGTGATGGCGAGCCTGGCCCAGGTCGCCGGCCAGTACGTCTTCATCCTCTTCGGCGCGAAAGGCATCGGCTCCGACCCGTCCAGCCCCTGGGTCCTCCTGGCGGGACTCGGCTGGATCGCCCTGATGACGGCCGTCTGCTACCGCGGCATCGAAGTGGCCGCCGCCGTCCAACGCGCCCTGCTCTTCCTCGAGTTCGCGATGCTCGCGGTCTTCTCGGTGGTCGCCCTCGTACGCGTCTACACGGGGAACGCCGGTGCCGGCGCACGGCATCCGCACTGGTCCTGGCTCAACCCGTTCGAAATCTCCTCACCCAGCGCATTCGTCAGCGGCCTCGTCCTGATGCTCTTCATCTACTGGGGCTGGGAGACCGCGCTCACCGTCAACGAAGAGACCACCGACCGGCACCGGACACCCGGCGTCGCCGCCGTCTCCTCCACGGTCATGCTGCTCGTGCTCCACCTCGTCTCGACCGTGGCGACCCTGGCCTTCGCCGGCACCGGCACGACCGGCACGGGGCTCGGCAACCCCGACAACTTCGGTGACGTCTTCTCCGCCATCGGCAAGGCCGTCTTCGGCGACAGCGGCTTCGGGTCCTTCCTGTGGCATCTGCTCGTCCTGATGGTGCTGTCCTCCGCAGCCGCGTCCACCGAGACGACCGTGCTCTCCCTGGGGCGCACGCTCCTGGCGATGGGCGGCCGCGGAGCCGCGCCGCGCGTCTTCGCCAAAGTCCACCCGCGTTACTCCATCCCGCAGTTCAGCACCATCGCCACCGGAGTCGCGGGAGCGGTCTGCTACGTCGTCATGAACTTCCTGAGCCACGGCCAGGTCATCGGCGACGCCGTGTCCTCCTGCGGGCTCATGATCGCGTTCTACTACGGCCTCACGGGCCTCACCTCGGCCTGGGCCCACCGCACCCAATGGCGGCGCAGCGCCGCCGACTTCTGGCTGCGCCTCACCCTGCCCGCGATCGGCGGCCTGACCCTCGTCGCGGCCGGGCTGTGGAGCCTGAAGAACGACTGGGACCCGGTGAACAGCTACACGTCCTGGACCCTCCCCTTCGCACCCCACTGGCGCGTCGGCGGAGTCTTCATCATCGGCGTCGGGACGCTCCTCCTCGGCTACCTGCTGATGCTGGCCTACGGGCGCATCGCACCGCGGTTCTTCACCGGGGCGCCGAAGGAGACCGCCGCCGTCGCCGAGCACCGGCCCCCGCACGAGCGCATCTCCCGCTGAACGTCACAGCCCCTCAGTAGCCCTCCCACCACGGAGTTCGCCATGCCCTACCCCGTACGCGACGCGCTCGGCCTCTCCGCCGAGCAGCACGACTTCATCCGGCTCGCCCGCGACTTCGCCGCCGCCGAGATCCGCCCCCGCGCCCGCGCCGTCGACGACGCCCGGACCGAGTCACCGCTGGACCTGTGGGACAAGGCCGCAAGGACAGGCCTGGCCGCTTTCATGATCCCGGCGGAGTTCGGCGGCGGCGGAGTGACCGACATGGTCACGCAGGTGCTCGTACAGCAGGAGCTGTGCCACGGCGACATCGCCATCGGCAATCTGCTCACCTCCAGCGGCTTCTTCGCCGATCCCATTCTCGAACTCGGCACGCAGGCACAGAAGGAGCGGTGGCTGCGGCCGCTCACCACCGACACTCCCCCGTTGACCGCCCTCGCCGTCACCGAACCCGACCACGGTTCGGACGCCGCCGGCATCCGCACGCGCGCGGTGCGCGACGGCGATCACTATGTGCTCAGCGGCCAGAAGGCCTGGATCTCCAACGCCCCCTACGCACAGTGGTTCGTCGTGTTCGCCACGGTCGACCCGTCGCTCCGGGCGCGCGGCGTGACCGCGTTCGTCATCGACCGGGACACGCCCGGACTGACCGTGGGCAGGCCGATGCGCAAGATGGGGCAGCGCGCCATCGTCAACGCCGAGGTGTTCCTCGACAACGTACGGGTCCCCGCGGCCGACCGGCTCGGCGCCGAGGGACAGGGCTTCCTGGGCCTGATGCGCACCTTCGACGCCTCACGCATCCTGATCGGTGCGTCCTGCGCGGGCCTGTGCCGGGCCGCGCTGGATCTGGCCGTGGAGTACGCCCAGGAGCGCGTGCAGTTCGGCGTGCCCATCATCGAGCACCAGGCGGTCGCGTTCCGGCTCGCCGACATGGCGACCCGCGCCGACACCGCCCACCTGGTGACGATGCGCGCGGCACGCCTCTTCGACCAGGGCGAGAAGGTCACCGCGGAGTCGGCGATGGCGAAGCTGACCGGCTCGGAGAACGCCATGTTCAACACGTGGGCCGCCGTGCAGACGCTGGGCGGCTGGGGCTACTCGCAGGAGTTCCTGGCCGAGAAGTGGATGCGCGACGCGAAACTCGAGGAGATCGAGGAAGGCACCTCCGACATCCAGCGGCTGGTCATCTCCAGGGCGCTCGCGAAGTCATGACCACTCTCGACGTCTTCCGCGCCCCGGAGTCGGTCGCCGTCGTCGGCGCCACCGACAACCCGGCCAAGTGGGGCCACTGGCTCGCCCGCGGCGCCATCGCGGGCGCGCACCGGCGCCGCGTGCACCTGGTCAACATGCGCGGCGGCGAGGTCCTCGACCGCCGCAGCCACCCGAGCCTCGACGCGCTGCCCGAGGTCCCCGATCTGGTCGCCTTCGCCGTCCCCGCCTCCGCCCTCGCCTCCGGAGTCCGAGATGCCGTCGCTCTCGGCGTGCCCGGTCTGCTCGCGATCACAGCGGGCGTCGAGGACGAGGCCGCGATCGTTGACGTGATAGCGGCGAGCGCGACCCGGCTGCTCGGTCCGAACTGCCTCGGTCTCTACGACGCGTCGGGCGAACTGGAGCTGGCCTGGGGCCGGTTCGCGCCCGGCAGCCTCGCGATCGTGTCGCAGAGCGGACAGCTGGGCCTGGAGATCGCAGGGATGGCTGCGAGCGCCGGCATCGGCGTCTCCAGGTTCGTCTCCGTCGGCAGCCAGCTCGACGTGGGCGCCGCCGAACTGCTCGCCGACCTGGCCCACCATGAAGCCACCCGCGTCGTCGCGGTCTATCTGGAGAGTTTCGGCGACGGCGAGCGGCTCCTGGACGCCCTTGACCGCCTGCGCGATGCGGGCAAGCCGGTGCTCCTGCTGACGGTCGGCGCCAGCAAGGCCGCTCGGCAGGCGGCCCGTTCGCACACCGGCTCCATGACATCGGGCATCGACGTCGTGGATGCCGCCTGCCGGACGGTCGGTGCGGTACGCGTCGAGTCTCCGGTCCAACTCGTCGACACAGCGACGCTGTTGCTCCGGTCCGCGCCTGTGCGAGGGCGCAGGGTCGCGATCGTGGCCGACAGTGGCGGACAAGGGGCCGTCGCCGCGGACACCGCGTCCCGGCTCGGCCTGACCGTCGTCGAGTTCTCCCCGGAGGTCCAGGAGCGCCTGGCGGCCCAGCTGCCGCCGCACGCCGCGGTCGCGAACCCTGTCGACCTCGCCGGTGCGGGTGAGGAGGACGTCTCCACGTACGCGTCGACTCCGGCGGTACTCGCCGATACCTCGGTCACCGACGCCGTGGTCCTGACCGGCTACTTCGGCAGCTACGGCCGCGACATCCCCGGACATCAGGCGGCCGAGTCGGAGGTCGCGCGGGCCATCGGCTCACTGGCCGCCGAGCGCGCGCTACCCATCGTCGTCCACTCGATGGCCGAACACACCAATACCGTAAGCGAGTTGCGCTCGGCCGGAGTGCCGACCTTCACCGACATCGAGGCGGCCCTGCGGGCGGTGGAGACCGCGCACCGCTTCACTCAGGCATCCCGTCCGCGCGTACCGCATGCGTCCGCCGCGAAGCATCGAGTCGCGCCGGGTGCCGGATATTCGGCCGCCCGAGAGCTGTTGGCCGATGCGGGCGTCCCGTTCCCCGCCGCGGTCGGCATCGCGCCGGGCACGCCCGATCCCCGTGCGGCGATGCGGTCCCTCTCGGCTCCGGTCGTCCTCAAAGCCGACTGGCTGGAGCACAAGACGGAGCACGGCGGCGTCGCGACCGAACTCCACGATGCCGCCGCGCTCGGCGCCGCCTACGACGACATGGTGGCGCGGCTGGGGTCTCACGGCTATGTGGTCGAGGAGATGGACCGGCGCACGGATGTGGTCGAGGTGATCGTCGCCGCCCGGCGGGACCCGTCGTTCGGCCCGGTCGTCGTGGTCGGCGCCGGCGGAGTGCAGGCCGAGCTCACCCAGGATCTCGCTCTCGAGCTGGCTCCGTGCTCCCACGACACCGCCCGCGAGATGATCCGCCGGCTCCGGTCATGGCCGCTGCTGGCCGGCTGGCGCGGCAGCCGTCCTGTCGATGTCGACGCCCTGGCGGCAGTCGTCGTAGCCGTCTCCCAGCTGATCGTCGACCGTGGCGACCTCGGCGAGATCGAGCTCAACCCGGTCCGCGTCTCACCGGAAGGAGCCCTCGCGGTCGACGCCCTCGTCATAGCGGTACCGGCGTCCGACAGCCCTTCCACTCCCTGACCGCGTCCGGCCGGCGACCACCGGAACCCGGTGTTCACCGGATTCCTCCGAGGACGCCCCGGGCCTCAGGTCGGGGAGGAGTCGGACTCCTGTGGAGCGGGGCAGGAGAAGCCGATTCGCCGGCAGGGCGGATCGGCGTGCACCCGCCGTGGTGGTGGGGCAGCCCATATTGGATCTGAGCTCTCAATTGTCAGTCCTCCCGGATAGGTTGCTGTTCATGACGACCGCGGCGCAGGAGACGGCAGGTGTGGGCATGCCCGATACACCCTCCGCCTTCGTGTGTCGTCCACCGCGACGGGCGCCCTCGAAGCGGAATGGGCGCGGTGCCGGTGGGTGTGGAATGAGTGCTGCGCTCGCTCGAAGAGGGCGCACGCCGAGAACGAGAAGTGCGGTCCGGCCCGGCTGGACAAGATGCTGACCCAGGCGCGTGCCTGTATGGGCTGGCTGCGCGAAGGCTCCAGCGTTGTTCAGCAGCAGGTGATACGCGATTTCGCGAAGTCGCGGGCGAAGGCGCTGAAGGACATCAAGGCCGCTGTGCCGATGCGGCAGCGGGCCGGGATGCCCAAGTACAAGAAGAAGCACCAGGACGACTTGTCGTTGAACTACACCCAGCGGGGTTTTCGGCTCAAGGACGGCCGCCTGCACTTGGCAGGCGGCATCGCCGTGACGGTCGTGTGGTCGCGTGCCCTCCCTAAGCCACCCTCCAGCGTCCGCGTCTACCGCGACAGCACCGGAGCTTGGTACGCGTCGTTCGTCGTGGCGAGCATGACCGAGACGCTGCCGGGAACCGGCCGGGTGATCGGGATCGACTGGGGTGTGAAGGAGACCGCGACCACCACCAGCGATGACCACGACCTTGCCCACCCGCAGCACGGGAAGAACGCCGCCCAGCGCTTGGCGCACTATCAGCGGATGATGTCCCGGCGTAAGCCGAAGCGTGGACACGCCGGATCGAAGGGCTACCGCGAGGCGAAGCGGCAGACGGCGAAGCTGCACAAGAAGGTGGCCCGGCAGCGTCAGGACACCGCCCGCAAGTGGGCCAAAAAGGTCGTCCGCGACCATGACGCCCTGGCCGTGGAGGACTTCCGGCCGAAGTTCCTCGCGAAGTCCACCATGGCCAAGAAGGCCGCTGACGCGGCGATCGGCGCGACGAAGACAGCCCTGGTCGAGATGGGCCGTAAGCACGGCCGGTGTGTGCACCTGGTGCACCCGGCGCACACCACGATGGACTGCGCAGACTGCGGAGCGAGAACCAAGCACGCGCTGCCTCTCTGGGAACGAACGTATACGTGCACCACGTGCGGGGTGTCCCGACCTCGGGATAAAAACTCAGCTCGTGTGATGCTCGTCCGGGCTGGTCTCTGTCCCGGCTAGTGCTGATCGTGTAAGACCTGTATCCCCGCCGGGGATCAGGCGACGTGAGCTAGGAATCCCCCTTAGCTGGGGGAGGTTTCAAAAACTCGACCATGTAGAGGTCTAGCCCCAGACCATTAAATGTCGGCACTCTTGCGCCCGTTGTGTTCGGACGTACGCGTGAGACAAGGGTGAACCGATGACACCGATCAGCCGCAGAGGCTTTGTCGCACTGGGCGCCGGGATCGCGGCCGGCGCCGCGCTGCCCGCCACCAGAGCGGACGCAGCCGCCACGGGCACCGTCAAGGACGTCAAGCACGTGGTGATCCTCATGCAGGAGAACCGCAGCTTCGACCACTACTTCGGCCGCCTCAAGGGCGTCCGCGGGTTCGGCGACCGCAGCGGCATCACGCTCTCCGGCGGGCAGCCCGTGTTCAACCAGCCGAGCGGGCTGGGCCGCCAGTACCCGTGGAAACTCAGCTCCACCCCGGCCGCGGGCGGCGTGGACGGCGAGACGCTCGCCCAGTGCAACGGCGACCTGCCGCACAGCTGGTCCTCGCAGCACTCCGCGTGGAACAAGGGCCGGCTCGACCATTGGGTCGCCGGTGTCGGCAACGTCCGCAGCCTCGGCTACCTGGACCGCGACGACATACCGTTCCACTACGCGCTGGCCGACAACTACACCGTCTGTGACGCCTACTTCAGCTCCACTCTCAGCGCCACCGGGCCCAACCGCACCTACCTGTGGAGCGGCAAGGTCGACGACTCCAGCCACGACGGCGGCGACGAGTCGGGGCTGAGCTGGGAGACGTACGCCGAGGCCCTCCAGCGGGCCGGCGTGAGCTGGAAAGTCTACCAGAATGCCAATGACAACTACGGCGACAACGGTCTCGCGTACTTCTCGAAGTTCGCCGCCGCCAAGCCTGGCGACCCACTGCACGACCGCGGCATGGGCTCCGTCCCGGCCGTGACCGGTTCCACGCCCGACGACATCGCCGCCGCGATCAAGGCGGACGCGCTGGCCGGCAAGCTTCCCCAGGTCTCCTGGGTCGTCGCCAACCAGGCGTTCTCCGAGCACCCGTATGCCCCGCCCGGCGACGGAGCCCACTTCGTGGACCTGGTCTACCGCGCCCTGGCGGCCTCCCCCGAGGTCTTCGACTCGACCGTCCTCTTCCTCAACTACGACGAGAACGACGGCTTCTTCGACCACGTACCGCCGCCGTCGCCGCCCGCCGGTACGGCCGGCGAGTTCCTCGACGGAACCCCCTTCGGTCTCGGCTTCCGCGTGCCGATGGTGGTCATGTCTCCCTGGACCAGGGGTGGTTGGGTCTCGTCGGAGGTTTTCGACCACACCTCCGTGCTGCGGTTCATGGAGACCTGGACGACCGCCCTCGGCACCCCGGCGACCTGCCCCAACATCAGCGCGTGGCGCCGCAAGGTCACCGGTGACCTGACCGGTGTGTTCGACTTCGCCAGTCCCGTGTACGGCATGCCGTCCGGCCTGCCCGCCACCAAGGTCATCGGGTACAACACCTGTGGCCCGCTGCCCAACCCCGCGCCGCAGACGAACGCCCTGCCCACGCAGGAGGCCGGCACCCGCCCCGCGCGCGCCCTGCCCTACCAGCCGAACGGAAACCTCAACCACTTCGAGTTCGGCGCCGGCGGCAAGATCCTCGCCTGGTTCTCCATGGCGAACCAGGGCTCCCCGGCACGCAGCGCCGCCCACCTCTCCATCCACCCGAACGCCTACCGCGACACGACGCCGTGGCAGTACACGGTCGACGCGGGCGGCACGGCCACGGACTTCTTCAACATCGGCGCGGGCTCCGGGTCGGGCGCGTACGACATCACGATGGCCGGGCCGAACCGCTTCCTGCGCCGCTTCAAGGGCGACGCCACGAAGGCGGGCAAGGCGATCGAGGTCGCCGCCCGGTACGCCGTCGAGTCCGGCACCGGCAAGACGGCCATCTGGTTCAAGATGACCAACTCGGGCTCCGCGTCGGCACAGTTCACCATCACGTCGAACAACTACCGCTCGGACGGCCCGTGGAACTACACGGTCCCCGCCGGTGGCTCGACGGAGGACTTCTTCAACGCCGTGGCGAACCAGAAGGGCTGGTACGACTTCACGATCACGTCCAGCACGGACACGACGTGGTCCCGCCGCTACACAGGCCACATCGAGACCGGCTCGGCGTCCGTCAGCGGCTGATCCCCGGCCGCGCCCGCGGCGACCGGTCGGCCTGGAGCGCCAGGCGCGGCCCCACAGGCCCGGGGCCCGGCCCGGGCTCCGGCCGACCGGTCAGCGACTGAAACTGATCGTTCTTGACCGTTTCTCGCGAGGGGGTACGGCCGGGAGCAGCCGCACGGGAGGATGGGCGCGTGGTAGGCAACCTTCCCGTCATGACGACCAGTTTCGTCGGCCGCGACAGCGAACTGGCCGCTGTCGGACGGGCATTGAAAGAACACCGGCTGGTCACCCTCACCGGCAGCGGCGGTGTCGGAAAGAGCCGCCTCGCGCTGCGCGCCGCCGAGGAGGTACGGGGCGCGTACGCGGACGGGGCCTGGTGGGCCGACGTCTCCCATCTCTACGACGACCGTCTGTTCACCGCCACGGTCTGCGACGCCGTCGGTCTCCTGGACCACAATCCGCGCGCACCCATCGACGCGCTGAGCGAATGGCTGGCCGGGCGGCGCGTCCTCCTCGTCCTCGACTGCTGCGAGCGCGTCCTCGACGCCTGCTGGGAGCTGGTGACCGAACTCCTCACCGCCGCCCCGAACCTGACTGTCCTCGCCACGAGCAGGAAGCCTCTCGCCGTCCGGGAAGAGCACTGCATCGAGGTGGCCCCCCTCTCCACGGGCGACGACGAGGGCGGCTGCGACGAGGCGGAGCTCCTGTTCCGCGATCGGTGCGCCACGGCCGCGCCCGACGTCCCGCTCGACTCCCCCGGCGCCGCCGAGACGATCGCCCGTATCTGCCGCCGCCTCGAAGGCATCCCCCTGGCCGTCGAGCTGGCCTGCGCGCGGCTGCGCGAGAACAGTCTCGACGAGATCGCCGGGCGGCTGACCTCACGCCTGGACACCCTCGTCGACGACACGATCTGGCCCAAGCGCCACCGCGCCCTGCGCACCGCGATCGGCTGGAGCCACGAGCTGTGCGCCCCTCTCGAACGCCTCGTGTGGGCCAGGCTCTCCGTCTTCCACGGCCCCGTCGACGAGGCGGACGCCCGGTCCGTCTGCGCCGGCGGGCCCCTCGGCACGGACGAGATCCCCAAGATCCTTGAACGGCTCGCCGACCAGTCGGTCCTGCAACGGGACGGCACCCGGTTCCGGATGCTCGACACGGTGCGCGAGTACGGCGCCCTGTGGCTCGACGAACTCGGCGAGCAGCGCACCCTGGCCGGGCGCCACGCCGCGCATTTCGCCGGGATCGTCGAGCAGGCCGAGGCCGGCTGGCTCAGTGACCGGCAGGTCGCCTGGTACACCCGGATCTCCGACAGTCACGCCGACGTACGCGCCGCGCTCGACCACCTGTTCACCACGAACGCCGACACGGCCGTCGAAATGGCGGGGCGCACGGGCCTGTTCTGGCCCTGCTGCGGACACCTGCACGAGTCGCGTGACTATCTGGAACGCGCCCTGAGGCTGGACACGCCCCGGGGTCCGTCCCGCACCCGCGCCCTGTGGGCGCTCGGCATCACCCTCACCCTGCAGGGCGACCACCAGACCGCCCTGCGGGTCGGCGAGCGGTGCGCCCTCGCCGCGCAGGAGGACGACACGCCTGAGTCCGTACTCTTCGCCGCCCACACCCTCGGCCTCACGCATCTCATGACGGGGCACCCGCAGGACGCGTACGACGTGAGTGAGCACGCCCTGAACACCCACGCCAGCACCCCGCCGACCGGCGCCCCGCAGCTCTGCTGCCTGGTGATCAGGGCCTTCGCCCTCTCCGCGCTCGGCCGGCTCGACGAGGCGCACGAGAAGGCCACCAGCCTGCGCCGGCTCAGCCACGAGTACGGCGAACACTGGGCGCGGTCCTACGCGGACCACCAACTCGCCTTCATCAACCTCCTCCAGGGCCGCCCGCACGAGGCCGAGATCCACGCCCGAGCCATGCTCACCAGCAAGCACAACCTCAACGACAACCTCGGGATCGCCCTCGGCCTCGACCTGCTCACCGGCGCGAACGCGGCCCAGGGCAACGGAGTCGAAGCCGCCCGCACCTCCGGCACAGGCCACGCCTACTGGCGCATGCTCGGCCACCCGAATCGCGGCACCCCGGAGCTGTCCGAGATCCGCGACCAGTGGGAGCAGCAGGCCCGCAAGGCGGCCGGCGACAGCGCGTACGACACCGCGTACCACCGCGCCCTGACCGACGACGCCGAGCACGGCCTCGCACACGCGCTCCAGGGGCACGCCAGCCCCTGACAGCGCCTTGCCGCCCGTGGCGAACCACTCGTCGTGCGGCACCTTGGCGATGGTCAGGCGCGCCGCGGCGCCGCTCGCGGATGTGCAGGAGGACCGTCGACCTCGGCCCCTACGGCTACGCGGCGCTCGCCGCCGGAGGATTCCTCCCCCTCAACCCCCGCCGTCCACCGCGACCTTGCCGTCCTCAGACCGCGCGAGCGCGAAGTGCTGACGCTCAGCGAGGCGACGGTGAAGACCCACGCCCAAGAGACCGGCTGGTCTCCCCCGGACCGTAGGACCATTTGTGTACCCCGGCCCGCCGACACGTCCGCAGGCTCGAACGGCGGCACGGTCCGCCATACGCTCACGCAGTGTTCAACGTGCCCGCTCTGGTCAAACGCCTGGTGATCGGCCGCGCCATGCGCAGCGAGGAGCTGGGCGGGACTCTGCTCCCCAAGCGCCTCGCCCTGCCGATCTTCGCCTCCGACCCGCTCTCGTCGGTGGCGTACGCGACCCAGGAGATCCTGCTCGTCCTCACCCTGGGCGGACTCGCCTATCTGCATTTCACGCCTTGGATCGCCGGGGCGGTGGTGGCGCTGATGACGGTGGTCGTGCTCTCGTACCGCCAGGTCGTGTACGCGTATCCGAGCGGCGGCGGCTCCTACGAGGTCGCGTCCACCAACCTCGGGCCGTCGGCCGGCCTTGTGGTCGCCGCCTCGCTGCTCGTCGACTACGTGATGACGGTGGCGGTGTCCGTCGCCTCCGGCGTGGACAACATCATCTCGGCGCTCCCGGCGCTGAACGACTACCGCGTCCTGCTGGCCGTCGGCTTCGTCGCCCTTCTCACCGCGATGAATCTGCGCGGCGTCCGCGAGTCCGGCCACGCCTTCGCCGCACCCACGTACCTCTTCATCGGCGGCGTACTGATCATGGTGATCACCGGGCTGATCCGGTACGCCCTGGGGGACGCGCCGGTCGCCGAGACCGCCGCGTACGGCATCGCTCCCCAGAAGTCCGACGCACATCTCGCGGGCCTGGCCCTGGTGATGCTCGTCCTGCGCGCCTTCTCCTCGGGGTGTACGGCACTGACCGGTGTGGAGGCGATCTCCAACGGCGTACCGGCCTTCCGCAAACCCAAGTCGAAGAACGCCGCCGCCACGTTGGTGGCCATGGGGGGCATCGCCATCGCCATGTTCGTCGGTGTCACGACGCTCGCGCTGATCTCCAAGGTGCACGTCACGGACGACGCATGCCGGCTGACGGGACTCGACGGGGACTGCGGGAGCTACACGCAGCGCACGGTCATCGCGCAGGTGGCGGCAGCCGTGTTCGGCGGTGAGCACAGCGTCGGCTTCTTCTTCATCCAGGCCGCCACCGCTCTGGTCCTGATCCTGGCCGCGAACACCGCGTTCAACGGCTTCCCGATGCTGGCCTCGATCCTCGCCAAGGACCGTTACCTGCCGCACCAGTTGCACAACCGGGGCGATCGGCTGGCCTTCTCCAACGGCATCCTCGCGCTGGCCGTCGTCGCCGCAGCGCTGCTCTGGGGCTTCAAGGCCAGCGTCACCAGCCTCATCCACCTCTACATCCTGGGTGTGTTCACCTCGTTCACCCTTTCCCAGCTGGGCATGGTCCGGCACTGGAACCAGGAGCTGGCCACCGAGCACGACCCCGTGGTGCGCCGCCGCCACCATTCGACCCGGGCCATCAACGCCGTCGGCGCGTGCGTCACCGGCCTCGTCCTGGTGATCGTGCTCGTCACGAAGTTCACCGAGGGCGCCTGGCTGGCCGTACTCGCCGCTACGGTGCTGTGGCTGATGATGCGCGGCATCCGCCGTCACTACGACGCGACGTCGGCCGAGCTGGCCGTCGAGGACCCGCACGCAGAACTCGCCTCCCCCTCAAGGGTGTTGGCGATCGTCCTGGTCTCCAGGCTGCACAAACCCACGATGCGCGCCCTGGCCTACGCGCGAGCCTCCCACCCCGACCAGTTGGAGGCGTTGACCGTGTCGGTCGACCGCGACGAAGTCGCCGCCCTGCGCGAGAGCTGGGACGAGTACGACATCGACGTACCGCTGAAGGTCATCGACTCCCCGTACCGCGAGGTGACGCGGCCCGTCGTCGAGTACGTGCGCGCCATCCGCCGGGACAGCCCTCGCGACATCGTCGCCGTCTTCATCCCCGAGTACGTGGTCGGCCACTGGTGGGAGAACCTGCTCCACAATCAGTCCGCGCTCTGGCTCAAAAGCCGCCTTCTGTTCACGCCCGGGGTGATGGTGACGAGCGTGCCCTGGCAGCTCACCTCGTCCGCGCACGCCAACCATCCGGCCCGTCGGGCGCCCGGCTCCGTGCGCCGGGGCGAACCACAGCGTCCGCGGGCCGGAGCGGACCGTTCGCGCGGCACCGGGCACGGCTGACGAACCGGGTACGCCATCGATTCGGTGTCGCACGGAGTCCCAGAGACGGCATCCCGCCAAATCTGACGCAAATGAGCGTTGGGCCGGCACGCATGAGCAGGTAGGCAGGGGACATGTACCTTCTGCCGATGAAATTTGGACCACTCAACGCAAAAATCGAAGTCCTAGCAGTGGCCCTCGTCCTCTTCGCCGTCGTCTTCCTCTGGTTCAAGCGCTTCCTTCCCCGCATCAACCAGGTGCTGGCCGAGCGCGCCGACCGTACGGAAGGCGCCCTCGAGCGCGCCGAGGCGATCCATGCGGAAGCCTCCGCCGAGCACGTCGGCGCCCAGGCCCTGCTCGCCGAGGCCCGTCGCGACGCCGCCAGGGTCACGCAGGCGGCGCGCGAGGAGGGTGCGGCGCTGATAGCCGCCGCCCGCGAGGACGGACTGCGCGAACGCGAGGCGCTCCTCGCCGACGGCCAGGCCGTGATCGAGGCCGAACGGGCCGCGGCGGAGGCCGAACTGCGCCTCAGCGTCCCCGAACTGGCCGCCGAACTGGCGAGCCGCATCATCGGGGAGCCCGTCCCGGCGGCGGCGCCCTCGAACCCCTGACCCCCGCTCGCCGCGGCGGCGCCGCAAGGAGCCGCAGATACGAACCAGGGCCCGGATCCATTGGATCCGGGCCCTGGTCGGCAGTAGCGGGGACAGGATTTGAACCTGCGACCTCTGGGTTATGAGCCCAGCGAGCTACCGAGCTGCTCCACCCCGCGTCGGTAGACACCACCCTACGCCATTGGAGCAGCTACTCCTGACCACCACCTGCCAGGACGGCAGGCACCGCTGCCGCCAGGGGCTACGCGCCGCTCGCCTTGAGCATGTCCTCACGCTCGACGATCTTCACGCGCTCACGGCCTTCCGGCTCGCCCAGCGCCTTCTCCGCGGCGTCAAGGCGGTACCACCCGTCCCACGTCGTGTAGCGCACGTTCCGCTCGTCGAGGAACGCGTCCACGGCCTCCGGGTCGGGCGAGGAGGGCGTGCTCAGACGGCCGTTCTCGCGGTCGTCCAGGAGGCTGGCGACCGTCTCGTTGGCGTCGCCCTTGGTGTGGCCGATCAGGCCCACGGGACCACGCCGGATCCAGCCCGTGACGTACGTCGACTGAAGGTGCTCGCCGGACTCCTCGATCACCCGGCCGCCCTTGTCCGGTACGGTGCCCGAAGCCAAGTCCCAAGGCAGCTTGGGGAGTTCGTCGGACAGGTAGCCCACAGCACGGTACACGGACCTGACGTCCCAGTCCTTGAACTCGCCGGTTCCCTTGACGTTGCCGGTGCCGTCGAGCGCGGTCCGCTCGGTGCGCAGGCCGGTGACCTCGCCGTTCTCGCCGAGGATCTCGGTCGGGGACTCGAAGAAGTGCAGGAACAGCTTGTGCGGCCGGGTGCCGACGTCGCGGATGGCCCAGTTCTCGAGCGTCTTGGCCACCATGTCGGCCTGCTTGTTGCCGCGCCGGGTCGCGATCGAGCCGTCGTCGTAGTCGATGTCCTCGGGGTCGACGATGACCTCGATGTTCGGGGAGTGGTCGAGCTCCCGCAGCTCCATCGGGCTGAACTTCGCCTGCGCCGGACCACGGCGGCCGAAGACGTGGACCTCCAGCGCCTTGTTCGCCTTCAGGCCGTCGTAGACGTTCGGCGGGATCTCGGTCGGCAGCAGCTCGTCCGCCGTCTTGGCCAGGATGCGGGCCACGTCGAGCGCGACGTTGCCGACACCCAGGACCGCGACCTTCTCCGCCTCGAGCGGCCAGGTCCGCGGGACGTCCGGGTGACCGTCGTACCAGGAGACGAAGTCGGCAGCGCCGTACGAGCCGTCGAGGTCGATGCCCGGTATGTCGAGCGCGCGGTCGGCCGTCGCGCCCGTGGAGAAGATCACCGCGTCGTAGAACGAGCGCAGGTCGTCGAGGCTGATGTCGCCCGGGTAGTCGACGTTGCCGAACAGGCGGATCTGCGGCTTGTCGAGGACCTGGTGCAGGGCCGTGATGATGCCCTTGATCCGCGGGTGGTCCGGTGCGACGCCGTACCGGATCAGACCGAACGGCGCAGGCATCCGCTCGAAGAGGTCGATGGACACACCGGGGTCTTCGGCCACCGCGGATTTCAGCAGCGCGTCAGCGGCGTAGATACCGGCAGGACCGGCTCCCACAACGGCTACCCGCAGAGGGCGAGGCATGATCAGGTTCCCTTCGTGGCATGGGCACTCGACGGGAAGCCTAAACTAAGGCAAACCTTAGTTAGTAGTCGGGTTGGACCTATGGACCCATAAGGCTGCCTTATGGGTCTCTGTGGGTCGCCCTTATGGGTCGCCGCAGGCAGCTGCCCACTGATAGCGTCGCACGCACGTTTTCGATCGAGGAGGTGAGTCCCGTCAACGCTGTTTCAGACTGGGTGCTCTCCTCCCGCGCGGTGATGCGGTTCACCTGACACAGGTGGCTCCGGGAGTGCCCGCAGGCATCCCGAAAGGCTATGAACCCATGCGACTCCCCCACCTCGACGACGTCACCACCTTCACCGCGCACGACGGCACCCGGCTCGCGTACCGTGCTCTCGGTGACGGAACTCCCTTGATCTGCCTGCCAGGTGGGCCGACGGACTCCGAATACCTCGGCGACCTCGGGGGCCTGAGCGCGCACCGGCAGTTGATCAGGCTCGACCTTCGGGGCACAGGCCTGTCGGCCGTACCGGAGGACCCGACGTCGTACCGCTGCGACCGCCTCGTCGACGACGTCGAGGCCCTGCGCGAGCATCTCGGCCTGGAGCGGATGGACCTGCTCGCGCACTGCGGTGGCGCGAATCTTGCCGTCCTGTACGCGGGGCGCCATCCGGAACGGGTCGGCAAGCTCGCGCTGATCACGCCGAGCGTCCGGGCGGTGGGCCTCACGATCACGGGCGACCTGCGGACCGAGACCGCGCAACTGCGCCGGGGCGAACCGTGGTTCTTGTCGGCGTTCCAGGCCTTGGAGAGGGTCGCCACCGGCAACGCGACCGACGAGCACTGGAAGGCCATCGCCCCCTTCTCGTACGGCCGTTGGGACGAGACGGCGCAGACGCATCAGGCCGCCGGGGACGAGCGGATGAACGTGGAGGTCGTGGCCGCCTACGGCGCGCCCGGCGCATTCGACCCGGATGTGACGCGCGCCGCGCTGGCGCGGTTCACGTCTGCGGTGTTCCTGCTTGCCGGCGAGGTCGACCTCGGGGCGCCTCCGCGCACCATGGCCGAGTTCGCCCGCCTGTTCCCGGACGCCGAGCTCGTCGTCCAGCCCGGAGCCGGGCACTACCCGTGGCTCGACGACGCGTACCGGTTCGTCACGGCCACAGCGGGCTTCTTGGGGTAGGTGGAACGGTGCGTGCGGGGCGTTCTCGGCGCTGCGGGCAGCTGAACGTCAGTGGTCGGAGTAGCTGAAGTCGCCCACCGTCCAGGCACTCACGTCCTGGATCGCGACGCGGTACATGCCGCCCGTCTCGGGGATGCCGACGCTGCCCTGGAGGATCCGGGCCACATGGAAGTGCAGATGAGTGGGTGCGGGGCCGTCATCGGTCTCGCCCCGCTTACGCACATCGGGCTTCCCGTCGGAGGTGAAGATCTCCGAGAAGGAGCCGAGGTGGTCCGAGTCCGTCAGGACCTCCGAGACGCGTTGCCTCCACACGGCCTCGGGGGCGAGGCGTCCGGTGATCACAGCGCCGCTGGTGACCACAGTCAGGGACATCTGATTGCTCTGCCCGGACTCCACCATGACGGCGATGTCGACGAGCAGTTCGTCAGGGTTCGACATGAGAGCGGATTCTAACGGCAGACGTCTCCCGGGACGCCCCCGACGCCCCACTTTCCCAGGGAGCCCGAACTCAGCGGCCGAACTCGGCGGCTCGAGCTCACCCGCCCGGCCTCACGCGCGCCGGCTCAGCTTCTCCGGATCGCCGGCGCACATCTCACGGCCGAGGCCACGGTCGGCCACCCAGTCGCTCGATGTCCATGTTGAAGCGCCTCAGGTAGGTGGTGAAGGCCGCGATGTCCTCGTCCGCCCAGTCGGTCATGACGCGGTCCAGGCTGCCCACGATGTGATCGCGCTCCTCGTCGAGGACGGCCGCACCCTTGTCCGTGATGCGGAACTTGCGGGCCATGCCGCCGTCGGGATCAGGGATGCGCTCCACCAGCCCGGAGCGCATCGCGGCGGCGGTCTGCCGGTTCAGGGTGGAGGCGTCGAGCCCGAAGGCGTCGCTGAGCTCACCGATGGACATGGGCCCCTGCACGCGAATGCGGCTCAGCAGAATGTAGGCGCTGCGCTCAAGAGTGCCGTTCTCGGGGCGCCCGCCTTTGTGGTGCACGAGTCCGTGCCGACTGAGGAGCATCTGCTCGTACTCGAGCTCGTACGTGGGCCTGGCCATGCGTCTGCCGCCTCCTGCTGTCGTTCCCCGCGGCGTCGCACCGCGCGTCCGTGCACACCCCCGCGCCAATCGTCGCACAGCCAGATGTAGCCACCACACAATGTGCGTCATACATTCGATGTGTACGATGCACATCGATCCCCTCCGTATCCCGGCCGAAGCCCCGCAGATTCCCGAACCCCGCAGACACACAAGGAGTCCCCTGATGGACGCCCCCCAGCCGACGGCCCGCGCCGGCGGCGTGGTCGCCACTCTGGCTTTCGCCGGCACCACCGCCGCGATCATGCAGACCCTGGTCACGCCGCTCATCGCGGAGCTGCCCAAGATCCTTCACACCACCTCGTCGAACGCCGCCTGGGTCATCACCGTGACGCTGCTGGTGGGAGCCGTATGCGTGCCGGTCACCGGCCGTCTCGGCGACCTGGTCGGCAAGCGCCGCATGCTGCTCGCATGCTCGGTCCCGCTCATGGCGGGGTCTGTGGTCTGTGCGCTGTCGTCGTCCGTGGTGCCGATGATCGTCGGCCGCGGCCTGCAGGGCATGGGGATGGGGATGGTGCCGCTGGGTATCGCCCTCCTGCGGGACGTGGTGGCGAAGGAGAAGCTCAGCTCCTCGATCGCCCTGGTCAGCGCGTCCATGGGCATCGGCGGCGGCCTCGGCCTGCCCATCGCCGCCGCGGTGGCCCAGTACGCCAACTGGCGTGTCCTGTTCTGGGGTTCGGCCGTGCTTGCCGTACTGATCGCCGCGCTGATCTGGTTCCTCATCCCCGACGTCCCGGCGAGCGCCAAGGGTCAGCGCTTCGACGCACTCGGCGCGCTCGGCCTCGGCGTCGGCCTGGTCTGCCTCCTCCTCGCGGTGTCCAAGGGCGCGGAGTGGGGCTGGGGCTCGGCGACGACGCTCGTACTCTTCGCCACGGCCGTCCTCGTACTGCTGGGCTGGGGCTGGTGGGAGACGCGCACCCGGGACCCGCTGATCGACCTGCGCACCACCGCCCGGCCTCGCGTGCTGTTCACGAACGTCGCCTCGGTCTTCGTCGGCTTCGGTATGTACGCGAGCATGCTCGTGATCCCGCAGCTGCTGCAGTTCCCCGAGGCCACCGGCTACGGCCTGGGGCAGTCGATGCTCGCGGCGGGCCTGTGGATGGCGCCCGGCGGCATCATGATGATGATCGTCTCCCCGCTCGGCGGGAAGCTCACCGATGCCCGCGGCCCGAAGTTCACGCTCATCTGCGGTGTCCTGGTGATCGCTGCCGGATACGGTCTGTCGCTCGCACTGATGGGGTCCGGCCTGGGGCTCATGGTGGTGTGCATGGTCATCAACAGCGGCGTCGGTCTCGCCTACGGTTCCATGCCCGCGCTCATCATGAGCTCGGTGCCGCTCGCGGAGACGGCTGCCGCCAACGGTTTCAACACGCTCATGCGCTCCCTAGGCACCTCGGTCGGCGCCGCGGTGATCGGCGTGATCCTTTCCCAGATGACGACCACCATGGGCGGCTACAGCTTCAGCTCCGAGGCCGGTTTCCGTACGGCGCTGATGGTCGGTGGAGGCGTCGCCCTCGTGGCCGCGCTGATCGCGGCGGTCATCCCGGCCGTACGCGCCACGCCCGTCGATGCGGGCACGGAACCGGCTGCCGCCCCCGCGGAGGTCAAGGCGTAGGCCGGGCCCCTGCGAAAACTGGACTTGCAGGTCCAATTTCATCGGCGCACAGTCGGTCTTGCGGTCCGGATCAACGGACCGCCGGGCCGGGTCGCGGCGGTGTTCCCGACCGGC